>CAZXIT010000001.1:0-22343 GCA_964640775.1 uncultured Candidatus Saccharibacteria bacterium
TTATTATCTAACTAGCAGCGGCACACTTGTGGTGTCTGATGGCAAATCAATTTTTATACAGTCAGGTACTGGGTCGTTCAGAAAACTATTTACACCACAAGGGACAATTGATTCACTGAGGGCAAGCAAAAACGCAATTCTCATTCAACTCCGGCCAGCCCAGGCACCTGGATCTGAGGACAACGACGGAGAGTCCCAAGTAATAAACTACAGCGGCAAGATAACTGCCAAAGGGGAGCCTTTGGACGCTTATGACTACCAATGGTCACCCGATGGTACAAAAATAGCCGCTACCGGCGACGAGGGAACGGAGATTTACGACGCCCAACTGAAGTCCCTTGTTAAACTCCCCGATCCAAACGTACTTGCCTTGTCGTGGTTTGACGATAACTCGTTGTTGTACGGGATAGGCAAGAATCTATTTAGATATAATGTGCAGGCTCGAAGCAGCAGCCAGCTGGCAGCAATCAACGATAATGCCGGCGGAGTGGTCGGTGCCTATCCAAGCCAAGACCGATCACAAATATACATACTGTCGGAAGTTTTTGGAGGCAAAAGGGGTAAAACGAGCTATGAACTATTGCGGGTTGACCCGAAAAAAACCACGCCGGACTACGTCTATCAATTAAAGATATTTTTACCATTCCAGTTTGACCAGTGCTACGCTGACTTCATCAACTTCAGCCGCCCGCTAATAACCCTCGTAACCTATGACGACTCTTTTGCTGCCAGCTGCCTGCAAACCGTCAAAACTACTTTGACATCCGATCATATCGACCCGAGCAAGCTGCTCTTCTCCACTACCCCAGCCCCGGTTGAAGTTGATTAGCCAGCTTTAGCTCAGCGGGATCACGTGGCAGTGCTCGGTGAAGTGCTGCAGGACCAGATCGGCGTCGGTCGTGGTTATGAATGTCTGGTAGGGCGCCAGGTAGTCAGTCAGAGCGTGGCGGCGCTTGCCGTCTAGTTCGGAGAAGACGTCGTCGAGCAGGAGCAGGGGAGTTTGGTCGCGGGCGGCTCCGATGATGCGCAGCTCGATGATTTTGAGGGCTAGTACGGCAGTGCGGACTTCGCCGCGGGAGGCAGTTTCCTGGGCTGGGTGGGTGTCAAATAGCACCGCCAGGTCTTCTCGGTGCGGTCCGCTGCTAGTGAAGCCCCTCTGCCTGTCATCGTCCAGGCTGCTGTCCAGTTTTTGCAGCAGCTGGCTCTCGTAGCTGTCGACCGGCCAGTGGTGGCTGTAGCTGGCGGCAACGATAGTTTTGGCCTGAGACAGCTCCTGGTAGAGCCCAGGGAGGTCTTGGTTGAGCCTGGCGACCAGCTCAGCCCGAGCCCGGACGACGATGCCAGCCAGCTGCGCCAAGCGCACGTTCCAGGGGAACATTTGGGCAGCTGAGACGCGGCCGGGCTGTTTGAGGAGACTGTTGCGCTGGGCCAGCGCCCGCTTGTAGTGGCGGCGAGTGGCGGCGTAGCTGGGCACTGTTTGCTCGAGCAGGTCATCGAGGTAGTCGCGCCGGCGCTCCGGGCCACCAGAGAATAGCCGTAAATGGTTTGGCTCAAAAAGCACTGCCGGCAGGGTATGGGCCAAAGACAACCGTTTAAAGGCTTTGCTGTTAATCTCATAAGCCTTGCCCGCCTCCGGCTCGACCATAATTTTGACGGTGCGCTGGCCAGCTTGTGTGCTGTCACAGTCCAGCCGCGCCCAAGGCTGGTCAAACTGCACCAGATCCAGATCTCGGGCCCGGTAAGACCCGCCGCGGGCTAGGACGAGCACCGCCTCTAACAGGTTAGTTTTGCCGCTGGCGTTGGGGCCGACGATGATATTAACGCCGGGACTGACTTCAAATGAATCGTCGCTATAGGAGCGAAAATGCTGCAGCCTCAGATCAGTTATCATCTGCTTATTATAGGGTACTTGAGGTGGAGCTCTTAGCTCTTTAGCGGCATGATGATGTGCCGATAATCAGCACTGGCTGGATCATGCAATAAAGTCGGCTCCAGTTTGCCGTTAAAGCCAAAGGTGACGCTTTCACCGCCGAGGGCGCCGAGGGCATCAAGCAGATAGCGCGAGTTGAGGGTAATACTGCCGCTGCCGGTAATTTTGGCGGGAGCTGTGGCGGTGTTTTCACCAAGCTGCGAGGCGATGGCGTGGATACTAAGCTGACCGGCAGCCTCGTCAACTTCGATCGTCACACTGCCAGCACTTTCGCGGGCGAATAGACTGGAGACTTTGGTGACATTGACCAGGTCAGCGCGTTTGAGGGTGGCCTCAGCGCTAAAACTTTTTGGGATTAGTTTATGGTAGTCGGGGTATTTGCCGTCGAGTAAACGAGTCACCAGCTCGATATCGCCGACTTGAAATAACACTTGCTGTTCGTCGTGGGTAATTTTAATTTCGTCGTCCCCATCCCCTAATACCCGCAGCAGGTCGTGCATAGCTGATGCGGGGATCAGCAGCTGAACAGCCTCTTTATTTTTACCGAGCTGCTTCTCGGCTAGACGATAGCTGTCGGTGGCAGCCATCGCCAGTTTCCCGTCGATAGTTTGCAACAAAACACCTGTTAGCACCGGCCGAGTTTCGTCGCTGGAAGCAGCGAAAACCACTTGCTGCAAGGCTTTTTTAAACAAACTTCCAGCTAGCGTCCAGTTTTTACCGACGGTAATTGCCGGCATAACCGGGAAGTCATCCGCCACGATACCATTAACCACTGATTGGTACTGGTCGGTGGTGACGTGGAGTTTTGTTTCCTGGAGATCAAGCTCGATGACGCCGTCTGGCAAACTGCCGACAAAATCCTGCATCAGGCGGGCCGGCACAGTGATCGAGCCTTCTTCTTTTACTTTGGCACCAATGTAGTGGGTGATAGCAATATCGAGGTTGGTGGCTGACAAACTCAGGCGGTTATTGCTTGTTTTAACTAGAACGTTAGCGAGGATAGGAAGGGTGCCGCGGCTACTAGCGACCCGGGCGACTGAGCCGAGGGCACGGTTTAAGTTTTCCTGGGTTACCTGTAATTTCATAATATAGCTCCTTTAATAATAAGTAATTAAATAAAATTTATAGTTCGTTATTGTAGGTGGTGTGGACAAAGGGTATAAGCTGGTAAATAACAGGGAAAACGTGTGCCAAAATCCACTCGTATAAGTCCGGTATAAAGACCGGGTAGAACTAGTAAAACCAGGGTGTTTATCAACAGCCGCGCCGGCAGCCGCAGGCTGGCTTGTGTATAGACAGCCTGTTTGTACACGGTTTATACCAGTGCTAAGCACAGGCTGTACCCAAGCTAGATTACGCATAGAGATGCTCCTTGATTTCGGCAATTGCCATGCGCAGGCTGGCATCGGAGCGAGCTTCGCGGTCAATCTTTTCAACCGAGTGGATAGCGGTGGTGTGGTCTTTGCGGCCAAGCTCGCGGGCGATCTTAGGGAAACTCAGTTTGAGCTCGTTGCGCAGGATATACATGGCGACCTGGCGAGGGACGACGATATCTTTGTCGCGCTTGGGGCCGACAATATCCTCAAAAGGTATTTGGAAGTGGCGGGCAGTACGCTCGATGATCTGTTTGGCGCTCAAATGTTTGGGCCGGCTTTTGCTGACGGTGATTAGGCCGGAGGTGATGCCGAGTGTCGGCGTCAGGCCGCGGACCTCGCAATAGGCCAGCAGCTGGTTGAGGGCGCCCTCAAGTTCGCGGATGTTGCTGTTGATATTGGTGGCCAAATACTCGACAACTTCATTTTCTAAATTATAGCTGTGGCTTTGGGCTTTGGCTTGGACGATAGCGCAGCGGGTTTCAAAATCCGGTACTTGCATATCGATACTCATACCGCCGCCAAAACGCGAGCGCAGGCGGTCTTCCAGGCTGGGGATATCTTTGGGCGGCTTGTCGGCGCTGATGATTATCTGTTTGTTGGCTTGGTGAAGAGCATTGAAGGTATGGAAAAACTCCTCTTGGGTTTTCTCCTTGCCGCCAATAAACTGCACGTCATCAACGATGAGTACGTCAGCCGTGCGGTAGTGCCGGGCAAAGGCGGCGGTTTTGCGGAAGCGCAGGGCGTCAACGAATTCCTGGGTAAACTGCTCGCTGGATATATAGAGGATCTTGGCTTTGGGGTCGCGAGCCGCCAGGGCGTTGCCGACGCCTTGGATTAAGTGGGTTTTGCCGATCCCGACGCCGCCGTACAAAAATAACGGGTTGTAGCGGGTGCCGGGCGACTCGGCGATTGCCTGGCAGGCCGCGAAAGCCACCTCGTTGCTGGCGCCAACCACAAAACTTTCCAGAGTATAACGCTCGTTAAGGCCCTGGCGATAGGAGTGGGCCAGGCCGCTGCCAAGCACGGTGTTGGCGGGTTTGCCGGCTGGCTGGCTGCCGCGCCGTACGGCCTCGGTTTGTTCTGGCGCCAAAGAAGTTCGGGTGGTCGCCACCGGCGCTCGCTCGGTTTGCTGGGCGGTCGCCATCTTGTACTCGATGCGCGTGGCTTCGACGCCGTTTTTAGCCAGGGTTTTAATGATTAGGCTGCCGTACTTTTTTTCCAGCTGCTGCTTGATGAATATATTGGTGACACCGATCACCACCGTATCATCGGCATGTTTCAGCAGGCAGGTATTTTTAAACCAGGTGATAAAATTGCCGTGCGAAATCGACAGCTCAATTTCCCCTAAAACTGCTTGCCACAAGGCATCCGTCTGCATTACCGCTCCTCTTCGTACCACCTAATATACGCCAAGATTCATAAGTTTTCCACAGCCATTTATATTCTGCTGCGCCAAATGATAAAAAGCTCCGACTAGATACGAACTTGTACACAGGCGCGAACCCAATCTGTTAATCTGTGGACAATAACTGGCCATACGTGGATAACCCAGAGGTGTTCGACGCCAAACATTGTCAAAACCACATAGCTGCGCTATAGTCTTACAGACATGCCCAAGCGAACCTACCAACCGAAAAAACGCTCCCGCGCCCGCGAACACGGCTTCTTGAAACGAATGGCCACCAAGGCCGGACGCAATGTCTTGAAGCGCCGCCGCATCAAAGGCCGCGCTAAACTCTCAGCTTAAAGCGCCTAGGAAAGAACAACGCGTAGCTCGCAATGATAGCCCGGACACACCGCTTCCACGGGTACGGCAGCCTTAACTCCGTATATCGGAGCGGGCAGACGGCCCGGGGCAGTCTGCTGAGTCTGCGATTTGCGGCGCGCAGCAATCAGCGTCCCTACCGTGTGGCGGTCGTCGTCAGCCGCAAAGTAAGCAAATCTGCCGTGGTGCGCAACCGCATCCGCCGGCGCGTCTACGAAGCCGTTCGCCAGCAAAGCGAAACCATACCTCCGGCCACCGACCTGGTGTTTACCATATTTAGCGACCAGGTAGCCAGCCTGGATGCCGAAAAACTCCAAGCGGCTGTAGCAGGCCTGCTCAAAAAGACCGCGGAACACCGGTCAGTCGTGGTATAGTAGGAGACAACCTATGTTCACAACCTTTATCGTACAACCGATTTTTAACCTGTTGGTCTTGGTTTATGCCCTGATCCCGGGGCATAACTTTGGCCTGAGTCTGATTATCTTTACCATCCTGATCCGTCTGCTGCTCTGGCCGCTGGTCAAAAAACAGCTCCACCAGGCCAAGGCCATGAAAAAACTGCAGCCGGAGATCAAAAAAATCAAGCAGGCGACCAAGGGCAACCGCCAAAAAGAATCAATGATGCTGATGGAGCTGTATAAGGAGCGCGGTATTAATCCTCTAGGTACGCTGCCGACTCTGATTGTCCAGCTGGTGGTGCTGATCGGCCTGTACAGCGGCTTGCGCCGGGTAATCGACGACCCCAACAATATCATTAGTTTTGCCTATCCCTCACTGCAGCATTTGCCGTGGATGCAGCAGCTCGCCGGCAATATCCATCAGTTTGACGACACCCTGTTCGGGCTGGTTAATCTTAGCCACGCGGCTCTGGGCGGCCCCGGCGGCCTCTATCTGCCAGCCATGCTGCTGGTTATCGGCAGCGTCGTGGCTCAGTTTTTCCAGAGCAAGCAGCTGCTGCCATCCAATAAAGACTCGCGCGGCCTGCGGTCCATCCTCAAAGAAGCTGGCAGCGGCAAGCAAGCTGACCAGTCCGAAGTTAACGCCGCTGTCGGCCGCAGCACATTGTACTTGCTGCCAGCCATGATCTTCGTCTTTACCGTCAACTTGGCGTCGGCGCTCAGCCTGTACTGGCTGGTCGGGGGCATCGTAGCTTATATCCAGCAGAGCATCGTACTCGGCAAAGACGAGACCGAAATGGAAGCCGCCGCCGGGCCCGGTAAAAAAGACGTACAGACTATACCTGAGGCCGAAGTTATCGACACGCCGCCGTCCAAGCCAAAACCCAAGAAATCGTCCAAGAAAAAGGGGCGCAAGCGATGAACGATTCTCTCGAAGAAGCCATCCAGTACGGCAAAAAATACCTGGAAGACCTGCTGTCATTTTTTGGCCTCAACACTGATGTGCATGCCACTAGCGACGATGAGGTCATCCAGCTAAACGTGCCCAGCACTCACCTCAACGGCTTCCTTATCGGCCAGCGCGGCGAAAATATGCGCTCCCTGCAATACTTGACCAGTACGGCTCTCAAAAACCAAGGCTACGAGCATAATCGCGTCAACGTTGACGTCGCCGACTATAAAAAACAGCGCGCCGACCGGCTGCGCGAGCGCGCCGAGGACTGGATGAAACACGTCAAAGACAGCGGCGAAAACATGGACCTTGAGCCAATGAATGCTGCCGACCGCCGTGTCGTCCACCAGCTGGCCGCCGACTACGGCCTCAGCAGCGAGTCAGCTGGCGAAGGCCGCGACCGGCACATCGTGCTAAAACCCGGACAGTAGGCCTTAGGCGTCCAGAGCCTGGTCGTACACCTCCAGGGTTTGTTCGGCCATCCGCCGCCAGGAGTATTTTTGAGCTTGGGCGGCGCCATCCTTGATGAGTTTTTGGCGCAGAGTTTTGTCGGTCAGCACTTCGTTTATGGCGTCAGCCATGGCCCCTGTGTCCAGGGGGTCGAAGTAGTGGGCGGCCTCTCCATAGATTTCCGGCAGGCAGCTAGCGTTGCTGGAGACGACCGGAGCCTCGTGGATCATAGCTTCCAGCCCTGGCAGGCCGAAGCCCTCGCTGAGCGAGGGGAAGACGTAGGCTGCGCAGTGTTCGTACAGCCAGCGCAGCTGGCCTTCAGAGATGAAGCCGGCAAACAAGATGTTTTTGAGGCCTTTGGCTTGGACGCCGGCTTCAATTGCCCGGTAATTGGCATCCTTTTTGCCAGCCAGCACCAGGACAAGGCCGGGGTGCTGAGCTTGGAGCAGACTAAAAGCCTCAATTAAACGCTCCAGGTTTTTATGAGGCGTCGGGCGGCCAACGTACATGATAAAACGCTTATTTTGGAG
This sequence comes from uncultured Candidatus Saccharibacteria bacterium, assembly GCA_964640775.1. Lineage (GTDB taxonomy): Bacteria > Patescibacteriota > Saccharimonadia > Saccharimonadales > UBA4665 > CAYMUN01. The sequence goes on from CAZXIT010000001.1 coordinate 7,402, forward strand.
TGCCGGCAAGGCTTCAGGAGCGTCCGGGATTCTGTCGGCGGCCTCATGGGTGACAATAATTTTTTCCGCCCGCACTCCGCTAAATGCGGCGACATCTTCTTTGACGAATTGGCTCGGTGTGATTAATCGCACAGATTTGCGGGCCGCATGTTTTATCACGTAGGCATAGACTCGCTGCTTGAGGCGGTACACCAGGCGCTGCTTGGCGGGGTTGATAAAACGCAGCGTGGTCAGGTCATGGATAGTAGTCACTACCCGGCCGCGGTAGCGCACCGGCTGCTGGGCGAAAGCGAAGTGTACCAGGTCGGCATGCAGCGCCGTAATTTGGCGATTCAATCCTTGCTGTTCGTCGGCAGTGAACTCTTTGTGCGGACAGGACAGCTTTTGGAAATTAGGGTTAGTCGGCTGCCAGCCGGCCATGTCCTCGGGCTTCACTAGGATCGTGTAGCGGTGCTTGCTGTCCAGCTGCTGCAAATAGTGCAGCAGGCGCTCCACGTAGCGGCCGCTGCTGGTGCGCAGCTCCCGGGCATCAATAACCACATGTTTCATACCCCTATAGTACACGGATGGTATACTAGGCGGTAGCTACGACAAAATCTAGACGGAGGTTATGGTACAGATGGCAAAACAGGCGCTAATCACAGGTATTACAGGGCAGGACGGCTACCATTTGGCAGAACTATTGCACGACAAAGGCTACATCGTCTATGGCATAATCCGCGGCCAGCACAACCCTAAAAGATTGCGGGTCGAGCAAGAGCAGCCTTATATCAAATTGATTGAGGGCGACCTGACCGATACTTCTTCGCTAGTTCGCGCCATCGAAATTTCCAAACCCGACGAAGTCTACAACCTGGGCGCTATCAGCCATGTCGGCTACTCCTTTAAAGCGCCGCAGCTGGTGGCTGACGTCACTGCCAAAGGCGCGCTCAACCTGCTGGAAGCTATCCGCCAGACTGGCGGCGCCAAGGCTATTCGTTTCTACCAGGCTTCAACCTCGGAAATGTTTGGCGGCCTGGACTACAACCGGCCTGGCAAAGGCTACGACGAACAGGCCCTGTTTCACCCGCGCAGTCCCTACGGCGTGGCAAAATTATACGCCCATTGGATTACCAAAAACTACCGTGAAAGCTACGATATGCACGCTAGCTGCGGCATTCTGTTTAACCACGAGGGTCCGCGCCGCGGCGTAGAGTTCGTCACCCGCAAAATCAGCAACGCTGTCGCCCGTATCCATCTCGGCAAGCAGGACCACATCGAACTCGGCAACCTGGAGCCCAAGCGCGACTGGGGCTATGCCGGCGACTACGTCGAAGGCATGTGGCGGATGCTGCAGCAGGACACACCGGATGACTACGTCCTGGCGACCGGCGAAACCCACTCTATCGGTGAGTTTCTGGAGCTGGCCTTTAAAGAAGTTGGTATCGACGACTGGCATCCTTACGTGCGGCAAAACCCGGAGTTCATGCGTCCCGCCGAAGTCGACATTTTGCTCGGCAACCCGGCTAAAGCTGAAACCAAACTCGGCTGGAAACGCGAAGTCGATTTTCCCGGCCTGGTCAAAATGATGGTCGAGCACGACCTCGGGCTGGAATCAGCCGTCAATCTTTCTTGAAGAGCGAGCCCGCCAGTCGGCCATGACATCGGCCAGGGTAATTTCGATAGCGATTTCCGGCTGCCAGCCGGTGGCCGCGACCAGTTTTTGATTGTCGCCGTAAATGACGGGATTGTCAGAGGGGCGCATTTTGTCAGGATCAGTTTTGATTGGTACGTGGGTACCGGCAGCAGCTAGCAAATCAAGCACCAGCTGGTGGCCGCTAGTCGGCTCGCCGGAGCAGACATTGTAGGTTTCCCCGGACTCGCCTTTTTCAAGCAACAGACGGTAAGCCCGTACGATATCGCGCACGTCAGTATAGTCGCGCTGGGCGTCGAGGTTGCCGACTAGCAGCGTCTCGGCCTTGCCCTGTTCAAAGGCCACCAGCTGCTGGGCGATATCGGGCACGATAAAGCCGGGGTTTTGCCCGGGACCGATGTGGTTAAACGGCCGGGCGATCACGCAGTGCACATCTCGCAGGCCATAGCACTGAGCCATCTGTTCCTGTCCAAGCTTGCTGACAGCGTACGGCGAGCTGGGCACGGTCGGGGAGGCTTCGGTCAGGGGCAGCGAAGCTTCGGCATCATACAGGCTGCCGCTGCTGACAATTAAGAATTTCGGCTTGGCGTTTTGGGCCAGGGCGGCCTCAATGATGTTAATCTCAATGCCAATGTTGGTAGTTATGTAGCTCATTGGATCATCAAAAGACGGGCCGACGGCCGCTAGCCCGGCCAAATGGATCACGCCGTCAATGCCGCTAAAGTCGATGGCCTGTACAGCTTCGACGTCGTTGAGATCAATCACCAGATACTCGTCAACAAACGGCGATTTGTCGCTGGCGCCCTGCGGTCCGCCAATACCCGTGACGCTTAGCCCGTGTTCGGACAGCTCTTTGACCAGATGCTGCCCGACAAAGCCGTTGGCGCCGGTGACTAAAACTTTTTGCATACCTCCCTAGCCTACTACACCCATCGAGCCAAAACCAAACCGCCTCCGGTTGAAGTAAGGAGTTATTAAGGGTAAAATAGACAGTAATGCACCAGCTGACCCAGCGTTATCGCTATTCGATTATATTGCTCAAGCAGCTTGTCAAAACCGATTTCAAATTGCGTTATCAAGGCTCGGTGCTCGGCTACGCCTGGTCGCTGCTGCGGCCGCTGCTGCTGTTTGTGACTCTCTACTACGTGTTTAGTTTTATCGGCATCAACAAGAGCATACCGCACTTTCCGCAGTATCTGCTGCTCGGCATCCTGCTGTGGAACTACTTCGTGGAGGTTACCTCCGGGGGGGTTGGCGCGATTGTTGGCAAGGGCGACTTGCTGCGCAAGATTAACTTTCCAAAGTATGTCCTCATCCTGGCCGGCTCATTCTCGGCTTTTATCAACCTGCTGCTCAACTTTATTGTCTTGGGGGTTTTCATATTTTTCGGACATGTCGATATTACCTGGCAGGCGCTGTATATTATCCCGCTGATAGCCGAGCTGTTTGTCTTTTCGATCGCCATGGCTTTTTTCCTGAGTGCGCTGTTTGTCCGCTTTCGCGACGTGTCCTATATCTGGGAGGTCATCATGCAGGCGGCTTTTTATGCCACACCCATCCTCTACCCGCTCAGCATTATTCCGCACCACGTTGCCAAGTATATGATCCTCAGTCCCATGGCCCAGATTATCCAGGACGCCCGCTACGTGCTCATCACCAACAAGACCGAAACGATCTACCAGGTCTATGGCGGCGACAAATGGATCTGGGCTATACCGCTAGGCACCACGCTGGTGATGGTCGTCCTGGCTGCGACATACTTCCGGCGCCGCTCTAAATATTTTGCGGAGGAGGTGTAGCATGTCCGATGAAATTGTCATCAAAGTCGAGCACGTTTCCAAAAACTTCGTCTTGCCCCACGAGAGAGCCAACTCCGTAAAGAGCCTCTTTACCAGCGCGGCCAAGCGGCGCGACAACAAAATCACCGAAACCCAGCACGCTCTCCGCGACATCTCGTTTGAAATTAAAAAAGGCGAGTTCTTTGGCATCGTCGGCCGCAATGGCAGCGGCAAAAGCACCCTGCTGAAAATTTTAGCCGAGATCTACCAGCCTACCTCGGGCAAGGTTCAGGTTGAGGGCAAACTGGTGCCGTTCATCGAGCTCGGCGTCGGCTTTAACCCCGAACTCACCGGCCGTGAAAATGTCTACTTGAACGGCGCCATGCTGGGCTTCTCCGTCAAGCAAATCAATGATATGTACCGCGGCATTGTGGCCTTTGCCGAACTCGAACGTTTCATGGACCAAAAATTAAAAAACTATTCCTCCGGTATGCAGGTACGGCTGGCCTTCTCCATGGCAACCAGAGCCGAAGCTGACGTACTGCTGGTGGACGAAGTCTTAGCCGTAGGCGATGCCGATTTCCAGCGCAAATGCTTTGAATATTTCAGAACTCTCAAAAAGCATAAAAAGACAGTTATTTTCGTATCGCACGACATGGGTGCTATCAGGGATTACTGCGACCGAGCGGCTCTCATAGAAGATTCCAAGCTGGTCATCATCGGCAATGCCCAAAAAGTTGCCTCCGAGTATACCAAGCTGTTTACGCCCAAAGACGGCGATAAGCAAGCGGCACAGGCAAATGACACCAATAGGCACGGCAACAACAAGGTAGTCATCAAGAGCATCAAAGCTAAGCAGACCGGGGAATCCGGTACGTCAAAAATCCGGATAACCGCCGAACTATTTGCCCATATTGATACCAAAAACCCCCGGATCGGGTTTACTCTGAAAGATTCTTTTCTCCGGCCATTAGTCGGCACTAACACCAAAATCGAAAACTATGACCTGGGCCCGATAAAAAAAGGCCAAACCTACCACATATCGTTTGAGCTGGAAGATGTCTTCCGAAAGGGCGACTACACGGTAGATTTCTCGATTGAGGACGAGTCGGCCAGCGAGGTCTATGACTGGTGGGAGGATGCCGTGTCTTTTTGGATAGCAAAAGATACCAACACGGCCTTTGTGATTAGTCCTCATATCTCGATAAAGGGCGATGCGGTGTGAGCAGCAAGCAAGAGAATGACGATAGCCTGGCGCTCAGCCGGCAAGCCCAAGGCTACAAAGAAGCCTGTGAGCGGCTGATCGTCCTATTATCGGCGTCACGCCACGAACTGGATGTTTTGGAGGATAAATCTGTACGCCAGGAACGCCCGCTCCCGGCTCTCATCAACTTCGCAAAATCGATTGACAAGGCCATACTGCGGCTGCTGGGGGTGTCCGATCACCGGCTGGCGCACATTGTGCCTTCGCCCAATGTTGATCTGAGTAGCATTGATATCACCAATATGAATACTGAAGCACTGGCTGCTTTGGCCAGGCAGTATGACAGCAGATTTGCTCCGGCCGAGAGGGCCGCTTATCTGAAACGGCCAAAACAATCCATTAGCGTAGCATATAGATTTTTTCGCGGCCTGCTAGTCACTGCAGCCGTAAAGGTCTTTCGCGCCGTAAAGAGCCGGAAACAGCATGGATAAGGTACTTTTGATAGATTGCCAGGTTTTTCAGACCCCGGCCTGGCACAGGGGTATGGGCAAGTATTCCCTTGAACTATTAGCTTCGCTGGATCAGAACACCCAATTCGGCAGCAGCAGAAAGATAACCCTCTTATTTAATCAAAACCTACCCATGGACGAAGACATGATGGCGACCATCAAGCAGGCCGTACCCGGTGCCGCTATCTCTAAAGTTGATCTAAAATATCGTCGAGATACCAGCTACTTGCCCAAACTCCTTGATAGCAACCGGGTGGTCATCGACCAGTATGTTGAAAAAAATTACGCGGACCACGAAGTCGAATTTTTAATTCTGTCTCTATTTCTCGTTGAAGGAGCCACCAGCTTTCCCACAAATTCAAAAAAGATAATCCTTATGTACGATTTGATTATGCTGCAGTTTTTTGAAATGTATTTGGGCCTGGGCCACTCTGACCAGCATTTTGGGCACTACCGGACACTATTCGAGGCTGACCTCTATCTGACTATCTCGGAAACTGTCGCCAACGATTTGGTAACGCTCCTTGGTATTAGCAGGGATAGGATCGTTAGTATCGACGGCGGGCCAATCGGACGGGACAGTAGCAAAGCCAGCCAGCCGGCGGCTGTGCCAGACAAGCCTTTTATCCTGATGCCGACCGGCGGCGATTTCCGCAAAAATAATCATCGCGGAGTGCGCGGCTTTGAAAAATTTAATCGGCAGCAGGGCGGCAAGTATCAGCTTGTCCTGACCTCAACATTTGGTGATTCGGTCGTCCATGCTCTCAATAATATCTCCCCTAGCTTATACTTCACCGGCAATGTCACGGAGTCAGAGCTGGCTTGGTATTATAAGCACTGCCAAGGCGTGCTTTTCCCGTCTGAGTACGAAGGGCTGGGGCTGCCCGTGCTCGAGGCCGTCGATTTCAAAAAGCCGGTCGCTTGCTCGGACATATCGGTATTTCGTGAAATTTCCACAGAGGCTTTTTATTATTTTGACCCTTATAATATTGCCCACATCGCCGAAGCGCTGGAGGATATGATGAGCGGCCAGGACTGGCAGTCAAAACTAGCAGACTACGGGGGAATAACCACCCGGTATTCGTGGACTAAAAGCACCGAGGCCATGGCCAAAGCCATCGAAGGCCTGGAGCCCCGTCGCCGAAGCCAGCAGCGCCAGCAGCGGGCCATAGCTGCTCCCAACATCATGATAGATAATCTCCTGGGCCGTTTTGTGGCGCTGCAGCATGACAGGAGCAACCAGGACCATGATGTCAGCTATTATTACGACCTAGGATTTAAGCCGCGGCCTGTCAGGCCAAGCTACTTGGCATTTTGTGCAGAAGCAAAAGAACTCGCCAGCTTTGGCAGCAAGCAATACCGCGGCTTTGATGTGGTTGACTACCATGTCGCAGACAATAAGGGCAGTGTCCATACACTTATGAAAGCCCTGGCTTTACCGGGTGACGTGTATATACACAGCCCTTCGCTTAAAAATCTCTATGCCGCCTGCAAAGACCAAGGCTACATTTCCACAGAGCGGCTGGCTATCGAGACTAAGCTGGCTGAGCTTAATGGCAGCGCAGCCTGGCTGGTCTCATTGGCCTTGGCTGCAAAACGTCTGTTCGTTTTCGACAAAGATTTGTACGAGGAGGCTGCAGCATTACTAGGCCGCCTCAAGTGCGATACGACAGTTGAACTTTTGGAATTCCCCGAGCAGGCACTAGTCTATAAGCTTGCCTCAAGCCTGCGTCAAACCACCTGTGTCGGCCTGCTCGTCGGCCGGGATATCGACCAAGCTAGGCGGGCATTTGAGCTGGCGGCCAAAAAATGGGAGGCTGACGTTAGTTTTAAGGTCTTTTTGAGCGGCATACGCGAAGAAAAATATTTTGAAGAGCTCGGTATTTATTATCCAAATTTTACGCCGCATCTCAGCACGACTGATTACGGACTTGAAACCTTCATGCAGCAGATCGACATCTACTACAGTTTTGAAGACAGCAGGCAAACCACCGTAAAATTGATCGAGAATGATGCCGAGAGACACGGGGTACAAGTCGTAAAAGCTGCGCTTGATTAGTCTAGCGCATCAACCGCTTCAAAAAAGACACTGGCACTTTGCTGCCAGGAAAATGCAGCCGCCTGCCGGGGTCCTGCGGACTGAGCCCGCCGCGACACGCTGTCAATATTCTCAATGGCCGATTCGATTGCCCCGGCCAGAGCCTCGAGATCGTGGCTGTCGACCATGACGCTGGTATCACCGACAACCTCAGGCAGCGAGGAATTATTTGAGGTGATGACGGGCACGCCGCAAGCTAGTGCCTCCAGCGGCGGCATACCAAAGCCTTCGTAGTGGCTGGGATAGACAAAAAGTTTTGCCCCGGAGATGATAGCCGGCTTGTCTTCGTCGGATACGTACTGCGCTGGCCTGATAATCCGGCCTTTGCTTTTCGTCTGGCGGTCGATTTTTTGAAACAGCTTGTCGGCTTTCCAGCCGTCAGAGCCTACGATAAGGAGGGACAGATTTTGTTTCATACGGTCCGGCAGCTGATTGTAGGCGTCAATGAGAGATTCAAGATTCTTTCGGGGTTCGAGGTTTGAGAGAGCTAGTATGTAGTCGCCTTTTATGCCGTATTTTTGCTTGGCCCGTAGAATTTCCGGGGCAGTGCGGCGGTAGAACTGCTGCTTGTCAGCTGCCGGTGTGGCGACTAGTACCTTGGACGGCGGTACATGATAGAAATCGATTACTTCTTGGCGGGAATTTTGAGAGATGGTGATAATCCTGTCTGATTTTTTGACCGACCGGCCAACAGCCCCGGACAAAAAACGAACATTATTATCTTCGACGAACTCTTTGTGGAGCTCAAAGGACAGGTCATAAATAACCAGGACCGATTTGCTAAAAGCCAGGCGCATTGATACGAACCTCGGGAATATATAGATGCCCCGGCCATACCAGAGGTCCATCGGGGGCAGCTTGTTGTGGTGCCACATGGCCAGCATCTTGCCGGTAGACATTGGAAATGTCCTGTACCCAATATGCTTGAAGCCAAAAGAGTTGAATCTGTCCACGGCATCATTTGGCAGCATCACCACAATCTCCCGGACTTTTTCAGAGTTCTTTTTGCGCTCATCGATGACGCTGTCCATGCCGCGCAGCACGCCCAGGATGTACTGGCCGACGCCGCTAAAATGACTCTCAACTATACCGAGTCCGTCAATGTACATTTTTTTCATCTCACACTATCGTATCAGAAAGTGATCCAGACCAAACGCTACTGGACGCCAGCAGTATTAGTTGCCCACGAGGCCGAGCCGTTGGCGGCGTAGGTCACCAGGTTGCCATCAGCCTGTATGGTCAGCGCTGAGGAGCCTCGGCCCCCGGCCCCTGAATACCAAATTGCCCGTCCGTCCGTATCATACAGTACCAGATTGCCATCGCCCTGCATCGCCAAGAAAGCCGGTGTTTTGCCAGCAGTACCGGAGCTCCAGATGGCCCGGTTTGGCGAATACAGCACCAGGTTGCCGTCAGCCTGCAGCGTCATATAATATTTGCGGTCGGCTGTTTCCAGCTTCTGGCCAACAAACAGGTTGCTGCCCGACCATTGAGTTTTGTCGACTCGATGAAGCTGATCCGGCACGCTGAGCGTAGTATAGGTTGCCCACAGGGGCGTAGTGCCAATATAAATTACCAGGTTGCCATCAGCCTGTGTGACTAAATGTGCCCCGGCGCCGGCATGCCCGGAGGTGCCGGAAGCCCACAGGGCTACACCGGAGGAGTCGTACAGCACCAGGTTGCCATCAGTTTGCATGACCAGGGTCGTTGCCTTGCTGCTGGAGGTCTTGGTGGCCCAGGCCGGCTTAAAGTTGCTGTACATGACCACATTGCCATCGCCCTGTACCTGCAGCGTGCTGTGCCTATCAGGAGACAGCAGGAAATTGCCCGGCGTCAGGGCTTGCCCGGACGCCAAACCGGTGTTTTGGGTATTGCTGGCTGCAACCGGCGCGACGACGTCAATTTGATAGTACAGCCCCAGGTCATTCATCCAAGTCACACCCTCTTGCAGCAAGTTAAAGTACTCCTTGTAGCTGCCTGCAGCTTGCGGAGCAGTGATTGAGAATTCAAAGGTACCAATATCACCGGGCAGTACGCTCGCTTCCGCCATGTCGATACGGCTGCTTGTCAGCCAGCTGCTATCGGCAAAGATGCTGGCCCGCTCCCGAGGATTATTAGTGCCGAGGCGCATTGAGCCGCGAGTCCAGGTCTGGTTGCTGTTGTTGCGGGCTTGGATGCGCAAATATGCTTTGCCGCCAGCAGGCACAACGCTAACTACCCCGTCGGTGTAGGGAATAGTGCGGCTGCTGTCGGTGAAAGCCTGCTGGCCGGTCAGTGTCCAGGTATAGCGCGGTACGATATTTTGGGTCGAACCAAACCAGCGCTCAAACCAATAGACAAAATTATAGCTGCCCGAATAGTAGACGTTTGGACTGCCGGGATAGACATGCGGCGTGTAGCAGTACATCGCGGCTGTCGCCGAGTTAGCCAGCGTAAAATTGGCGTAGGCATCGCCGTAGTAGTCATAAAATGTTATGCCGCGTCCAGGATACAGACCAGGATAGTAGAACTTCTTGTTGTTGCCCCCGGGATCATGGGCTGCTATACCGGCTGCGCTGTCATTGCAAGGGTATTGCGAAGGCACATAGCCCCACCAGTTATTGCCGTTCATCAGTTCCACGTAGGTCCTAAACTGCCAGGTACCGTTTTCGACTTGCGTGAAAAAGCCAACGTAGCCGCCGCACGACAGGTACCCCATGGCGCACTGCAGCTGGCTGGCTGTCGGGTTGGGGGTGGTGACCAGCGACTGTTCCTTTTGGAGGGTGGCCAGGATGACCCGGGGACTCATATTGTAGGCCTGGGCGACATCGTAAATGATCTTGGAGGCCAGCACGGACTGGCCGCAGGAGTAGTAAGTCGTGTAATAGGAATAGTGCGAACCGCTGGGGCTGCCGCAGTCCTCAGTGTCATGGAAGCCGGCCAGGCCGCTGCCCCGAGCCGCTAAGAAGCTTTGGATATCGTCGACGCTCATTGAGCCGCGGTCTCTAAAAACCGGATCGCTGATCAGGTTTGATGAATTGTAGTCGGCGGCGGCCGTAGCACCATGAAGCACGGTAAGACTAAAGACCAGCAGCGCGGCGGCGATTACTTTTCTAGATATATTGCCCATGCCACTAGTACCTTACAATCACTTGAATTTCGTTGATCTCGGCGTCTGATGCATCATAGCTAAAAATATCCAAGCGGCCGCCTGAGGAATGAGGCTGAAAGTGGAGCGTCCCGGAAAAATTGCCATTAACTGCCTTCAGGCTGCCTTGTGCCAGCAGGCCAACTTGGTCATCAATCAGCCGATACTGTACCTGGCTTACTTTGGCCGAACCGCTTATCACCGCGCCATCTTTGAGCGTCGCATTGGCGGCCGGCTGCTTGAGTGTGATGTCGCCGGATTTTGCTACCAGCCACTGGCTTTCGGGGGTCGCCGAAGCCCCTCCTTGATTATCTGTGGCGGTGCCTTGGTTGATGCCATTGCCGCTAGTGAGTTTTTTTTCGGTGAGGCCGCTGCTTTGTTTTGGTTTGTCCTGCCCAGCCGGCTTCGTACCGGCAGCGACTATGACTTTTGCGGGCGGAATGGCCTTGTGAAAGAGGTGGGTGGTATCCGTAAACTCCAAGGCCGCAATTAATACTATGGCTAGGACAGCCAGCAGAGCCGCAGCTAACCAACGCTTTTTTGCCTGAGATTTTTTCTGAGCCATGTTTTTATTTTACTCTATTACAGATGTAGCATACCATAACCGTCATCTTTTTTAAAGCCTGGTTTTAGACATACTGCGAGACTGTCATTATAATTAAGGAGGTTAAGAGGAGAAATTATCGATGTTCACCAAAATTTCGGATGCGCTCTCAAAACACAGGCTGCTTGCTTTTGTATTTTTAGCTTTCCTAGTCGGTGTATTGGTCGGGACGGGCGTATACGCTGCTCTCGCTAACCGTCCTGAACAGAAGCAGGCAAGCCATAGCCCTGCACCAGCCAGTACAACAATCAAGAGAGGTTCGACGAAGCCGGATACCAAGCCCCAGCCTGCAGCTGCCAGCCCCAGAGGGGCTGCCTCCACTCCTGCCCAAAACCCTAAGCCAGCTCCGCCCCCCGTTCTAGTAAGCTGTACGTTTAATAGCGGCGCCCATTCTGGAGACAATTGTCCGGCAGCCCCTCCTCTGTCCTACTCGGCTGCAGCTCCCTGCTACACCGAGGGGAACGTGATTGCCTGTGCCGCGTACTCTGAAACTCGATGGATAGCAGGGAGTTACGACAATGGCGTATCGACCTGCTTATTTACCTATTGGGGCAACAATAGCACCGGCGCCCAGACCAAGACGGTAAAAGTTACCAATGCTAATCCCGGAAAGACGCCTGATTGCTTGGTGGAAACTCCGCTTTAGCAGGTCCGTGAATCAGAGGCCCGTTAGAGGATTGCGTATCGTATCGTTCAGTATTTTATTGCCAGGGTTGCCTGGCGGATACAAATAGATTTCAAAAGAGGGGCAATCATATATCCCGCTTGGCTGGCCTAAAACAGCGCTGGCATGGCTGCTCGAGATAGCAAAATTACTGGCAAGCGAAATCTCGGGGTCGCTGAAGGCCGGCGAGGTTTTGTCGACGATTACAAAGCTCGGGCGGTATATGGAATAGTCCGCACCATTGTAGAGCCAGGTAAATTTGTCGAGATTGCCATACACTTGCAGTACCTTGAGATTGCTCCGGCTATTAAGCTGGAGTCCGCGCGCCCGCCAATATTGTGCCACGCCTGCAGTGTACGATGTATGCCCGAGCTTGCTGTCCAAGCAGCGCTCGTCTGACGTGTAATAGGTCGTAATGGAGGCGACGCTTGAAACTGGACGGGTCAATACAGCAAAAGCCGACACTGACACGAAAATAATGGCGATGAACCAGGCAGCTGTTTTGGCCGCTGCAGGTTTGATAAAAAAGCCAAATCTTAGCAATGGCATCAAGACCAGCAGCGGAAAAATTACCACCGGCACCATATATCTTGTTAAAGGGTTGCCCGTGATAATGCTTCCGACTATAACGAGGGGAGGCGTAATACTCGCAAGACTAATGATGAAAAATGTGTCCGCTGTACGCACCGGCTTCTTTTTGGGTTTAGTCGCGAAGTGGATAAAAGCCAGCAGCGCGACAAGCGCGACAAACATTTCGCTTAGTATGAGAAAAAGTTCCAGCTGGCTTTGCCAGTTGCCGTGCAGCATACCCAGGACGGCATATTTCAATGCCCTAAAGGCGTTGCCAATCTGATCAAAACGTAAATATTGGTCAACCCTGCCAAGAGGTGAAAACCAGCTCTGCAGGAACAGCTGTCTAAGCAGCATGCCGCCAGCCGCACCAACAAGCTGAGGAGCAGCCAGCAGCCAGCAATCACGCCACGAAAAGAAATTCAACAAAAGACCCAAGCAGCAAACGGCCACCAGAGGAGCTACAAACTGCAGGACGTATAGAGGATTAGACAGGCTAGTCAGCAGGGCAATCAGTACCAGCGAGCCAGCCAGTAGCCTCCATTGCCTAAAGCCTTGCTTGCTGCCCGGACCGCTGGCTAGCAGCAATAATTTTATACTTATATATAGAGAGCTTAAAGCAGCAAGGATCACTCCGTAATACGTAGTGGTGGCTATAAAAAATGTCGCGAAGCTCGGCTGGTCTCGGTATTCCAGACAGCACAGCAGCAGCACAAAAAGCGAAGCGAGCAGCGAGTACAGCCGGGCGATTTGTTTGGTGCGGGAAAAATTTGCAGCGATCAGACGCAGCAGGATATACAAAAGCAAGCAATTGAATAGAGCGTTCAGCATAAGCGCGCACCTGAAATTAGGCGTTAGCAAAGCGGCGAGCGCGTAAATGGGCCCCTCGGGAAACAAGAATATTTGAGACGAGAAAACCCAATGAAAGGGTTCCCGTAATACGGCCAATGACTGGTGCACCAGCGACAGGGTCAGCATGTCGGCGCTGGTAAAGAAGAATCGTTCCCACTGCGTGTGCACAATGTGCCACAGCTCGATCGTGAAACCGCTGACTATCGTCAAGATTGGCACCAGCTCAGCTAAAATATTTTGCTGCCGAGACAAAAGTATCCATGATTTGAACGATTGAATGCGGACCAGTTTCATCCCGAAAACCTGATGTTTAAAACTAGAACCAGGTTTTTGATGATGATGCCTTTGGGGATTTTAGAATCGCCATGCTGGCGATCCATAAACACGATGGGTACTTGCCGAACGTCATGGCAATTTTGCAGGGCTTTGTATTTCAGCTCAATCAGGAAGCCATAGCCGCCGGCCTGCAGGCTGTCGAGGTCGATCTTGTGCAGCAGTTCGCGGGAGTAGAGGTTGAAGCCGCCGGTATAGTCGGTGATGCGCGAGCCTAATAATAGCCGGGTGTACAAATTGCCGCCGCGGCTCAGCAGCTTGCGGTGCCACTGCCAGTCCGGCGTGCTGCCGCCGCGCACATAGCGTGAACCGACAACCAGGTCAGCCGCAGCCGCCGCTGCCAGGAACTGCGGCAAATACTTGGGGTTGTGCGATAGATCAGCGTCCATCTGCAGTATGCAGTCAAATTTTTGAGGCAGGATTTTGTGAAAGGCATAGACGTAGGCCCGGCCCAGGCCGTCCTTTTTACGCCGTCTCATGACCTGCACCCCGAAGCCTTTGCGGCTCAGCTGCCTGCCGGTTTTTTCGGCAATGTCGGCAGTGCCGTCCGGTGAGTTATCATCGATGACGAAGACCGTACACTGCACATCCTGAGAGGGCTTCAGGTACTTATCGATGGCTGGCAGCAGTTTTTTGATATTGGTTGCTTCGTTGTATGTAGGTATAGCAATAGCCAGTTTCATATACGTCTTTCAAATCCTTTATACTAAGTATACATGTTGAAAAAGCTATGGGACGTCAAGCTGGCACGATTCGCCAGCGTAGGGGTATTTAATACCTTATTTGATACCTCGATGCTTAATGTGCTGGTCTTTTTTGGACATGTACCGCTGCTGGTCGCTAACCTCATTTCGGCCACCATCAGCATGACGACATCCTATTTTCTGAACCATCGCTTAGTGTTTCGCAGCAAGGAAGATCACAGCCTTGCCCGCTTCGCCCACTTTTTCGCAGTCACCGGTGTCGGCATTCTGGGCATACAGTCGCTGGTTATTTACTCAGCCACCTATTTTTTGCATAGCCAGCATGTCGCAGTCGCCGGTATCGTGGAGTTCCTGCCTTTCAAGCATTTGACCGTCGATATATTTGATCTGAATGTCGCTAAAATCCTGGCCGTACTGACGGCTATGACCTGGAACTTCACGATCTACCACTTTGTCATTTTCCGCAAAGCCAAGGAAGCGCCGGACGACGATGTCTTGCTCTAGGCGCCGCCCAGCCGCTAGTTAATAGCCCTGCGTAGCTATGTTGGTCATCGGCTGACTCGGATGGTAGACATTGGCCGAACCGTGGAAGCTGGCATTGAAACTAAAGATCCCGCCATCGCGGGTGGCCATCCAGTAGCCGCCAGTGATACTGCGCGACATGCCGATAATCGGCTGGTTTGGATTGTAGACATTCGCCGATCCATAGAACGGGGCATCCCCAAAGCTGAACAGTCCGCCATCATCGGTTACCAGCCAGTAGCCGGCGCCAGTAGCCGTGATTAATCCGCCGACGATCGGCCTAGTCGGGTGGTACACATTGGCCGATCCATAGAATCCAGCATCGCCAAAGCTATAAATCCCGCCAT
>CAZXIT010000001.1:22443-60279 GCA_964640775.1 uncultured Candidatus Saccharibacteria bacterium
GCTGACTCGGATGATACACATTGGCCGATCCATAGAATCCAGCATCGCCAAAGCTATAAATCCCGCCATCGCGGGTAACCAGCCAGTAGCCATTGCCCGACGCTGTACGCATGGCCGCCACGATCGGCTGACTCGGATGATACACATTGGCCGATCCATAGAATCCAGCATCGCCAAAGCTGAACAGTCCGCCATCGGCAGTAACTTGCCAATAGCCTGCTCCCGCTGTCGACATGCTCGTTACGATCGGCTGACTCGGATGATACACATTGGCCGATCCATAATATTTCGCTTCGCCGAACGTGTAGACGCCGCCATCCCGTGTGTCGAGCCGATAGCCTTTGCCGGCTTCACCAGTTGGGGGAGCCTGCTCCAGAGGCGGGTTTGTCCAAGAGCCGGTCAGGCGCTGGTTTAGCCGGAACATCGGCCAGCCCTTGGTGCCGAGCGCAGCCGGATCGCCAATACCAAACTCAAAGCGATCAACTACGCCAGTGCTGTCGGGTTTGGTTCCGGCGATGATGATGTCAAGCCGGCCATTGCCGTCTATATCACGGATGAGCGGGGTATTTTGATACGATGCGAAGCCCTGTCGTATGCCCCATAAATTCGTGCCGGTATTGCCATCGTAGGCGTACACGCCGCCGCCGGTTGGAACCACGAGATCCTGCTTGCCGTCACCATTTAAATCAGCTGTGCTCAGCTGTCCGAGGACAACACCGCCAACGGAGCTGCGGGGGTAGCCGGTCATGTCAGAGCCGTTTACTCCGTTCAGTACAAAAAGGCGCCCCGGGGAAGTGCCACCCCAGGTGCCCATGGCTATATCCAGCCGGCCATCGCCGTTAAAATCAGCCAGGGTTGGGGAAGCCATGGTTTGGGCGCCCAAATCACGCGACCATTTCAGCTGGCCGGTCGTGCCGTTTAGCACGTATATTTTGGTAGCATCACTGGCGCCGCCGTTCAGAGCGTAATAGTTGCCAGCCCCAAAAACGACCTCTGGCTGGCCGTCGCCGTCAACATCGCCAATCGACGGCGAAGACCGTACGATCTCGTTGATCTTGTATGACCAGAGTTCCGTCCCGTCGCCTTTCAGGGCGCGTACGAAGCCGCCGCGCCAGTCAACCGGCGGTCCAGGCGATGAGTCGCCGGCCATCACCACGTCGGTTATGCCATCACCATCCAGATCGGCCAATGCCGGTGATGCGAACTGCGTATCGTCCCAGTAAAATGGCCAGCCCCCATTCGTTCCCCCCGTCAGGCTGTTGATTGACCAGGCTTTCAAGCCGAGTGCCCCAAAGCTGACATCAGCAACGTTATCGCGGGTGATGTCGCCGATGGCCGGAGAAGCGTGGATCGAGGGATTAGCACACGACGCATCGGGGGCGAGGAATTTGTAGATGACTGAACCGTCATACTTGAAACGGTACAATCCGCCCCCAGCACACTCGCCAGCCGCGTCGCCGCTGCCGATGAAGATATCGGGATTGCCATCGTGGTCGACATCGGCGCTGCTGGGCGAGGACTGGATTGGATTGCCTGTCAGCTGGGGCCAGTTTACGGTGTTATTGCCGGTCGTGCCATCGAGAGCATAGACTTTTTTGTCATGCGAACCAAACATCACGCTGTCGTAACTATTGCCGAAATTGACCGGCATTGGCGAGGATTCACCGATGCTGTCGGCAGTAGGCTTAGACCATACCAGCGTCGGTGCCGCCGCAAAAGCACTGCCACTCGGCAATTGGAAGGCTGCAGTCAGCAACAGTACAAAAACAGAGAGTTTTATTATTTTTTGATTTTTCACAGCTAATCGTATTTTACTACGCTAGCCTCTTAAAATCTACCTGTCTTTGCTAGCCGCGACACTTTCAGTCCGCAGTCATGCAAAAACGTTCATGATACGGTGAACTTTGGTATGATAGAGAGCGATGATAGTAGTAATAATCGCCGGGGGGTCTGGCACGAGGCTTTGGCCGCTGTCCACGCCGGACTATCCAAAGCATTTGCTGAAAATTAACGGCGACGACCGGTCGCTGCTGCAGCATACCTATGACCGGGCGCGGAAGCTGACCGACAAGATCTATGTAGTTTCCGACAGCAGCCACATCGAGCATGTCCGCAAGCAGCTGTCTGAGCTGCCAGAGGAAGCATTTATCGTCGAACCGGCACGGCGCGGTACGGCCAATTGTATCGTGGCAGCGCTGGCAATCATTGCCAAACTCCACGACCCGGATGAGCCGATCGCTTCGATCCACGCCGACCATTACATACGGGATATCGTTGGCTTTATGCATAGTTTCAAGGTGGCAACTGAGGTCTCAACGGCTAACAAACGCATAGTGCTGGTCGGTGTTGAGCCTGACCACCCTTCAACTGCCTTTGGCTACATCGAAAAGGATGACCTATTTGACGAAACAAATTTTGTTTATGGAGTAGGGTCATTCAAAGAAAAACCGGCGCATGATGTAGCTCAGGAATACGTCGCCAGTGGCAAATACCTATGGAACTGCGGCTACTTTGTGGGCTCGGTGAATACCTTTAAGCAAAAAATGGAGCAGTACGCACCCGAACTATTCGATAATTATGAAAAGCTGGCCGCTGCGGCACCGGCAGATTACGAGGATGTCTACCTCAGTTTGACCAGCGAGGCCATCGACTACGCCCTCATTGAAAAAGTGCCTGACCTGCTAGTAGTGCCGGCTTCGTTTGACTGGATGGACCTCGGGTCCTTTGGCGATCTGCACAAGGCTATCGGGGGCGATGAGCAGGGCAACCACGCCCAGGGCAAGGTGGAGATGGAGGAAGTGACTAACTCCTACGTAAATAACCAAGAAGACAAGCCGGTGGCGGTCATCGGGCTCGACAATGTGGTAGTTATCAATACGCCGCAGGGTATCCTGGTGGCTCGCAAAGATCTGGCCCAGCAGGTAGGTGTTGTCAGCAAACGAATTAACGCTTAAGGAGATACAGGTTTTATGAAGAAAGTCATCGCTTTTGATTTGGACGGCACACTGGCTGATAGCAAATCGCCGCTTGACCCGCGGATGGCCGATTTGCTGGATCAGCTGCTCGGCAAATTACAAGTCTGCGTTATCTCTGGCGGGGGGTTCCCCCAGTTCCAAAAACAGCTGCTGAGCAATCTCAAAGCCGATCCCGCCAAACTCCAGCGCCTGCACCTGATGCCGACCTCCGGCACTCGCTACTACGCCTACGATCCGGCAAAACAAGACTGGAAACAGGTGTATGCCGAGGATCTCGACGAGTCGCAGAAGCAAAAGATTATTGCCGCGCTCAATAAGGGCTTTGATGAGCTCGGCCATCGGGCCGAAAAAGTCTACGGGGAAACTATCGAAGACCGCGGCAGCCAGGTAACTTTTTCAGTGCTTGGCCAGGATATCGTCGACGTCCTGGGCAAAGAAGGCGTTCGCCAAAAGGAAGCCTGGGATCCCGACAACAAAAAAAAGGATGCCGTCCGCGACTATGTAGCCCCGCTATTGCCGGAATTTGAAGTCCGGGTCGGCGGCGTCACTTCTATAGACGTTACCAAGCCGGGCATCGATAAAGGCTACGGCATGAAAAAATTGACAGAGCTTCTCGGCATCGATCAAGACGATATACTGTTCATCGGCGACCGGCTGGAAGAACCCGGCAACGACTATCCAGTCAAGGCTATGGGGATCGATAGCCTGCAGATTTCGCACTGGCGCGAAACGGCCGTGGCCGTCGAAGCGATTATCCACGTCGCCTAGAAACTCTATTTTCAGCGAAATTGCTTTTGCTTGCTTTTAGTAGATAAAAATACACAATAGAGACGGAATGGGAGCAAGAGTGGCAGCAGGGACCAAGAAAATTGAGGCATTGGACAGCGTTCGGGGCATAGCTGCCTTGATTGTCGTCATGTGGCATTTTGCCAGCGCCTTTTTTCCGGCAGTTATGAGCGGACCTGGATTCCCAACTCACACGCAGTACGACCTGGTGATATACAAGTCGCCACTAAGTATTTTCTTTGCTGGCAACTTTGCAGTGGTCATGTTTTTTATCTTAAGCGGCTTTGTGCTGACTATTCGATTTTTTTCATCCCAGTCAGGCTCTTTATTCTCAGCGGCCGTTAAGCGTTATCTCAGACTGATGCCGGTAGCATTGTTGTCAGTCCTGTTTGCGTATGGCCTCATGTCTCTCGGGCTGCTCTATGCCAGGCAAGCCGGGGCAGTATCCGGCTCCAGCTGGCTGCTCAGTACCTACTACCTATTTGATCCGAGCTTGCTCGGAGCCTTGGCCCAGGGATCATTCCAGGTTTTCGCTACAATGGCACCAAAAAACGTATATAATCCGGTGCTCTGGACGATGTACTACGAGCTGCTTGGATCAATGCTTATTTTTGGACTTGCCACGCTCAGCCGCGGCAAGTCCAAGCGCTGGCTGCTGTATATAATTGCCTTCCTAGCATTCATTGATACCTATTTCTGCTGCTTTATAGCGGGTATGGTATTGGCGGATGTCTACGCCAACCGTCCATTATTTTTTGAGAAGCTGCGAAATCTGGCATTGTTTTATAAGCTGAGCCTGCTGTTTATAGCACTTTCTATTGCCGGCTATCCGTACATAGGCGATCCCTCCAGCTATGGCAAGTACTGGCACTCCTTGACCCTGCTGAGCAGCAATGTATCGGTATCCAGGATACTTTTACAAATGATTGCCGGATCCATAATTATCATTTTGGCTCTTAGCTGGAGCTGGTTGATTAAGCTGCTTGAGACTAAGTTTTTGGTATTGATAGGCAGACTATCTTTTGCGCTCTATGCTACCCATTTTATTATTTTGTATAGCTTGACCTGCTGGCTTTTTGTGCTGCTTCATGGCCACCTAAATTATGTCGCATCGGCAATGTTAGCACTGTTGCTCAGCCTTCCAGTGCTGTTTTTTGTGTCGGTAGTAGTGCACAAATACATCGAGCTTCCATCGATTAGAGCTGCGAATAAATTAGGGAATTGGGCAAAGGACTAGTTTTTGCAGCCAATAAGCAAGTGTTTTATTCGACGGTGACGGATTTGGCCAGGTTGCGCGGGCGGTCGACGTCAAAGCCGCGGCCAACGGCGATGTAGTAGGCAAACAGCTGGGTAACGATTGCTTCTAGGATGGGCTGGGTTTCGGGCAGGGTTTTCGGGATGTAGATGACGTCGTCGCAGAGCTCGTGGATCGAGTCGTTGCCTTCAGTAGCGACGGCAATGACCGGACCGCTGCGAGCGCGGATTTCCTGGATAGACGAGTAGGTCTTTTTGATCAGCGGCGAGTCAGTAACCAGCGCAAAGGTGGGGAAGTTGGCGTCAATCATGGCCAGCGGGCCGTGCTTCATTTCGCCGGCGGCACAGCCCTCGGCGTGCATGTAGGAGCATTCTTTGAGTTTCAGGGCGCCTTCCAGAGCTGAGGGATAGGAGTAGTGGCGGCCGATAAACAAGAAGTCGCGGTAATCAGTGTATTTGAGGGCGATGGCTTTGATGGTCTCAGCCTGGTCGAGTACGGCCTGGGCTTTGGCCGGCAGGGCTTCCAGCTCCGCTAGGAGCGGCTTGAAGCGGTTAGTGGTGCCATTGTTGAGATGCAGGGCGATCTGGGCCAGGACGGTTACCTGGGCGATGAAGGCCTTGGTGCTGGCCACGGCCTTTTCCGGCCCGGCATGGCAGTAGACGCCGGCATCGGTCATGCGGGCGATAGTACTGCCGACGGCGTTGACGATACCGAGCCGCAGTACGCCGTAGTCCTCAACTTTTTTGAGGGCGGCAATGGTATCGGCGGTCTCGCCGGACTGGGAAATGACCAGCAGCGCGGTGCTGCGCGAAAACGGCTCGTCCCGGTACTTAAATTCGCTCGCCAGGGCTACCTCGACCGGTATGCCGGCCAGTTCCTCGATCATGTACTCGCCGACGAGGCCGGCATAGTACGAAGTGCCGCAGGCTACGATGACGATACGATCGATGTATTTGAGCTGGCCGAGGACGCTCTCCAGGCCGCCGAGCTTGACCAGATTTTTATCAGGCAGCGCCCGCCCGAGGGTGGCTGAACGGATAGTAGCCGGCGCTTCAAAAATTTCCTTGAGCATAAAGTGCGGGTAGTCGCCAAGCAGCGACTGCTCGTTATCGAAATCCAGCAGTTCGGCTTCCGGTTCGGTCTGTTTGTGTGCTTTGAGATTATGGACGTGGACTTTGTCGCCGGTGATGACGGCGACATCATAGTCGTCGAGATAGATAACCTTTTTGGTATGCTCCATCATTGCCGATGGGTCGGAGGCTAGGAAGTGCTCGCCCTCGCCGACACCGATGACCAGCGGGCTGGACAGCCTGGCGGCATACAGCGTATCCGGCTCGCTGGTACTGATAGCAGCGATGGCATAAGCGCCGCGGACATCTTCCAGTGCGGCCTTAAAGGCGTCTTCAAACGACGGCAGCTGCTTGTGATAGTAATCAATCAGATTGGGGACGACTTCGGTGTCAGTCTCAGAGGCAAACGTGTAGCCGGCAGCCTGCAGTTTGGCGCGCAGTTCGGCAAAATTTTCGATGATGCCATTGTGGACGACAAAAACCGTGCCGGCGTTGTTGGCCTGGGGGTGGGCATTTTGGATGGTTGGCGAGCCATGCGTGGCCCAGCGGGTATGCCCAATGGTGAGGTGGCCGCTCAGCTCTTCGCTGGCAACAGCTTGGACCAGGCCCGATACCCGTCCCACTTGCTTAAAAACTTTGCCCTGCCCATTTTCGATAAGCGCCAGGCCGGCGGAATCATAGCCGCGGTACTCCAGGGCCTCCAGGCCGGCCAGAACAATCTTGGAGCCAGGTTTTGGGCCAATGTAGCCAACAATTCCGCACATATTTTAGGTTTCCCTTTCGCTCAAACAGTCTTTGATCAGCGCTTGGATATTTTTTTGGAAGGCTGGTACGGAAAAATCGGCAGCTTGCTCGGCAATAGCCGGATAATTCCAGGTTTTTGCCAGCAGTGTCTCCAGTACGCCGGTCAGGTTCTTGACGGTTTGCTTGTCAAAAAACAGGCCGGTCTTATTCGGCAAAACGTAATCCAGAGCACCGCCCTTATTATACGCTACAATCGGCGTGCCAGCAGCCATGGCTTCGACGGCCACTATGCCAAAATCATCCATGTTGGGCATGATAAACCCCAGGGCTGACTGGAAATGATCAACGATTTCCTGATCGTTGGTGTTGCTCAGAAATGTCGTGCTGCGCCCGGCCAATTTTTCCAGCCGTTTGTGGTCGGGCCCGTCGCCGATGACTACTAGCGGCACCTTTAGCTCGTCGCAGGCGGCAATCGCCAGATCAAAGCGCTTGTAGGGCGTCTGGCGGCCGGCTGCCACGAAGCCGTGCCGCAGCGGCGCCTGCCCCCGTAGCTTGAAACGGTCAATCTCCACCGGCGGATGGATAATAGCGGCCTCCCGGCGGTAATAACGCTTGATCATGGCCTGGGTATGTGTCGAGTTGGCAATCATATAATCGGGCTGCTTGGCGGCGTGCTTGTCCCAGCGTTTCAGCGGACCGATAAGCAGTTTTAGCCCTAAGCGCGCCAGCCAGTTGAAGCCAAATGGAAAACCGGGGTTTTCCAGGTACTCGTCGTGACGGATCCAGTAATAGTGCGTGGGGGAGTGGCAGTAGCAGATATGGACGGTATCCGGGCCGGTTTTGACGCCCTTGGCCTCGGCGCCGCTGGAAGAGATAACCAGATCATAATCGCTGAGGTCGAGCCGGCTAAAGGTCCAGGCCCGCAGCAGCGGCAGAAATTTTTTGAGACCTTTCGGCAACGTTTGCAACCAGGTGGTGCGAACATCAGCATCAGCGAACCAGGTAATTCTAGCGGGATCGTACTGCGAGGTGTAAATCGGTGCGTCCGGATATAGTTTGTGCAATTCCAGCACTACCCGTTCGGCGCCGCCGATACCGGTCAGCCAGTCGCAGACGATGGCAACTTTCAGTTTGCCGCCCGCGCTCATCCGCGGGTACCTTTATGAAACAGCACGACTGAAAAGGTCTTGGCCAGGATGACCAGGTCGCCCCAGAAACTCCAGTTTTGAACGTAGTAGAGGTCGAGCTGGCGGCGCTCGGCGAAGCTCAGGTCGCTGACGCCGGAAATCTGGGCCAGGCCGCTCATACCGGATTTGACACTCAGGATCAGATTTTTCTGGTCAGACTGCTCTAGTTCGTAGGCGACCAGTGCCCGCGGTCCGACCAGGCTGATATCGCCGCGGACAACGTTGATAAGCTGCGGCAGCTCGTCAAAGCTGGTACTTCTCAGCCAGCGGCCGATAGCGGTCACCCGGGGGTCGCGCGGCAAGCGGTCGCCATTGCCGCGATACTGTTTGATCAGTTCAGGACGGCCCATTTTTGCAAAGGCGGCTTCCGGCTCCAGGCCGCTGTATTTTGGATCATGTGTCCGGAATTTAAAAATCCGCACTTTGGTGTCAAAGCGGCTCAAGCGGTCCTGGCGAAAAAATATTACCCCGCCGTCAGTCAGTTTGACAGCCAGGCCTATAAGCAGCATCAGCGGGGAGGCCAGTACTAGCAGCAAGCCGCCTAAAAACACATCAGTCAGCCGCTTGACGACCCGGCCCCAGCCGATTAAAGCCGTTTGATGGACAGCAATA
Source organism: uncultured Candidatus Saccharibacteria bacterium (assembly GCA_964640775.1). GTDB lineage: Bacteria > Patescibacteriota > Saccharimonadia > Saccharimonadales > UBA4665 > CAYMUN01. Next base: position 31,073 of record CAZXIT010000001.1, read on the forward strand.
ATCGGGATGGCATGAAACAGGTCAACCTCAATCTTGCCAACAAATAGTTCGCTGTTGCCGGGTACGAAGCGGTAGGCGGTGTGATGCTCCTGGGCATAGGTTAGGATCTCATCGTTGTGCTCGGTGGCGGTATAGAGCTCAGTCTGGATAATAGTGTGCAGCGGTTCCATGAGATGACCAATGGCCTCCCTGAAGTTCGGGTATTGGTGGTAAGGGCCGTCTTGTTTCAGCGGATGTTTGACGCCGCCGACTACGCCGATCACCTTGTAGCCGGTGACGCTGGTATGGCGCAGCGCGTCGATCAGCCGCTGGGTGGTCTTGGTGTCGCCGACGAGCAGCACATTGTTGATGCCAAGGCCGTAGCCAAAAAGCTGGCGCCGGATACCGCGGGCTGCCGTCCGAAACAGCAGAACAAAAAAGAAGGCCAGCCCAAAGCCATAGACTGTCACCAATCGGGCTGGGAAAATAGCCGTATTGGTCATATAGGCATAGCTGATGACAAACAGGATGCCAATAAAGGTGCCAACCAGCAGCCGTCCCAGCTCGCTGAAACGCTTATCATAGATCCGGGAGTTATACAGTCCGAGCAGTCCGAATATAAAGATCCAGAAGGGCAGCAGGCTGATGAGGACGGTGATATAGCTGTGTGCCTGTACGGTGGCGCTGAGCGGCTGGTGATCAAGCGTAACCCGCAGGATATAGGCGACACTAAACGCCACCGTAATAGCCAGGGCATCACCGAGGATCAGACAGAAATTGTAGACGAGCGAAGCATTATTTTTCATAAGCTATACTAAATTGTACATTATGATGAAGCTATCAGCCCTGAAGTACACCGTTTTGTCATGGGTAAGCGGCCTAAGTATGGCGATAATCCTGCTGATGCCCTTCCACGCCCTGTTTACCGTCTGGGGTTCCAGCTTGCTGGGACACTATACGGCGCTCCGGCTTTGGAAAGAGATGCTGCTGGCAATCTGCATTGTCGGAGTGCTGTATTTATTGGCAACCGACCACAAGATTCGCAGCCATACGCTGTCACGCCGGCTGGTGTGGGTAATCATGGCCTACGGCGCGCTCAATCTGGTGTGGGGTCTGCTGGCGTTTGACCAGCATGACGTAACCGCCAAAGCCTTGGGCTACGGCCTGATCAGTGATCTGCGATTCCTAGCTTTTTTCCTGGTAGCCTGGGCGGCGGCGCTTCGTCTGGCGCGGCTGCGCACTAATTGGCAGTGGCTCGTCTACTGGCCAGCCGTGGTGGTCGTGGCTTTTGGCTTGCTCCAGGCACTGGTGCTGCCCGACGATTTTTTGCGTCACTTTGGCTACGGCACGGGCACTATCCCCGCGGTCGAGACGATTAATCACAATCAGCACTATGTCCGAATCGCTTCGACACTGCGCGGGGCTAATCCCCTCGGCGCGTACCTGTTAATACCTATCAGCCTGGCTGGCGTCCTGATGCTTGGCGCCAAGCGCAGCTGGCATCAGGCAGTACTGCTCGCCGGTGCGCTGGTGGTGCTGTTTTTCACATTTTCGCGCAGCGCTTGGATCGGTGCGGCTCTTAGTATCGGGGTAATCCTACTATTTCGCTTGCGATCACGGCGAGCCAAGCAGCTGGCGCTGGCTGCCTCGGGCTGCCTGTTAATCCTGGCCGCCGGGCTGGCCATTAGTCTGCGGCACAACATGCATTTCGAAAATTTTGTACTGCATACCCAGAGCCATTCGGCCGTTAAAACGACGTCTAACAGCGGCCATCTGTCAGCCCTGCGGTCCGGCGCCCACGATCTGCTGCACGATCCCCTGGGCAGCGGACCGGGCACTGCCGGGCCAGCCAGCGTGTACAACGATGGACATGGTGCCCGGATCGCCGAGAATTATTTTCTCCAAGTCGGCCAGGAAACCGGCTGGCTGGGGTTGCTGCTGTTTGGCGTGATCACTGCCGGCGTCGGCTATCTGCTTTGGTCGCGCCGCGCCGATCCCCTGGCGCTCAGCTTGTTTGCCAGCTTGGTCGGGCTTACCTTTATCAACCTGCTATCACATGCTTGGACAGATGATACGCTGGCCTATGTCTGGTGGGGACTAGCCGGTATCGCCCTGGCTCCCAACCCCAAGGCCAAGGAAGATGAACAAGCATAAAACGGTCATCCAGTTCGGCAAATATATGGCTGGCGGCAGCGTCTATTTTTGGACCGGCTACGGTATCTTCGCGCTCTGCTACTCGGTACTCGGCTGGTGGTGGCTGTGGGCTAAAGTGGCCGCTGATGCCATCGGCTGGACACTAAACTACTTGGTGCAGCGCTACTGGGCTTTCAACAGCGACCGTCTGAAGCTCAGCGAGATGCAGCATGTCAGCCGCTACATATGTATCGAAACCATCGGCTTTATCATCGACTACCTGATCATCTACGGCCTCAACGCCGTCGGCATCACCCCCTACATCGGCTTCTTTATATCAGCTGGATTCTTTACGGTTTGGAGCTACCTTTGGTATAAATACTGGGTCTTTCCCGAACGTAAAAAATAGGACATACTGATAAGCATGAACGAAAAGCAAACGATGGAGCAAGCGACCGTCCGGCCGACCAAAAAGCAAAAAGAACTGCTGGAGTTTATCCGGGGGTTTATCGCCGAGCATGGCTACAGCCCCAGTTACCGCGAGATCATGAGCGGCCTGAACTATACCTCAGTTGCTACCGTCTCGCTGCATGTCGGCAACCTTATCAAACGCGGCCATCTGCGCAAGCGCGATAAATCCGCCCGTTCACTGGAGATTGTCCAAAATACTGAGCCGGCTCGGGTGACCTCCAACCAGATAGCTCCGAGCGAAGAAAAGTGGCTGGTCGAGAAAGTAGAGCATGCCTTTGCCCAAATCGAGGCGCTGGGCGGCGAGTTGCTGGAAAGCAGCTTTGACCACCTGTATGTCCTGATTGGAGCCCTCAAAGTATTAGGCCTGGAGGGGGCAGCCAATAGCTTTATGCCGCGGCTCTCGGCTCTCAAACAACGGCAAACTGACTAGTCACCGATGTACCGGCTGGGAAAACACGCAAAGAGCAAGCGCCGCCGGATTGTATTTTGGCTGATTCTCGTACTCTTGCTGCTGCTCCTCATTTTTGGCAGTATTATTTGGACCCGGCAGGCGCTGCAGCCCCGTACCGTTATTACTAAAACCACCCCCCGGACCAGCAAGGTAGCTTTCGAAAATAAGACGACGCACTATAGCGAGCCTGACTTTAGCCTGGATTTGCCTGTTGACTGGAAGCCCACTCCCCGTCCAGCCGGTCCCTACCAGACATATGGCTGGCAGACGAGTATCGCCGGCAGCAAGGGCCAGCAAATCGTCATTTACGAGGACACCATTCCGGTCAATTTCGCTGTTAACCGGGTAGTGATCGTCGATGGCCAGGTTGACCGGCTGCAGCTCTCAGGCAACGCTTCAGATAACTGTTCAACCTTTACCCGGGGACTGACGCCGTTGCCGGGGCAAGTGGGCGTGCCGGCCAAATGGCAGGACGTTCCCTTTCTTTGCGACCAGTTCAACCAAGAGCGGGACGTCATCGGCACCAGCTCCACAGACGGTGTTAACACCGTGCTGCTCAAAAGCCAGGCTACGGGCGCCAGCCACAAATTCTTTTTTAGCTATACCAATCAGGTGATTAATGCCGATTACAGCGCCTTTTACGCTGCCCTCCAAAGTCTGCGCATGCAGTAAGGCTGGCGCAAATGCAGTAATAACTACTATATCTAGCGTCTCGGCCTGATGCTACACTACTAGAAGTTAGAGTTAACAAAGAGATGCTGGAATCCCGTGCAATCCGGGAACTGTGCCGCAACGGTAAATCCTCTCCCTAAGAGGAAAGTCCGATACAGCAATCAACTAAGCCTCCCGAGCAGGAGCCCAAAATACGACCCAGCTGTCGTCTTTAGAGACCCTCGCTCCCGAGCAGAGGTGTTTTTTTATGAGAGCTCATTTAGCAGAAGCCCCCAAGCTCGCAGACCATGCAGTCTCTGGGTTGGAGTCGCATCCAAATTTGCAGCTTATCCCAGCGCTCGCCGAGCCGGCGCCAGGCCTTTCAGCAGCCGAGCGGCTTTCTATCCAGTTGCGCCCGGTACTGTCGCTGGTCTCGGGGCCCATGGGTACACCGGAACCCTTTGCCACTGCCCGCCCAGACTTGCGTCATGTATCGCCTAGTCCCAAGGAAGAGCCTGCCGCCGAAGCGCCGGCGGCCTTTTTTGCTGCCAGTACCGAAACAGATCATTCGACGAGGCGGCGCTTAGTCCGGGTTCTCGGGGCAGTGGCATATGGCAGTGCCGTGAATGCCGAGCAGGTGGCGGCTAAAGAGGCGAGTGTAGAGTCGGTTGTTAGTGATTATTTTTCCGAAGATCTGGAAACGGCCAGCAATGCGAATCTGCGCTTGACTGAAGATTTGCGTACTAATGTCTTTGAAATTCTCTGTGCCAACAGCCACATTTCAATCAGTCATTCGCAGTATGGTCCCGACGGATTCCGACAGTTTGGCTACAGCCAGCGTGCTATGTATGCTAATGGCACCATGCAGGCCAAACACTCGGTTGAGCGTCAACGCCGCACCGGAGAAACCCTCAGCGAGCTGCGAATTGAGGACGGTTATATCGACGGTACGGCTCGCACACATGTATATCTAGAGCGTAGTCGTGTACCTGATCCCGATGAAATGTCGAAGCGTGACGCCGAGGACAATGGCTACGACATGGACAGGCGGGTAGCCAAAATACGCCTGACGGAAGTTGACGCCCTGGGCAATCGTAGAACCTTTACGGCCGGTGTAATTGGTGTTGGCAAAGACGGCCAAGCCTACGATGCCCGCGGCACAGCCAACATTAGTCGACAGCTGAAACTGTCGCCAGCCAGCCAGCTGGCAACGGCCGAGCTAGAAAATGGAATCTGGGTGCGCAAAGACGCACTGCCCGGGGGTATTGTTGACGTTGTAAGCTTTTTTGACGATGGGACAGAAGTGGACGCTTTTTTTGGCGCTGAGGGCCAAAAAGGCAATTACGAGACGATTTTGGAGGAGTCACTGGCTCGTGAACAGCGGGTGGAGGAAGAGCTCGCCGATAAAGTCCGCAAACTCGCCAAAGCTCTGCGCGGCAGTAGCGGCCAAGAAGCCCTGATAATCATGGCCGAATATGCCAAGGATTTTGCGGCTGAGATCTGTGGTGAAGATGAATCCTATGACCCTGCCCAGTTCGGACAGGTAGCCCGGACGCATATCGTCCAGGCTCGCCAGCATGCCCGCAAAGGAGACCAAGTGGCATACAGGCGATCGATAGCCCAGGCCAAAGAAACCGCTGAGGTAATCATGTGCGGTATGGTCTTGCGGCGCGGCAAGAAAGGTATGGCCGCTAATGGGACGGAAACCGAAACTTCGTCCTTGGTTGATTCTGATGAATGCGACTACATTTCAAAGGAATGTCCGCTCTGCAATGCCAAGAATGCCAGGACCCACGAGACTAAAACCAAGATTGAATGCAAGGAATGTGGCCAGCACGTCAAGAAAAAAGTCCGGCTTGAGTCAGTAAGCGAGGGCTATACTAGTGAGTAATGATAGACAACAGAAAGCCGCTTAAAAGGGTTGGGATCTACGCCGGGACGTTTGATCCGGTGCATGCCGGGCACATTACGTTCGCGCTGCAAGCTATCCAGGCCGCCCAGCTAGATGTTGTCTATTTTTTGCCGGAGCGCCGACCGCGCGACAAGAGCCAGGTCGAGCATTTTGCGCACCGGGTAGCCATGCTCAAGCGAGCCGCCCAGCCGCATCCGCAATTTGAAGTGCTGGAGCTGGTAGATGTGAGTTTTAGTGTGGAGCGGACGCTGCCGTTTTTGCAGGCACAATTCCCACAGAGCCAATTAGTGTTTCTATTTGGCTCTGATGTAGCCGCACAGCTGGACACATGGCCGCACGCTGACCGTTTGCTGCGGAGCACTGAGCTGGTAGTTGGGCTCAGGGCGCAGGACGATCACGACAGGATGCGGCAGATTATTGAAGGCTGGTCCGTGCAGCCAAAAATGCTTACCATGTTTGCCAGCTACGCACCTGACGTATCGTCAGGCCGTGTCAGACAAGCCTTGCGCCAGCGTGAGGCTACGCCAGGGCTGCTGACCAGTGTTGAGCGCTACAGCGATCACAACTGGCTGTACGTCTCGCTTGCGTGAGTAGGCTATACTTAAAGGGAGTCGAGGTCTTTTATTAAAAACCCGGGAAGTAGTGCGCGCCCATGCTTATGAGAGTTACACAGTCTAAGAAGGCGCTTACTTCCGGGACGGATAGGCTGCGAAAAACCATAAACGCCCAGGCTGGTATGGGCAGCCAGCCGCTAGCCTCTCAAAAACCAGCTGTCAACCAGCCGGATGACTCCGCCCATAACACTCCCGGCCAGGAAAAGATTATCAAGCTCAAAGAAGCGGTGACGCTGACCCAGGAATACACCAACGAGATTATTAGCGAGCTCAATGTCATGAACGAAGAGGTGACCATCACCCGAGACTACGCTGATGCCATTATTCGAACGGTGCGCGGGCCGCTGCTGGTACTAAATAAAGACCTGCGTATCATATCGGCCAATGAAGCTTTCTACAACGCTTTTAAGGTTGAGCCGGATGATACCGAAAATCGGCTGCTGTACGACTTGGGCAACCGACAGTGGAATATCCCCAAGCTGCGTATCCTGCTGGAGGAAATCCTGCCCGAGAAAAACACCATTGAGGATTTTGTAGTGGAGCACAAGTTTAAAGATATCGGTCAAAAGATCATGCTGCTCAATGCCCGGACCTTGCAGCAGGGGCCCGACAAAACATCACTGATCTTGCTGGCCATCGAGGACATTACCGTTCGCAAGCAGCTGGAACAGCAAAAAGACGAATTTATCAGCATCGCCTCGCATGAGCTCAAAACTCCCATAACTAGTGTCAAGGCCTATACCCAAATTCTCGGACACAGGTTTCGCAAGGCTGACGACATGAAGTCCGTGGAGCTAGTTGAAAAAATGGATTCGCAGCTCGATAAGCTGACTAGTCTCATCGGTGACTTATTGGATATCACCAAGATTGAATCAGGCAGAATCCAGTTCCAGGAAAGCGATTTTGATTTCAACGGGCTGGTCAAAGAAACGGTCGAAGAGCTGCAGCTAACCACTGCGAAGCATCGGATTCTAACGAATTTACAGCCCTCGAGAACGGTATACGGCGATCGCGACCGCATCGGGCAGGTACTCACGAATTTCATGACAAACGCCATAAAATATTCGCCGCATGCCGACAGTATTATCGTTACCACCATGGTTAAAACCGATAATCTTACGCTGTGTGTCCAGGATTTTGGCGTGGGATTGCTGAAGCAAGACCAGGCAAAAGTCTTCGACCGGTTTTACCGGGTTGGCGGACTCAACCAGGAAACCTATCCGGGGCTTGGCTTGGGGCTATACATCGCCTCAGAGATTATCAAGCGCCATAAAGGCCGGGTTTGGGTGGAAAGTAAAAAAGCAAAAGGCTCGAAATTTTGCTTCTCCCTGCCTATGACCAAGCAGAAAAAATGAAACCTCCGAAAAAAATTCTGGTTGCCGACGATAATCCCGCCATCCTGGATGCTTTAAAAATTATGCTTGAAGATGACGGCTATGAGGTCGAGACGACTGTGGACGGCGCGACAGCACGGAATTTAAAAACACCTTTGCCAGACCTGCTGCTGCTGGATATTTGGATGTCCGGCGTGGACGGCCGCGATATTTGCAAACACCTCAAAAGCTCTGCCGCGACCAGGCATATACCTGTCATTCTAGTCTCTGCCACCAAAGACATCGCCCAAATTGCCAAAGATTCCGGCGCCGATGATTTTATCCCCAAGCCTTTCCAGATGGAACACCTGCTGGCTATCGTGGCAAAGTACAGTAATCTAAAAAGCGCATGACAAAACCCAAAACCAAGTTGTCCAAAAAGATTTTAATTGTCGACGACGACGCCTACATCAGAGATGCCGTGCGCTTTACGCTGCAGGAGCAAGACTATCTGCAAGTCGAAGTTTTGGAGAGCGCAGATGTGGCCTCCGGTATCCAGCAGATGAAGGCTAGCCAGCCTGATCTTGTGATTCTCGACCTGCATATTGGCAATGAAACCGGCTTTGATTTCATGGATTGGATGCATAAAGATAAGCATTTGGCTAAAACCCCGGTCATTATGCTGACAGCCCAGGACACCCTTGATAATATGTTCAGAGCCGAGCATAAGGGCATCGGAGTCTATCGTTTTCTCGGCAAACCGTTTAATATCGAAGAACTTCAGGCGCTAGTTCTCAGCGTCTGCCTGCCGATCAAGACATAAGTCTTCCTATGTCCCATCAGTAGTACGCCGCGAAAACCGCTGATTTGACAGCCAATACTGCTTTTGTTAAAATTACGCCACGTCATTGATCCCGCCTAGTGGGTCGTGAGAGACAAAAATCATATCAAAAAGTGAGTCGGCTGCTGAGGCATGTGTGGAGTGTGTCTGGGCGAGGAAGAGGTGAACGAGTGTCCGTAAAAATAAAAATTATAGATACGCCAGTGACAAAAGTACCCGTCTATATTGATCGTCCCGAGTGGCGCGAGTTTTTGTACTACTGACCGCTGGTCGTGGTGTCGGGCGTGGCTGCCGGTGTCTGTGAGGTCGTACCGGTGCTAGCCGGCTGGGGTTTTTTGGCAATTTCAGCATTGATCAGCCGCTCAAAGGCGGTGACTTGCTGAGTTACTTCGATTTTTTTGCCATCGAGGAAAAAGGTCGGTGTGCCAGTGATACCGAGGCGGTTGCCTTCGGCGGTATCAGCATTGATCAGGTCATTGACCTTGCTGCTGGCGAAATCAGTTTTGTACTTGACGCTGTCGAGGCCGATTTGCTTGGCAAACTGTTCAAAGGCGCTCGTTGCGTCGGACAGCTGCGACCACTGGGACTGAGTCTGGTAGAGCAGGTCGTGCATTTCCCAGTACTTGTTTTGCATGCCGGCGGCTTCGGCCGCCCGGGCAGCAGCGAAGGCGTTGGGGTGGGCATTGACCAGGGGGTAGTTGCGGAATTGGAAGATAATCTGATCGTTAAACTCGGTCTGTACCTGTTTGACGATGGGATAGTACTGGCCGCAGAACGGACACTGGTAATCGCCGTACTCGACAAGCGTGACTTTGGCTTGGCCTTTGCCAATAACATGATTGGTGAGCGTTTTGGTGGAATTGGCGCCAGTGCCCGGAGCACCTGACTTATTGCCGGTGAGCATAAAGATACCGGCAAACATGGCGATGATTAAGACGATGACTCCCCAGAACTGTTTTGACATGTGACGGACTCCCTAATTACTCCAAATAGTATACAGCAGTTGCCGGGGTGTTTTGCAATCTACTGGCGCCGGTATAAGCTAAAGGGATATGACAAATCTGATATTCGCGCTGGCTTTACTGGTGTTGGCACTCGGCGGTATCGTTGTCCGCAAGACCTACTTTGCTCTGCCGCTGCGCGAGTTGAAGCGCCAGGCTGAACGGCATAATCCGCTGGCCGCCAGTATCTACCGGGTGGTTGCCTACGGCAATAGCCTGCGTGGTTTGCTCTGGCTATTTATCGGTGTAACCAGTGCCGGCTGTCTGGTACTGCTGGCCCGCCAGCTGCCAGTCTGGGTGAGCCTGCTAGTCGTCGGGCCGCTGCTGTGGATAGCCTTTTCGCTGCTGCCCGCCAGCCGCACGACCAAACTGGGCAATCGCCTGGCCACCATCGTCACGCCATCAATCGCCTGGCTGCTGAATTACCTGCATCCGCTGCTGAGCCGTGGGGCCGATGTTGTAGAGAAGCGATACCTGCCTGGCAAGCATACCGGATTATTTGAGAGGGATGACCTGCTGCACTTAATTGATAAGCAGCAGCACCAGTCTGACAGCCGAGTGACCCCGGACGAGCTGGAGATCGCTCGCCGGGCACTGAGTTTTGGCGAGTACACCATTGGCGACGTACTGACACCGCGGAGGGAGATCAAAGTCGTGATGGCTGACGCTACCGTCGGACCGATATTGATCGACGAATTGCATCAGGGCGGCCAGCCATATGTGCTGGTGCGGGATGGCCCCAAAGGCCCGTTTGTCGGTACGCTGGCTTTTAAAAATCTCGACTTGCAGAGCACTGGCAAGGTGAGCGATATCATGGATGATACCGTGTACTATGTCCACGAAAGTGATCCGCTCAGCGAAGCGCTGCATGTATTTTTTAGCACCAACCACCCGCTGTTCATCGTCGTCAACAGCTTCGAGGAGTACTTGGGAATTATCACTATCGAAAATATATTGCGTGAATTGCTTGGCCATGTCCCGGGTGATGACTTCGATCAGTATGCTGACATTACAGCTGTCGCCGCCCGCCACCCGCGCGTGAAGAAATCCAAAAAACCTGAGCCTGACGAGACCATCGAGCTGGACTAGGCGACAAACCGGGGCTATCAGTGGTAAAATAACAGCCTATGAGAATTTTGAGCGGTGATCTCAAGGACCAGGTTGGCAAGACCGTCCACATCGAGGGCTGGCTGCATAAAAAGCGCCTCCTCGGGGGTTTGACGTTTATCAATGTCCGCGACCGCCGCGGCTTGGCGCAGGTGGTCATCCAGGACAAGGACGAAGTCGAAAAACTGCGCGGACTGCAGATCGGCACCGTACTGGCTGTCGATGGCATGGTGGTCGAAGAGGCCCGGGCGCCGGGCGGCGCCGAACTGCACGATGCCAAAATCACGGTGCTGGTACCGGTGGACGCCGAACCCCCCATCGAAATCGACAAGCCGCTCAGCCACAAACCGGAAAATCTGGAGACCTTATTTGACTACCGGGCCCTCGGCCTGCGCAATCTGCAGGAGCAAAAGATCTTCAAAATCCGCTCCGACCTGCTGCGCTACATCCGCGAATTCTTGACTGACAAAGAATTTATCGAGATCAATACGCCAAAACTGGTTGCCGGCGCGGCCGAGGGAGGCGCTGAAGTCTTCAAGACCGATTACTTTGGCAAAGAAGCCACTCTGGCCCAGAGCCCTCAGCTGTACAAGCAGATGATGGTTGGCGTTTTTGAGCGGGTATTTGAGATCGCTCCAGCCTTTCGCGCCGAGCTGTCGGCTACCACCCGCCACGTCTCGGAAGTCACCATGCTGGACGTCGAGATGGGCTTCATCGACGGCCACGAAGACATCTTGCAGCTGCTTGAGCAGCTGGTGTACGCTGTCTTAACTCGTCTGTATGAAGAGCATGCCGCTGACTTAAAGAGCCTGCAAGCTCCAGAGCTCAAACTGACTCCAGAGTTCCCGCGCTACACCATGGCCCAGATCCACGAGCTGTTCCAAAAGGAAACCGGCAAAGACATGAGCCAGGAAACCGACCTGACACCCGAAGAGGAAAAATGGATCTGCGAGTATGCCAAAAAGAAGGATGGCTGCGAAGCGGTTTATGCCACCGGCCTGCCAGCCAGCAAAATGAAGTTCTACCACATGAAGGGCGAAGGCGACACTGCCCGCTCCGCCGACTTGCTGTTCCGAGGCATTGAAATCAGTACTGTACCGCAGCGCGAGCATCGCTATGAAGAATTAGTCAAACAAATGAAAGCCGCTGATGTCGATCCCGAAGCCCCCGGGTTCGCCGCCTACGTCAGCGCTTTCAAACACGGCCTGCCGGCCCACGGCGGCTTCGGTTTTGGTATCGACCGCCTGACCGAAAAGGCCATCGGCCTGGCCAATGTCAAAGAAGCCATCCTCTTCCCCCGCGACATCAACCGCCTGGCGCCGTAGCCTGTTAGAATGCCCCTATGGCGATAGACTACCAGTACTGGGTGAAGCGCAATACGCTCGCGGCCTACGTCGGGGCGTTGTCCAGGCTGTGCCACACGTACCAGCTGGCAACAGATTCGTAAGGCTGCCAGTGATATTTCAGGGCTATGTCACGGATCTGGTCGGGGCTTGGCAGAGTTTCAAAGCCGTACAGGGTCCGGATGCTATTGCGGATCCCAAGGTCACCGACCGGCAATATATCAAGACGGCCCATGCAAAACATCAAAAACATATGGACGGTCCATTCACCGATGCCTTTGACGTCGGTCAGCTCGGCGATTATTGTTTGGTTTGACTGAGCGTCAAGACGGTCGAAGCGGACTTTGCCGTCGATGACATGATGGGCCAGGTCGCGGACATAGCTGGCTTTGGCCCGGCTCAATCCGATGGCCCGCAGTTCATCGACGGACTTTTCCAGAATGGCTGCCGGAGCAGGCAGCTCGCCGCCAAACAGTCCGCGAAAGCGGCCTTTGATAGTAGCAGCTGCTTTGACACTCAGCTGCTGGCCAATGATGGAATTGACAAGGGCGCCATAGTAATCCTGGTGCGGTTCAAACTCGGCCAGACCTGCTCGAGCAATAACAGGCGCTAAAATCGGATCGTTTCCGGCGAGGTGCTGCGCAGCGTGCTGCAACTCTAGTTTTGAAGCAATCAGCATAGCTTAAGTATATGACTTTCTGCTAGACTTAAGCCTAAGTAATATAAGCATATGCCTGATAAGAAATCTGCCGATTCTGGAAAGTCTGCTGCTGAGAAGGCTCTCGAAGCGCGAGTCGATGACATGATGAACCCAGACAAACCGGACAAACCTGCGGCTGGTGACAAAACCGACAGTGAGAGCGTGCCGGTGGCTGTCCGCCGGATTGCCTTGCAAACCGCCCCTGAGCTTCCCGAAAAACTCCTCAAACAAATACTAGCCGATAAGCCCGAAAAAGCAGACACCGAGAAAGAGGAAAAAATCACCCGGCAGAGCGCTGAAACCGAAACTGACACTGACACCGATGCCGCAGAGGTTGACCTGGATGAACCAGACCGGAAGCTCAATAATCGTGATACTGACAAGGCCGTCGATGATATCGTAGCTAATGAGGGAGATATCGTGCTGGCCGTCACCGATGCTGCCACTGCCCGGCGCAGCGGCGCTGCCGCTGCTACATCAAGCGGCTGGAAAGACAAGCTGGCGGCAGCGGCTAAAAGCAAATGGATGTGGGTGGGCTTGGCTGTCATCGTGCTGGCCGTCTTTGCCGTGCCGCTTACCAGGTATAAAATCCTCGGCCTGGCCATCAAGCAGCCGGTTAGCCTGACCATTGTCGACAGCAAAAGCAAGACCCCGGTCAGCAACGCCATCGTACAGCTTGGCAGCGCCTCAGCTAAAACTGACGCTAATGGCAAAGTCCAGTTGAAAGCTCCTGTTGGCAAAGATAACCTGACAATCACCAAGCAGTACTACACGACGGCACACAGCTCTTACTTTGTCGGCCTCAAAGCAGCATCCGGCACGAGTTTGCCGCTCGTGGCAACTGGCCGTCTTGTGCCGGTAACGGTGATCAATACCATCACTGGCAAGCCATTGAAAGGCGCTGAGATTCATGTACTCAAAACCACCGCTAAAACTGACGCCAAGGGTATGGCCACTATTGCTTTGCCAGCCGGCAGCAGCCATGACAGCGCGACTGTCCAGCTTGGCGGCTACAACCGGGCCCAGATTGTCATCGAGGTCACGGACAAAGCAGTCAAAAGCAACACCTTTCATCTGACTCCGGCGGGTCACATTTATTTCCTGTCTAATTTGCACGGCAGCCTGGATGTTGTGAAGTCCAATTTAGACGGCAGCGACCGGCACACGGTACTAGAAGGTACGGGCAAAGAAGACAAAAATACTACCAGCCTGCTGGCCTCGCGCGATTGGCGCTACCTGGTGTTAAAGGCCCGCCGCGACAGCGAGCAGCCAGCGCTGTACCTGATCGATACCAGCGACGACAAGGTCACCCAGTTTGACAACGGCAACGCTGAATTTTCCCTGATCGGCTGGTACGGGCACTCGCTGATCTATGATCTGACTCGCACCAGCGTGTCAAATTGGCAGCCCGGCCGGGAAGTAATCAAAAGCTACGATGCCGAAAACCTCCAGCTCAACCAGCTTGACCAAACTCAGGCCGATGGCAACGCTGAAGCCTATGCTCAGCAGAGTTTCTCAGGGTTCTATATCGTGAGTGGAGCCTTAGTATATAACACGCAGTGGTACGGCTACTCAAGCGGCTATGTCATTGCCGATCTGACAGGTAAAACTAATACTATTAGAGCTATCAATCCCAATGGTCAAAACAAGAAAGATTACCAGTCCTTTGATTATGGCGACAGCAGCTTCGGTCAAGCTATTCTCTATAAGCCCGAGAGCATTTACTACTCAGTTTATAACAAAACTAGCGGCAAAATTACCTATTACGAGTACGAAAATCAGACTGTCAAACTAGCCAGTGACGTTAACCAGGATACTTTCAGTCAAGTGTATCCTACGTATCTGCTATCGCCGTCAGGCAATAAAACTTTCTGGACCGAACTGCGCGACGGTAAAAACACTCTGTTTACCGGCGACGACAATGCCAAAGGCCAGCAACAGATCGCCAGCCTCAGCGACTATGCGCCATATGGCTGGTACGGTGATGCCTACACCCTGGTTTCTAAAAACAGCAGCGAGCTGTACATCATGCCGAGCAATGGTGCGGCAGCAGGCAAGCCGCCACTCAAGATTACCGATTACTACAAGCCTGCCCAGACATTTAGGGGCTACGGATACGGCTACGGCGGCCTTTAAAGCTTGGGGTGCTTCGGTTTCAGGCTCACGATAGCCATTCGGCCGTCGGTATGGAGCGATCCGCGCAGCATGCGGTTGATCAGGCGGTAGGGGCTGCCGAGCTTCGTATAGACTACCTTTTTAACTAATTTTGCCGTCCGCAGCTGCTGGACAATCAGGTCGCGCTCTTCGTTGGTGTCTGGCGCGATCATGTGGGATATTTGTAAATTATGCCGGATAAAGCTGAGCCCGACATCGAGCGAAGCGGCACCCACCCACAATAGGTGGTCGTCTTCTGGTGTTGACCAAAAGCGCACGTGATGCCGGCTGACCGGCGACGGGCCAGTCGGTATTTCAAATGCGACATCCTGCTTGCGGCCAAACAGGTATAGGCTGCTCATTGGGGAATTGGGGTAGGGCTGCTCCAGAGCAATACAGACAACAGTCCGGATAATATTTTTGAGGCTGTGGCGGTCAGCGACAACCCAGCCGCAAGCTTCCATCGCCAGTATTAATTCGCGGCGGGTAGCCACGATACCAATATTGAGCGGGTCGGAGGCGAACCCGTCCGGTGTCACGCAGTAGAGTGGCAGATGATCAGGCGCGGAGCGAAAAACGCGGTAGACTCGCACTAGCGCCGGCATCAAGACATAGGCCGCCAGCGCATAGGTAATAAAGATTGCCAGCGCCAGCGGCAGACGCCGGTCAAAATACGGAAATATACCCCGCACCGAGACGTAAGCAATAATAATGCCGGGCAATAGGACCGCAAAGCGTTTTGCCAAGCGCGTGGCGTACTGGATCATTAGCTATGTATCATACAATGAATAGACATGGTTGACGATACACAGACCGAATTCATAGCAGCTGCCCGGGAGTATTACCACAATCATGGCCGCCACGACTTGCCTTGGCGCCAGCTGCCGGCTGACGGTACTGCCGCCTATCAGATTATGGTAAGCGAGCTAATGCTGCAGCAGACCCAGGTTGGCCGGGTAATCCCCAAATACCAAGAGTTTTTGACAGCATTTCCGACATTAGCAGATCTGGCCGCCGCCCCGCTTGGTGAAGTCTTGCGTGCCTGGAGCGGGCTTGGCTATAACCGCCGGGCTAAATTTTTGCAATTGGCCGCTCAGCAAATCACGGCAGAATATGACGGCCAGTTTCCCACTCAGCTTGCCGAACTCATCACCTTGCCGGGTATCGGCATCAATACGGCCGGGGCTATTCTGGCTTATGCCTATGACCAGCCAGCGGTATTCATCGAGACAAATATTCGCACGGTCTTTATTCATCATTTTTTTGATGATAAGTCAGGCATTGCGGATGCGGCGATCATGGAGCTAGTCATTGCTACCCTCGACCATGAACATCCGCGGGAGTGGTACTGGGCACTGATGGATTACGGAGCCCACCTCAAGCAAACGGTCGGCAATCGCAGCCGGCAAAGTGCCGGTTATAGCCGCCAATCAAAATTTGAGGGCTCTCGCCGTCAAATACGGGGCCAAATCCTGCGGCTGCTTGGCAGCCAGCCGCGTTCCATGGATGTGCTGCACCAACAGATACCTGATCCGCGCTTGTCTGTCGTTGTTGAGGCGCTGCTCGACGAAAAGCTTATCCAGCAGAGCGGACGTATCTACCATCTCTAAAATAGCTTATGCTTTCGTGATACAATGCTTTTACTATGGATTCCAAGCCCGAAACACCCCCGAAAGACGAAGCCGAAACAGCCGAAACTGCTGAGACAAATCCAACAGTCGCAGAAGCAGCTGAGGCGCCAGAACCCAAGATAATTCCGCCGCCCGACCCCAGCATAGAAATGCAGGAAGTACCGGATGCAGCGCCCGATGAAGTCCAAGCTGCTCCGCCGCCAGATCCGGAAGAAGCTGCGGAAGCCACGGCTGAAACCGAAACAGCACCAGAAACAGAATCCAAGCCGGATAAAAAAACAGCAAAGGTCGCCACGCCTAAAACCCCCAAAGCTCCCCGCAATGATACGACGGTGGCTATCGTGGCGACGGTCTTCATCGTGCTTGTCTTGAGCGGCTTGGCTGTCATGGCCTACCTCAAATCTCCAAAATAAGCCTGGCCGTGTCATTTTACGGGCGGTAGGCTACACTGAAAAGGTGTTTGATGATGCCAGCGATCTATTGCAAAAACCTGCCAGCGTCGGTGTTATTCCGACTGATACGGTCTACGGTGTCGTGGCTCGAGCCGTCGACCAGGCCGCTGTCGCTCGATTGTATCAGCTCAAAGACCGCGAGGGGGGCAAACCGGGCACGATTATTGCCGCCAGTCTTGACCAGCTGGCGGAGCTTGGCCTCAAGCGCCGCTACCTGACGGCCGTGAGCCAATTCTGGCCCGGAGCGGTGAGTGTCATTATCCCGGCGGCCGATCCATCTTTAGCGTATCTCCACCAGGGGAAACAAGCGCTGGCTGTGCGCATTCCCGACCATCCCGAGCTGCAGCAATTATTAGGCAGAACCGGCCCGCTGCTGACCAGCAGCGCCAACCAGCCAGGCGAGCCAACTGCGGTCACTATCCAGCAAGCCAAAGACTGCTTTGGCAGCGAGGTCGATTTTTATATCGATGGCGGCGACCTGTCGCAGCACCAGCCCTCGACAATTATCCGTATCGTCGACGATGCCATCGAAGTCCTGAGGCCCGGAGCCGTCGACATCAAGACCGATTAAATCGCCCCAGCTTGCGTTACAATATAGCTAATGACTTTAGATGAGTACCAAAAACAGGCTCTGACCACCGTTATTGCTACCAATAGCGAGTTTCGCGATATGCTGCACTGGGTGCTGGGCATCAATGGTGAAGCCGGCGAAATCGCCGAAAAGGTCAAAAAAATCATCCGCGACAAGGGCGGTGAAGTCTCCGAACAGGACAAGCTCGACATGGCCAAAGAAGTCGGCGACGTCCTCTGGTACCTGGCCGTTTTCGCCCATCACCTCGGCATCCCGCTCGAGACGATTGCCCAGCAAAACTTAGACAAGCTCCAGAGCCGCAAAGCCCGCGGCGTCCTCCAAGGCTCCGGCGACAACCGATGATCACTCAGCTTCATCACTTCGGCATGATGACCGATGATCTTGAAAAGTCAGTCGCTGCCTATAAATCGTTTGGCTTCACGTTATTCCGCGAGTTCACTAAGCCCGGCATGAAAGGCGCTATGCTTCTCAAAGACAACGCCGGCGTAGAGTTTTTTGAATTTGAAGACCCGGCTGGCGAGCTGGAGCAGATGATTAAGCGGCACGTAGCTTTTGCCTCAGACGACTTAGAAGGCGACGTGCAGCAATACCTGGATCACGGCTATGAACTTGCAATTCCAATTGGCAAAGGTACGGTTGCAAAACGGTTTGCATATCTAAAAGATACAGCGGGAAATTATATCGAACTGCTCGAGCCGCCCGACGCCTAGGCTGTGAATTCGGCGCGCAGCCAATCGTCGAGGGAGTTGCCCCCGCCGCCGGCCATACCGATGACCATGTCGCCGGCAGAGAGGTGTTTTTGGATGACTTGCTTGAGTTTGGCATCCCGCTCCATCGGCCGGGCAATAGAGGGGTCGGCTAGGTGCGAGATGAGCTTAGCAGGCGGGATGATCGGCTGATCGGGGTCTTCGCGGGCTAGATAGCTGGGGATCCAGTATAGCTGGGCGGCGCCCTCGAAGCAGTCCTTATAATCGTCTTGCATGTAGTGCTGGCGGCGGTTAGTCAGTGGTTCGTAGACGACCACCAGGTTTTGCCCGGTCTCGGCGGCCATTTCGGTGGCGACGCTCATGGCCCCGCGGACTTTTTCGGGGGTATGGGCATAATCGCTGTACAGGTTAGGGATAATTTGTTCCATGCGGCGTGAGAGGCCGGGGAAGCGGTTTACGATGGTGATTAGCTTGGCAATCGGTTCTTTGGTGGCGCGATGAACGGCCTGTATGGCTAGCCAGGCGTCGAGCCGGTTGTATTTGCCGATCAATGAGATTTTTTCGATGCCGGGGTTATCGCTTTTTTGAATGTCCAACCGGGCTGCCGGACCTAGGTTGAGGTAATCGGCGTCTTCTTCCCAGATGAACGTGTGGGCGCTCTGGTCGATAAATTCGCGGAACGCCGCCTGGTAGTCGTCGCGGGTCGGGAAAATTTCGTGGTGGTCCCAGCTGACACCGCTAATGACGCCAATGGCGGCTTCATAGGCCAGAAAATTGCGGTCAAACTCGTCGGCTTCATAGATAAAGTATTTGCCGGCTGGATTGTACTCGCCCATTTCGGCAAAACTGGTCTTGGCTGGCAGCAAGTAGTTCACCGGCAGCCGCAGCTCCTTGAACAGCCAAGTTACCAGAGCGGTAGTGGTGGTTTTGCCATGGGTACCGGCGATAGCTATCAGCTGCAGTGATTGTTCCTCCAGAATTCGATTCAGCAGTTCATCGCGCTTGCTGGTTTTTATGCCCTGCTGCCGGCAAAAAACTAATTCTGGATGGTTTTTAGGGATTGATGAACTGTATACCAGCCAATCAATCGGCTGCTTGGCGTGGACGCTTTCAATCGCCGGCCTCGTCTGGCCAATATGGACGCTAGAGATGCCGTGGCCGCGCAGATAGGCGATATAAGCCGAATCTTGCTGGTCCGAGCCGGACACCGTGTAGCCGGCCTGGTGAGCGATCTGGGCCAGGGGTCCAATGCCTGCTCCACCGATGCCGGAAAAGAAGATATGCATGTCTATAGGGTACAGGCTGGGGTGATAAGCGTCTAGGGATGTTATATAATTAAGCAAGGTACCGCATGCGTAAACATCAACAACACTTCTGGAAAAAAATTCTGGCTATTGCTCCCTGGTATTTCCTGGTGGCAGCCGTGATTAGCGGCGTCATCTGCGTATTTGCGCTCAGAGCCAATAATGAGCACATGATCGCCTTGAGAGCCCAAGTCTATGCTGCCGACCAAAAAAACACCAGCGTCGAAGCTGCCCTAAAAAACCTGCAGGTCTATGTGACCTCCCATATGAACACTGATTTGGCCGGCAAAGGCAGCACGGTCTACCCGCCTATCCAGCTTAAGTACACCTACGAGCGCCTGGTGGCTGCCCAAGGCGACCAGATCGCCAAGGACAACCTTGAGCTGTACACAGCAGCACAAGCCGCCTGTGAGGCTCAGAACCATACTGATTTTTCCGGCCGCAACCGCGTCCCGTGCATCGAACAGTACGTCCTGAGCCATAACCCTGACAAAACCGCACCAGTCCCGGACGCGCTGTATAAGTTTGCTTTTGTCTCGCCGCGCTGGTCGCCTGATTTGGCGGGCTGGAGTATGGCCGTAGCAGCCGGCAGCAGCCTGCTGTTTATAGTGAGCTTGCTGGCCAGTCGCTTGCGCCGTTCCTAGAGCCTGGAGCGGCTGTGGCAATATAAAACGTCCCTCGGGGAGGGACGTTTTATAATTGTTAGCGAAGAGCTATCAACTAGGGCTTAGCTGCCGGAGTAGTGCTGCCTGAGCCGCCATTGTTGCTGCCAGCGCTTTGGACGCTGTTGCTGGTGCTGCTGCTGCTAGTACTCTGGTCGGCACACTTCTGGCCGCCGGGGTTCTGCTTCTTGAAGGTCGAGACGGCTTTAGCCACTTGGCCATTGTCGCCGAGGTTCTCCCAGAAGGTAACCTGGTCGCGGTTAATGACCATCTGGTCAAGCGGTTCGTGCAGTTCACAACCAAGCTTCACCAAAGAAACGCTGGTGTTCGCCGTGCTGGTTGAGCCAGCGGCGGCGTTGGATGTTTGCAAGTAGTAAATATTGCTGACAACAAAGTACTTGGAGTTCAAGGTTTTAATGTTGCCAAAATAAACCTGGCCGGTGTTTAGGAAGACGGCCTGGAGCTTGCTGCTGTCAACAAATTTGTCCTCAGGCTTTACTTCCTTGCCAGCCAGTGTCGTCACGGCTATGACGGCGCCAATCAAAACGACGATGGCGGCGACGAGGACTACGGTAGTAATCCTAAACCATTCGCTTTTGTCAGCGCTTTTTACTTTTTTATTATTACCTGGGCTTGCGTTCCCGGCCGCTGTAGTCTGCGCACCTGGAGCCGCAGCTTGCGGTTGTACGTTGCGGTTAGAAAAATCCATAACTTCGCTCACTCCACCTCTTTTATTACTTTTATGCTTACCGACCCAGTGTAATACAACCGCCACGTTCAGCGCAAGGAAAAAGTGCCCTAATCGGCACACAGGGGTTGACAAACAAAAACCCACCAGAGTATGTTAGGGGTACATTACTAATCGTAAGAGAGGGAGATCCTAACATGGCTTACAAGCACACCAATTCCAAAGGCGTCACATATTACTTAAACTCTAAGGCTGTTGTCCTGCGCGGCGGCAAAGAGCAGACTATCTACTACTTCAGCAAAGACCAGCGCCCAGAAGCAACTGACCTGCCAGCTGGTATGGAAGTCAACGAGAACCCCCGCAACGGTTTCCTGACTGTCAAG
The DNA here is from genome assembly GCA_964640775.1 of uncultured Candidatus Saccharibacteria bacterium. GTDB lineage: Bacteria > Patescibacteriota > Saccharimonadia > Saccharimonadales > UBA4665 > CAYMUN01. The sequence continues at coordinate 52,162 of CAZXIT010000001.1, forward strand.
CGCACCAAATAGGTCTATCCCCCGTGCCGGGGGCCGCCTATCGAGGACGCACTAAAAGATACCCGGCCAGCAATGAGCCGGGTATCTTTGTAATAAAACTAACCTGGCAATCCACGAAAGTTTGTATAGTAGAATCAATGCCCGAGATAATCCTAAAAGTAACAGACCTCAAAAAGGTGTATGACGACAAGCCGGCAGTTGACGGCATCTCCTTCGAGGTGAAAAAGGGCGAGATCTTTGGCATCTTGGGTCCGAACGGCGCCGGTAAAACTACCACTTTGGAGATGATTGAAACCTTGCGCGAGATCGATGAGGGCACAATTGTTCTTAACGGTTTGAATGTCGCGCAGCAGCCCGACAAAGTTAAAGCTATCATCGGTGTCCAGCCCCAGACTCCGGCTTTTCAGGACAAGCAGAAACTAACCGAGATCATTGAACTATTTGCCGCTGCTTACGGTGAAAAAGTTAATGCCCGCGAATTCCTGGATGACGTACAGCTTGGTGAAAAAGCCAATAGTTTTGCCGAGCAGCTCTCTGGCGGCCAGCGCCAGCGCCTCAGCATTGCCGCCGCCCTGGTACATAATCCGACGGTCTTTTTCCTGGATGAGCCGACGACTGGCCTTGACCCGGGAGCCCGCCGCAATCTCTGGGATCTGATTCGCGAAGTCCGGGACAGGGGCGTGACTGTCATCATGACCACCCACTATCTTGATGAAGCCGAGCTGCTTTGTGACCGAGTGGCCATCATGGATCACGGTAAAATTATCGCCCTCGATACACCTAAAAAACTAATTAAGCAGTTACTGGACCGCGGCTTTACCAAAAAGGAAGAAGTCCAACAGGCTAACCTGGACGATGTCTTTATCGACCTCACCGGCAAGGGACTCAAGGATTAAAATATGACTATAAAACAACAGTTACGCACCGTCCTAGTATTTACCAAACTCAGCACCAAGCGCTTTTTCCGCGACCGCCTAGCCCAGTTTTTTGGGATTATTTTCCCGCTCATTTTCTTGTTTGTCTTTGGCAGCTTCAGCAGCGGCAATAACAACGTCAGCTTTAAAGTCGCCGTGCTCAACCAATCTCACACGTCATTCGCCGCTAATTTTTCCAAGGAGCTCAACAAAGGCAAGCTCTTTAAGCCCGACAAATCCATTACCACCCTTAACCAGGCCAAGGACAAGATGGGCAAAAGCCAGATAGACGGCATCGTCATCCTGCCGCCGGACTTTGGTGCCATCAAAACCGGCCAGACTACCCCGTCAGGCCAGGTGCAGCTGCTATACAACCACACCAGTTCCGGCACCGGTCAAACCCTGACATCGGTACTCGACGGCATGCTCAAGCAAATTAACGCCAAATTCGTAAAAGTTCAACAACCATTCGCAGTAGCCCCCAAGGAGCTTAACGAAAAGAGCCTGACAGCCTTTGACTATACCTTTGCCGGGCTGCTGGGCTTCTCGATCATCGGTCTCGGCATCTTTGGCCCGGTCAACGTGTTTCCGGAGCTCAAAAAGCAGGGCATCTTGCGCCGGCTGCACACTACGCCGCTCAAGACCTGGCAATATTTCATGGCAACCATGTTTAGCCAGGCGATAACCGGTATCATCGCCATTGCCGTGCAATTCGTCGTGGCTATCAAGTTTTTCCATCTCAAAATCGACGGCGATTACCCGGAAATTGTGATCTTCGCGGTGCTCAGCATCTTTATGATCCTAGGTCTGGGCTTGGCGATCGGCGGCTGGGCCAAAAATGAACGCCAGGCCGCGCCGCTGGCCAACATCATCGTGTTTCCGATGCTGTTCCTGTCCGGTACCTTTTTCCCGCGCTTCCTGATGCCGGAGTGGCTGCAAACAGTCACTACTTTTTTGCCGCTGACCCCAGTTATTGACGGCCTGCGTCTGCTAACGACCGAAGGCAAGCATCTCATCGACCTTGGCCCCCAGCTCGGGCTGATCGCTGCCTGGGGCATCCTGATCTATGCCATCGCCTTCCGCGTCTTCAAGTGGGAGTAGCTGTAAGCATTTTCATTGCAAATTTACATAAGCATGATATAATTTGGTAATTATGCCCGATCATAATCAGTTATCATTTACACCGCCGCCAGAATTGCCAGGGGCGCCTGTCGGTGACGAACGCACCGCTGATCAGAAGTACGGTATCACACCCGCTGATAAAGAACGCCGCGAGAGTTTGCTGATTGACCAGTTCAGTCCGGACGAAGCAGAGTTTATGGCGCGTCAGACGGACATACCCCTGCTGGAACCCAAACGAGACGTGCCGCCGCCACGAGAGCGAGTTCCTGTGCGCAGAGATCGGCTGAGTGCTATGGGCAAGCTGGCTGCTGACGAGCCTCCGGAACACATTGCCGCCGAAGTCCGCCGGATGAGGGGCTACTAAGCCGCCTCTATTATTAGTACAATATGCGCACGTGACTTATCTGGATAATCTACCAAAGCCGTTTTTCGTATTGGCGCCAATGGACGATGTGACCGATACGGTCTTTCGCCAGGTGGTGGCTGGCTGCGTGGCGCCAGACCTGTATTTTACGGAGTTTGTGAATGTCGACGGCCTGCAGAGTCCCGGCCGGGACAAGCTGCTCAAAAAACTGTGCTTTACAGCCGCCGAACAGCCACTGGTCGCCCAGATCTGGGGCAAAAATCCCGAGAATTTTTACAAAACCGCCAGACAGCTGGCCGATGGTACATTTGCCAAGGAATTAGGATTGCCCAAAGGCGTTGACTTTGCGGGGGTCGACCTCAACATGGGCTGCCCCGAAAAAATCGCTGTCAAAAACGGTACCTGCAGCGCTCTGATGAACAATCGCGAGCTGGCGGCCGAAATTATTACCGCCACCCAAAAAGGCCTGGATGGCCGTCTGCCACTGAGTATCAAGACCCGCATCGGCTTTACCCAGGTGGATATGACCTGGATCGAGTTCCTGCTGCGGTTTGACTTGCAGGCTTTGACGCTGCACGGCCGCACTAAAAGCGAGATGAGCAAAGTACCGGCCAGATGGGAGATTATCGGCCAGGCCAGGGAGCTGCGCGACAAGCTGGCGCCAGAGACGCTGATCATTGGCAACGGCGACGTCTTGAGCCGCGCGCAAGGCTTAGAGCTGGCCGAAACCTACCAGCTTGACGGCATCATGATCGGCCGCGGTATATTTCACGATCCGTTTGTGTTTGCTGCGCAAAGCCCCTGGCCGGACTTCAGCGAGACACAGCGCCGCGAATTGTACAAAAAGCATATCGAATTATTTGCCGAGACTTGGCAGCACCGTGAACACCCCGTCCAAACCCTCAATAAGTTTTGCAAGATCTATATCAATAATTTTGACGGTGCCGTGAGGCTTCGCGAGCAATTAATGAAAGCCGGTGACAGCCAAGAGCTGCTTAGGATCTTGGCAGAGCAGCCTTAGAGCATAGCCAGGACTTCGTGAGAGTCAGTCGCTAAATCTATCAGGGCTTCGGCAGCTACTTCTTGCCGGGTGAAGGTTCTTTCTTTTTCGGGAGTTGTAGCATGGTGGTCCATCATGCTGACCATCTCGGAATCCCTGTCGCGCAGGGCGAGCCGTGTCCTTGCCTGGGCTAGCACAATTCGAGCCTCCGGATTATTCTGGACAGTTGTTAAGCCTTCGGCGGTCACAATCGCGGCCGGCACCAGTACATCGTCGGCTGTATCAGACGAGTTGACGATCCTATCCCAGGAGCGATGGAAAGTTTCGCGGGCAATTCGCTTCAAATCTTGCCGGCGATCGCGGCCTTGGCTTTCTGGTGAGGTGTAAGGCTTTACCTCGGTGGCATCAGCTTGCTTGGCGATACAAGTGGCATACTGCAGTTCCAGAATTGGATCAGGCTCTTCGGCTTCAAACAGCAAGCTTTCTCTGAGCGGCGTGCTGCCGATCGCTCCCAAAAACTGGACGCCCGCTTTACGGTATAGATCAACTGTCGCGTCCAATCCCAGCCGGCCTTCTTGAAGCACGGCGATTTCGAGCATTGTCTTGGCGGCAGCCAGGTACTCTTCGTGGGTTTTTTTGGGCGGTATACTGCCTTCTCTTGCCAGTCGCTGTGCGCTTTCGTTGCGCCAAAAGGCATCAACTTCCTCTGGTGATCCGGTCAGTGCCATTTCTACCGGCGCGTCTGGCCGCAAAGCTGCATCGGACATAAATATTACGGAGTCTTCAAGGCTGGCATCCCCGGGATGCGGTTCAAACGCAGGAGTTTCGGTGTTTGCAGGTTGTGGGTGAGGCATATTTTTGTTGGTTTCGTTTTATGCTTCGTGCAGGATCCTCTTACGCTTTCATTGTACACCCGGATGTCAACCGTTTTAAAGTACTTTGTCAGTGAGAAATCTTACAAAATTTAGTTGTCGTGGTGATACTGGTGAGCGATAGCGTGGCCTTTGCCGCGGCTTATCAGGTACTTGTTGAGCGGGAAAGCTGCCGCGAAAGCCACGATCAGTGAACTGCCCAGGCTAATCCAAAACAGCCAAGTGCTGAGTCCAGCATTGATGGCGCCGGGAATCAGCAGGATAAAACCATTGTCAGCTGCTTCCATACTGGTGATCGAAGCGGTGTCGGCTAGCAAGGCAACGCCGAGTGCCCTATGCACACTCAAGCCATGCTTCAGCAGCGGCCGCACGCTCAACCCATAGCCAAACCCAAAGGCCAGCACGATCGATACCGCGACGCTGAGCGTGGTCCCCCATGACAACGCAGCTGAGATTATCATGCCAAGCACTTCGCCGATCGCGCAGCCGCTCAGGCAGTGCAGGGTGGCGCTGGCCGCCATTTTGTTGCTGACTTCCATGTCTAGCAAGTATACAGCCTCAGATCAATCAGGGGCGGCCATACTGTATAATTCAACCATGCAACCACCCAATGATGGCGCGGACGCCGCCTTGCCTGCCGCAATTGCCCAGACCCAAGTCATCCAGCCTAATACCGGGGCGGCTTTGACGCCGCCGGACTCAACCACGGAACCTTCTCTGGAACGTGAGGCTGGCGTGGCGCCTGAGACCCTGGCTGCACATAAGCGGCCGCCAGCTCCCCGCCGTAAAACGGGTCTTGCCGCTTTGCGGCGAACTGTAGCTCACAACAAAAAACTCGGCGTGATCATCACCTGTGCGCTGATGGGGCTGCTGCTGACCGAAACCGCCTTCGCTTTGCTGCTCACCACATAGTCCATGAAGGCATTTAGCAAAGTAGTCATCATCTACAATCCCAACAGTACCGGCAATAGCAAAGCGAATGCCGAGAAGCTGGCCAAGGGTCTCAAAAAGTCATTATCCCGGATACCCGTAAAGCTAATTCCTACCCGGCGTGCCGGCCACGGCGAGGAATTGGCCTATGATTTGGTGCAGTCCCAAAAACATCTCCTCATTGTGTCCTCCAGCGGTGACGGCGGCTACCATGAGGTTATCAATGGCGTGATGCGGGCTGGCACGAAAGGCAAGTCGACAATCTGCGCGGTCCTGCCGGCCGGCAATGCCAATGACCATAGCCGAACCATGCGGCACACATCCCTGCAGCGCGCTATCAAAAATGGCAAGATCACCAAAATCGACCTGCTAAAGGTAACTATCGAATCATCTCACAGCAAGCGGAAGCGAGTACGCTACGCGCATTCTTATGCCGGCCTGGGACTGACGCCAGTCATCGCCGCCGAGCTAAATCGCCAATCGCTCAATCCTTTCAAGGAGGCCTCGCTGGTCATTAAACTATTTTTTAAATATCGGCCGATTGAAATCCGACGCGATAACAAAATAGTCAGTTTTGACAGCCTTATTTTTGCCAACATCAATAAAATGGCCAAAGTGCTGACGCTGGCTCGAAAAAACCAGCCGGACGACGGGCGGTTTGAAGTCATATCATTTCCCCATACCCGCAAGCGGGTACTGATCAGAAAAGTCCTGCTGGCCGCGACTATCGGCCTAAAAACCAGGCAGCGAGAACGAAAATACACTTTCAAAACGATCAAAGCCACGCCGATGCAGCTTGACGGGGAAGTCACCCGGCTGGCTGCCGGCAACCAGGTAGAAATCACTGCCGCCCGAAAAGCCCTGGCTACCATCGTTTAGCAATGAATCAACCAGCAACAGCAAAAAAGGACGATCCCGCAAGTCGTCCTTTTCCGCTAGCCGCCGGCATAAGGCTGCAAACTATCAATCAGCTCTAGATGGAGCTGTCTGTCCAGAGAGTGAAGCGGTCACCGTGCTGGCTGGCGTTGGTGATGTCCTTCTGAGCCCCGTCCGGCGTCTGCAGGGTGACCTTGTAGCCATCATCCAGACTGCTAATCATGTCTTTTAATTCTCGTACTGTCATAAAAACCTCCTTTTATTTACCAATTCCCAGTATGGGGAAGCTTATGCTTACGCGCAGTTAGAAATGCCACCTATGATTACAATCGACATAAGCATCTTGGTGGAAGACAGTAGTATTTTTTGGAAACAAGTCCACGGACAGTTTAGGCTTTGGTACAAAGAGTTCAATCTGGCGCAATCATGTAAAGAATCGTACTGCTTTCCTGTCGCTGTAGCCGCACTATAAGCGGTATAAACGAAGGGGGAATTAGTTATGAAACGATTATTATCCGGGATAGTGGCAGCCGTATTTGCCGGCCTGGTCATGACCGCTGGCGTGGCAGGCGCCGCGAGCGACCCTAGGACACACGGCAATGTTGGCTATGATGCCTACGGTCTGCATCGGAACGCCAAATTTGACGTAGAGCAAGAACTAAAGAGGTGTGCGCCCTGGAACGTCAATGGTACCTACACCTTTGACTTTGAGTACCTGGGTGGCCATTATGTCCATGACGCGATAATTAGCAACCAGCTCGCGAATGGCAACTATGATATAGCTGGCGGCTATCCGGCTGGCGGCCCATTCACCTATGCCTGGAACGGTACTGGCCACGTAGCTGGTACTACCGTGACCAACAGCGTGGACTACACTGTAGGTGCGCCCGGTACACACATGAATATGACGGGCACAATTGCCTCAAATGGCACCATGAGCGGCACCTGGACAGATAATTTTGGCGGCACGCGAAACGGTACCTGGACAACAGCATCGGGCGCCGCCACAGCGGTTTTTGGCTGTAAGGGCGACGGCGAATTCCAATACTCAGATGCCAACGGCGATTCATACAAAGCCAAGATTAAATACGCAAAAGTCAGTGGTGCGGATGCCTGGTTTGCCGGCAAAGTCACAAAGGCCAGCCAGCCGAGCTGGGTCGGTAACTGGGTGTTTGTCAAGGTTCACGACGGTGGCTCCAGCGGCGACCAGGTCTGGGGCAGCTTCACCGACGAAAATAGCGCCAAAATTGGCGTTGCCAATATGACAGATCCAGCCGATGGGCCATTCGCCATCACCAGCGGCAACCTGGTAGTTAAACCGTAATCTTGAACAACTTATGGTGGGGGTGCCTGGACTTGAACCAGGGACCAATCGGTTATGAGCCGACTGCTCTAACCACTGAGCTACACCCCCGCGCGACTAGCCAGGCATGCGCCGGCTAACAGATGTGAGTATACCAGATTTGGCAGAAAGTTATATAATGAGCCCTACGGTTCTATGCACACAAAAAGTTACTACATCGAAAAAGCTGCGTCCTACGCTCATCGCCTTGGCGATGTTGGGTTTATGGGGCAGGTGCTGTTTGCAGTGATCGTCCTGCTGATCAGCTGGAGCGGTGTTAAAACCATTCAGACCAACTACGGGCTGCAGAAACAGATCTCCGCCCTGCGCCAGCGCAACGATGTGCAAAAGCTCCAAAACGACAATCTAGCGCTCCAAAACCAGTACTTCAACAGCCCGCAGTACCTAGAACTGGCAGCCCGCCAAAACTTTGGCCTGGCCGCCCCCGGTGAAAAGGAAGTAATTGTTTCCAAATCAGTGGCTATGGCCTACACTGTTGACCTGCCGGAGCCGGCCAATACGAGCGCCACGCAGAGCAAGCAGCCGGCCTACCAGCGCAATATCCAGGCTTGGCGCGATTTTTTCATGCATCGCCAAAACACCGCGAATTGACATAATCACCTCTGTTTGCTATAGTCGATAGGCTACATTCGACGCGGGGTGGAGCAGCGGCAGCTCGCGTGGCTCATAACCACGAG
>CAZXIT010000002.1:0-43207 GCA_964640775.1 uncultured Candidatus Saccharibacteria bacterium
TAATATTTAGCATATGCAGTATAACAATACTGGGAATAAAAAAACAATAGTTCCGGCAAATATTCGCGAACATTTAATTGAATTTGCCAAGAAATACTGGCTGGCCCTGGCATTTTTAGCCGCTTTTTCTCTGGTAGATATCGGGATTGGCTTGCTACAGCCCTGGCCGACAAAAATATTTATTGATTCGGTTGTCGGCACCATTCGGGCACCCGGGCCGCTGGCGCCGTATACTCATGACACCATCCTGCTGTTTATAGTTGTGGTGGTCTCGGCGGCACTTTTTGTGGTAGGCGGCATTTCCAGCTATATCCAAATGCGCGTCAGCGCCTGGTTGAATTTCGCTATCGACAAGACCATCCAGCAAAACCTGTTTGAAAAAATTCTTGGTCTGCCTCCCGACAGCTTCAGCGAGCATACCGTCGGCGATTACCTATTTCGTCAAACTTCCGAAACCAAAGCCGTAGCAGATTTTATAATCGAGGTTAGCCTGACTGCTTTTGAATCAATTATTCGTCTGGTCGGAGCAGTTATTATCCTGATGCTCATTAACTGGCAGCTTGGCTTAATCGCCTTGGCGCCGGTGCCGATTATCATTTTTGCAATCAAATACTTTAACCCGATTATTGAGCGCCAGGCGCGCGCTCTGCGCGAGACATCGTCTCAGCTATTTAGCTTCACCGAGGAGTCAATGAACCAGAGCCGTCTGATCCGGTTGTTTGACCGTATAAGGTCGCAGTCGGCCCAATTGATCAATTTGCTGGGCGTCAACTACCAAGCCGGACTGAAGCAGCGAAAAACCACGTACTTTTTTAACTTGACCAACTCAACGGGGTCGCTGGTGCAGTCGACTGTGCTGCTGCTGGCTGGCGGCGTCCTGATACTCCATGGCAAATTGACGATTGGCGAGCTGGTGATCTTTTTTAGCTACGTCAGCTACCTGACGGGTCCGCTGCATGCTATCGCTGGTACGATCAACCAGATTAAGACGCTCAAAATCCATCTCACCAAAGTCTATGAGATCGTGGACGCTCCCGAAGCAGGCCGGCCGACGCTTGTCGGCGCCCAGGCCGCTCGCCGCACAAAACTGCCTGATAGAAAAATACCGCTTATCGCCTTTCGCAATGTCAGCGTAGTACGCGGCGGCCACACTGTGCTTTCTGATGTCTCATTTGATATATATGCCAACCAAAAGGTGGGCTTCATCGGGCCCAGCGGCAGCGGCAAGTCCACATTATTTGACGTTATGCTCGGTTTTATCCCTTACCAGAGCGGGGAAATTTACCTGAGCGGCGTGCCGCTTGAGGGCTTTGATGTTCGCGATGTCCGCCAGCATTTTAGCGTCGTATCCCAGGAGTCCGACCTGCTGACAATGACAGTGCAGGATAATATCGCCTTTGGCGCTCCAATCGACAGCCAGCCAACAATTGAACAGATCACCGCCGCGGCGGATTCGGCCAATGCCACGGAATTCATCATCAATCTGCCAAATATGTTTGACACGATGGTCGGTGACAGCAGTGTCAGCTTGTCCGGCGGCCAAAAACAGCGTATCTCGATTGCTCGCTCCCTGCTGCGCAACGCCCCCATCCTGCTGCTGGACGAGCCGACATCGGCGCTCGATCGGCGCTCAGCCAAAGAAGTCTTAGGGGCGCTCAACAACCTCATGAAGCATCGTACCAGTATGTTTATTACCCACGATACATCGATACTGGACACCATGGACCGCGTCTATGTCATCAAGGATGGCACGGTACTGCCGGTTGAATCATACGGCGGCTTGGACGGGTATGAGGCGATGCTGTCGGAGCCGCAAAAGATATCAATCAGCAGAAAATAATCGGGCAATGCCGTATAATTGCCGGTAATGATATTGGCAGGCAAAACTTTAGACCAGTACCTCCTGGAACAGCTCAAGGGGCACCCGGAACGGCTGGAGCTAGTGATGGTGATGTCTAATATCGCCACGATTGGCAAGCTGATTTCGGCTCGCACCAACCGCGCTGGACTGGCTAATGTACGGGGTATGACTGGCAGCACCAACATCCAGGATGAATCACAAGCCAAACTCGATATCTACACCAACGAACTCTGCAAAGATTATTTAAAAAGCACTGGGCTGTTCGCGGCGCTGGCCAGTGAAGAGGAAGAGAGCGTTGTCGACCTGGAGAGTCCCGAGGCGCGCTATATCATCGCCTTTGACCCGCTGGACGGCAGCAGCAATATCGACGTCAACGTCAGTATTGGCACTATTTTTTCAGTCCATAAGCGGCTCAATGACATCCCGCCGGGCGACGAACGGCAATTTTTGCAGGCTGGCCGCGACCAAGTGCTGGCAGGCTATGTATTATACGGCCCCAGCACTATGCTGGTGTTTAGCTGGGGCGATGGCGTGCATGAGTTTACCCTTGATGTCGACCTCGGTGAATTTCTACTTAGCAATAATCATTTGATTATGCCTGATGATTCTCCATACTACAGTGTCAATGAAGGCTATAGCAGCTACATGGCTTCTCGGGATCAAGCCTACGTCGCCCAGCTTAAAAACAAGATAGGGCGGCTGCGCTGGATCGGCTCATTTGTGGCCGACTTTCACCGTACGCTGCTGAAGGGAGGGGTGTTTTTCTACCCCGCCGTCGACACTGCAGGCGGACAAAATTTTAAGCCCAAACTGCGGCTTAATTACGAAGCCAAACCTATCGCCTTCCTAGCTCAGCAGGCCGGGGGACTGGCCAGCAGCGGCGCCGAAGATATTCTGGCAATCGTACCGACCGCACTGCACCAGCGGGTGCCGGTTATTATCGGTAATACAGAGCTCGTAACACTATACAAGGAGACATCGTGAAGTACGAACAGCAGCTCAAAGACACCGCCAAAGCGATGGTTGCACCCGGCAAGGGATTGCTGGCTGCCGACGAAAGCAGCGGCACCGTCCAGAAGCGTTTTGACGCCGTGGGGCTAGACTGCACGCCGGAAAGTCGCCGCACCTGGCGCCAATTACTGTGTACCACTGATGGTATCGAAGAGTATCTAAGCGGCATTATCCTGTTTGACGAAACTATCCGCCAAACAGATGATAGCGGCAAGCCATTTGCCGATGTACTAAAGAGCAGAGGTATTATTCCCGGCATCAAGGTCGATATGGGAGCCAAAGATTTAGCGCTGCATCCGGGTGAGCTGGTGACCGAAGGCCTTGACGGCCTGCGGGAGCGTTTTGCCCAATACGCTGCGCTCGGAGCCGGCTTTGCCAAATGGCGAGCGGTTATCACTATCGATGGCGACCGCACCCCAACGGTGGCCTGCCACAAAGCCAACGCCCATGGCCTGGCTCGCTACGCGGCACTGGCCCAAGAAGCTGGCATTGTGCCGGTTGTCGAACCGGAGGTCTTATTGGATGGCGACCACTCGATTGAGCGTTGCCGCGAGGTAATCGCCGAGACGCTTGACGTGCTGTTTTTGGCTCTCAAAGACCAAGACGTGCTGCTCGAAGGGCTGATCCTAAAAACCAGCATGGCACTGTCCGGCAAAGACGCGGCGGATCGCGCCGATGTGCGGACGGTCGCTGAGCAAACACTCAAGTGCCTTACGGAACATGTCCCCGCCAATCTGGCCGGGGTGGTGTTTTTATCCGGCGGGCAGACCGAGCTGGAAGCTACCGCCCATCTGGACGCCATGAACAAAATTGGCGGGGCGCCGTGGCCGCTCAGTTTTTCATACAGCCGTGCCATCCAAAATCCGGTTTTAAAATTATGGGCTGCCGGCGACGCTGACCGAGCTCGGGCCGCATACCTGCATCGGCTCAAGGCCAACAGCCTGGCGGCTGGCGGCACATGGTCTGAAGCATTTGAGAGCCGATAGTTCGCTATATCGGTTAAGAGCCGCTATTATGATTGTATGAGGAACCAGGGAGCTAACAAAAAATCAGGTTTGGGCCGCTTGCAGCGCGTCAGCGCGCGCTCGTTTAAACATCCCCGTCAGACAGCCCTGATCTGGCTGGTTTTGGTACTCTTCGGCGCCACCTGCTATGGCACCTTGCTCAAGCGCGAAGGCTTTCCCAGCATCAATACGCCGTTTGCAATTGCCAGCGGCAGCTACCTGGTCGGTGATCCCGCCGCAATGGACAAAGAAGTCGCCAAACCGCTCAGCGAGTTTTTACTCAAACAGGACGGTGTCAAATCTGTCCAAACCCAAAGTTTCGCTAATTTTTACAATGCCCAGGTATCCTACAAGGACGGGGTCAACGCCGATACTCGCAGCGCTGCTCTAACCAAAGAAATTACTGGCCGCCACCTGCTGCCGGAGCGGGCAACCTTTAAACTGGCTCCCTTTGAATTCGGCTTTACCAGCCGCGGCGATGACCTGGTTGTCTCTTTTTACAGTCAAAACAACGGCGCTAGCACCGAAGACCTGCTAGCTCACGGCAAACAGGCAGCGGCTTTTATAAAAAATAAGCACTTGCCGCTGGTGCATGATGTGTCGGTCATCGATCCCTTTGAATCAGCTACCAACCCGCTCACCGGCCTGCTGGAAACCAACCAAAAGTCGTTTGACCGCTTTGGCCAGCGGCAGGCAAGTGCTAATACCTTCTACACATCTATAGTGGTCGGCGTGAAAGCCCAGGACGGTGCCGACAATCTCGAATTAGATGCCCAGGTGCAAACAGCGGTTGCGGCGCTTAACCAGCGGGCGGCGTTCAAGGGCTACCATGCCGAAATCAGCGCCAGCTTTGCCCCCCAGATCAGGGAACAGGTCAATGAGCTGCAGACCTCGCTGCTGGAAGGCTTGGTGGCAGTACTCATTATCGGCTCGCTGGTGATCGCCATACGGGCTTCAATCGTCACTGTTTTATCGATGGTGACAGTCCTGGCTATCGTCAATGGCTTGCTCTACCTGTTTGGCTACAGCCTCAATACCATCACCTTGTTCGCCCTAATCCTCGGCCTGTCGCTGATTGTCGACGATACCATTATTATGGTAGAGGCGATTGATGCCCAGCGGCGCAAACAAACCAGCCCCGGCAAGGCTATCAGCGAGGCTACCGGCAAAGTCAGCCGGGCAATGATTGCTGCCACCTCCACATCAGCACTCAGCTTCGCCCCGCTGATTTTTGTCGGCGGTATCCTCGGCAGCTTTATCCGCGCCATCCCACTAACCATCATTGCCGCGCTATTGACAAGCCTGTTCGTGGCCCTGGTCTTTATCCCATTCTTTGCCCGTTATCTGCTGCTCAGCAAAAAGCAAATGGGCGCCAGCAATGTACACGAGCTCAGCGCCGGCATTGAAGCCCGCATCGCCCGCTTCATATCCGGTCCAATGCTCTGGGCCAAAGGCTCCACTAAGAAGCTCTTCGCCGTCGGCATCATAGCCCTAATCATTGGCTTTGGCTTTATCGGGGCCGGAGGCTACTTATTCCAAAAGGTAACCTTTAACATCTTCCCGCCGTCCAAAGACGGCAACCAGCTGAGTACCGTCATTACATTCCCGCCCAATACAGATATTAAACAGGCTCAGGCCACTACCGATAAGGTCGACCACATCATAGGCGATACCACCGGCCAGTACTTCATCAAAGCTTCCTACTTTGGCCAGGCGGATATCCAAAGCGCCACCCTGACCATGGATATTACCGATTATAAAAAACGCGACATCACGGCTCCGACCATCGCCAAGCAGCTCAATGACAAATTTAAAACATTTTCCGGAGCCGAGGTTGCTGCCAGCTCGCTTGATAATGCCGGGCCGCCGGCCGCTGCCTTTTCGGTACATATTGCTTCCAGCAAGAACCGGGCAGCCGCCCAAAAGCTGGCTGACGACGTAGCCAATTACGTACGCCACGATGCCCAGCTCAAACGGACAGACGGCAGCATTGCCAAAATCGACAGTGTCCGGGTCGGCAATGCCAGTATTTACACCCGGACCGATAACCTGCAGTACATTGATGTAGGCACTAAGTTTGTCGACACCGACACCACTACGCTGGTAAACCTAGCCAAAGATGCTATTAAAAAGCAGTTTACCTCTGATAAAATTGCCAGCTATGGCCTGCCCAAAGACGCCCTCATTTTTGACGCCGGCCAGGAAGACCAAAACCAAGACAGCTTCAAAACCTTGGCGCTGGCTTTTCCAGTCCTACTCTTCGTCATTTACCTAGTGCTGTCCTTCCAGTTCCGCAGTCTGCTGCAGCCAATCCTCATCTTTATCGCACTGCCGTTCAGCCTGTTTGGCATTACCCTGGGACTATATCTGACTAATAACGCCTTCAGCTTTTTCGCCATGCTGGGATTCTTCGCACTGATAGGCTTGAGCATTAAAAATACGATCTTGCTGACTGACTTTGCCAACCAAGCCCGCAAGGCCGGCCTGCACCCGGTCGATGCCGCCCATGAGGCCCTGGCTGAGCGTTTCCGCCCGCTAGTTGCTACCAGCCTGACGGCGGTATGCTCATTGATCCCGCTGGCTCTGTCCAGCCCATTCTGGGAAGGACTGGCCGTCGTTCTGATTTTTGGTTTGCTATCGAGCACTTTCCTGGTGATTACCGTCTTTCCCTACTACTATCTTGGTGCTGAGTTCCTGCGCCAGCATATCAACCGGCGCACCGGTCTTGGCTGGCTTGTCCTTACGGCCGGTCTGGTCGCACTATGCATCATACGACTATCTCCAAAGCTGGCGATTCTTGGGCCATTCTTGGCGATACTGCTGGTCAAGCTGATCAAGCTGGGCTACCGAAAAGCCCGCGCCTAGGCGATGAACCGTACGGCTGCCGGCTATCTGCTGCTCGGGCAGCTGTGCCTGATTGGCTCGGCCGCCATCTGCTACCTGCTGCTGCCGCAATATACCAGCGGTGGCGGCGGTGCCAGCAATTACGGTGTCCACCGCCAAACCATCGTATTTTTTAGTTTTGGTCTGCTGGCATGCGGAATATCTACGTCACTGGCTGCTCAGCGTTTAGCGGCTGCTAAACCGCCTCAAATAGCACTCCGCAGAGGCCTGTGGCTTTTGGCGGCATTATTGATAGCAGTCCTGCTCAGCACTTATCCCTATAAGCTCAATGCCGCGCTCGATGTCCTGCATCGGCTCGTGACAATAGCGCTCTTCGTATATGAGATCTTACTAGGCGGATGGCTGGTCTGGCACATCAGCCGCCGTCGGCTCAATTATCTGCTTTTTATTGTACAGCTTGCCGGGTCGCTGCTAGCTGTACTAAGTTTATTAGAAATTGTGCATTTGCTATTTATCGCGCAGCTTATAGCGGCGCTGTCATTCGGCGCGCTGCTGGTCTTAGCTACGGCGCATGCCAAGCGTTGATATGGTACTATTAATAGATGAAACACAGCGGGGGTATTGCTCTATTATCCGTCTACGACAAGACGGGGATTGTTGAATTTGCCAAAGGACTCAGCGAACTTGGCTGGCAAATATATGCCTCTGGCGGTACCGCACGGACTGTAGCCGATGCCGGCATCCCAGTCACTGATGTAGCGGAGTTAGTCGGCGGCCAAGCAATTCTAGGCCACCGGGTAGTCACACTGTCACGCGAAATTTCAGCCGGACTATTGGCCGACAAAAATAGCCCCGAAGATGCAGCCGAGATGAAAGCTCTCAATCTTCCGTTTATCGACCTGGTCTGTGTCGACATGTACCCCCTGGAGGAAGCTATAAATCGGCCTGGTTCAGGCATGGATGATGTCATCCTCAAAACCGATATCGGCGGCCCGACGATGCTGCGCTCAGCCGCCAAAGGCCGGAGAATCGCACTGTCTCACGCCGAGCAGCGGCAGCCGGTATTAGACTGGCTCAAGGCTGGCAGGCCCGATGAAACTGTCTTTCTAAATACATTGGCAAGCCGGGCCGAATACGAGGTCGCCCGCTACGTCATGACTTCAGCCAAGTATCACGGCGGCCTAGACTTCAGCGGCACACTGGCGCGTCTTAACAGCCCCGCAAAATACGGTGAAAATCCCCATCAGCATCCGGCCGCTTTTTACGCCGATAATCGTGTAGCTGCCGATCCTCTCGGGATTGATCAGTTCGAGCATGTCCAGGGTATGGAACGCAGTTTTATCAACATGACCGACATCGACCGTTTACTGCAGACAACCACCCATATTGCCGCCGGATTCCAGCGCAACTTCGGGGAAATACCGGCCATGGCTGTCGGCGTCAAGCATGGCAATGCCTGCGGCGCCGCTGTCGGCAAAAACAGCGTCGAAGCCATCCAAAAAATGCTGCTTGGCGACACGCGGGCTATCTTTGGCGGCGTCATCATGATCAACGGCGAGATCGACAAGGACGCGGCTCAGGCCCTCATGCACTACGCCATGGACGGCGACCGCCCGCGCCTGCTTGACGGGGTGATTGGCTCTTCAGTTACGAGTGAAGCTTTGGAGCTGCTCAGTCGCAACAAGCTGCGTGTCGTGATCAACCCAGCCCTGGCTAATCTCGACGAAGCCTCGCTGGATAGCGGCCGCCGCCAGCGGCCAGTCCGCGGCGGGGTGCTGGAGCAGCCAAATTATAACTTTATCATGGACTTTTCGGCCGGCTACATGCAGTTCCACGGCGAGATGACCGACCAGCAGAAACGCGATATGATCCTGGGCTGGGCAGTGGGTGCTACCAGCAACAGCAACACTATCAGCCTCGTCAAAAATGGCCAGCTAATCGGCAATGGCGTCGGCCAGCAGGACCGTATCGGCGCCGGGCAGCTTGCCCTGGCTCGCACCACCTCCGCAATGCCCGAACTCACCGAGGATGGCGATAATCTAATCCTGAAAATTACTCTCGACAAGCAAAAACTGGCTGGTGCGGCGGCCTACAGTGACAGCTTCTTTCCATTTCCGGACGGTCCCGAACTCCTCGCCAAGGCTGGTATCCGGGCCGTGCTGACCAGCAGCGGCTCCGTTGGCGACGAAAAGGTCATCGAAACCCTCCGCAAATACGACGTCGCCATCGCTATGGCTCCGGACAAGCAAGTCCGCGGCTTCTACCTCCACTAAGGCTCAAAGCATTTTTTGCGAAAAAAGTAAAATATGCTAAAATATTGCTCTAAAGGAGTCGTATGAGATCAGCACCTCGAGCTGTAGACGGTCTGGCTGATACTATGCCTCAGGATGAAGCTTCCAGCATCAGAATTGCCGGAGAAATCGACGGCAGCATATACATAGCTTGTCGTGACGGCTCTCAAGATGGCGAAAATCCATTGGGTCAATTAACGTCAGTTGAGTACGAAGTTCTCGCGGGAGGTGCTCAAGGCTGGAGATACACAACCATTGCTCATGATATAGACAGGGCCATATCAACAGTCAGAACTCATCTCCATAATATCTTTACGAAACTAGATGTGGTTGATATGGAAGGGGCGGCTAGCTTTATCCCCATCAAGAAGACTGTACTGGAAGCCCACGCTTTACACGAGGCAGATGGGACCCCCAAGACCCCTAAATTGAGCGATACTGAAGAGCAAGTTTTAGAACAGATTGCAGGCGGTCTGGTATCTAAGCAAATTGCGCAGCAGCGCAAACGTGCAGTATCAACTGCACGAACGCACCGCATGAGTCTTGCAAATAAACTTGGCATTACCCCCGATGTAGAGCGCAGGGGGGTAATGCTGCGCAGAATTGCCGGCGGTCTGCAAAATCTTAATATCTATGCACAGCTGAGCCTCTCCATTGAAAGCCAGCTAGACCCCGAAATCACGGCAATACTGGCAAAATGCGATCAATTAGTCGATGGACAGACGATCAAAGAGCTTGGTGCAAACGTGATATATACCGCGGAAAACAAGAGCTTGCTCAATAGACTTGGTCAAGGGGGGTATATTTCTCATGACGCTGCCATGAGCGGCCATTTGGATTTGCAAGGCTTAGTAGCTGCTTCATTGATTCGGCGCGCACGTGACGGCGGAATACCGCGAGCCACCGACCATATCGTCAACAGCATCGTCAGAAAGCGTACTAACGCCCATTTAGATCATCAAAGAGCGGCCGGTACTGAGCCGAGGCGCTCTGTCCATGTCTCATAAATCATATGGGCTTTTTGGGCAGCCAGGCCGGTGTAATATTTTTCGGGTTCTTGGAGGATTTGTTTTTCGGAGTCAGTGAACTTGTTGAAGTAATCGGTGATCGCACTATCCTCGGACGCAACTTCGTACAGCGACCGGTCACTTTCTAATGCTTGGTGGGCCAGCAGCTTGGCAACCTCGTGGCCGCCGGTGTGGCCGTATTTTTCCAGCAGCAAGTACAGCGGTTCGGCCGCGATGGCGCCGCCGCTGAGGTACAGATTGCGCTTCATACTGTCCTCGTCGACTTCGATTTTGGCCATGACAATGCCGAGACGCTGGGCCATGGAGGCAACGCTAGCCAGGACGACGGCGTAAAAGCGGGCCGAGGCAGAATCGGTTAAGTCACGCTGGTGCTCGCTGCTGAGGTTGAGGTTGGCATTGACGAGCTGGGCAGTGACTTGCTTGGACATACTGATGACATTCTCAAAATTCCAGGGGTTGCGCTTGTGGGCCATGGTACTGGAGCCTGTCTGGCCGGGATCAAAATGCTCCCGGACTTCGGCGATTTCGCTGCGCTGCAGATGGCGCATATCATGTGATAAATTGGCCATAATACCGGCTGAAATGGTTAGCTCGTCCAGCAGCCGTACGTAATTTTCAGCAGGAATAATCTGAGTCGAGTAGGGCGCTGGCGTGAGGTTGAGATAGCCCAAAACGGTTGTCTCAAACTGCATCGGATCATCGACGAACAGGCTCAAGGCATTATAGGCGCCGACAGCACCGGAGAATTTGCCGTGCAGACGTCCGCTGAGCGCCCGAAGGGTCATGATGTTGTCTCCCAGGCGGCTGACGTATTCGGCCATCGCAAAACCAAAAGTGACCGGTACCGCGTGCTGGCCATGGGTTCGCCCTACTTGGACAGTTTCGGCATAGTCTTTGGTCAGGCGCAGCAAGCTCTTTTCCAGCTCGACTAGGCGAGGCAAGACAACTTCATTGGCTGCCGCTCGCAGCTGCAGGCTAAGGGCGGTGGCGACAATATCGTAGGAAGTCGCGCCAAAATGGACATAGGGCTTGGCTTCATCAGATAGCCCGGCTTTGATGCAATTTACCAAGGCTTTGACATCGTGTTTGGTGGTTTTTTCCTCTTCGGCTACAGTCTCAGCGGTAACCTTGCTGGCGGCCATTTCGATTTCTTCGGCGATCTCTCTCGAGCAAACGCCAAATTCAGCCAGTGCATGGGCCAAAGCGGCCTCGACATAGGCCTG
Organism: uncultured Candidatus Saccharibacteria bacterium; assembly: GCA_964640775.1. Lineage (GTDB taxonomy): Bacteria > Patescibacteriota > Saccharimonadia > Saccharimonadales > UBA4665 > CAYMUN01. The sequence goes on from CAZXIT010000002.1 coordinate 11,263, forward strand.
GTAGGCAACTCGGCTGCGCTCAGACAAATAGCAGGCAATGCTGGGATCGTAGTAACGGCTGTCCAAGGGGTCGATAGCGCTGAAATTGGCGGTCGAATCAACCATCGGCAAGTTGATTGGCTTCATGAAGCAGCCTTTTTCAGGTATCGCAAAGTGTTGGCCTGGATTCGTTCCTGGACATCATCTGCTACGGGTGCTTTGACAAATTTCTGGCCGCTCATTTCCTCGTACAGCTCTATATAGCGCTCCGTCACCATATTTAAAAATTCATCAGTCAAGTCCGGCATCGTTTCGCCAGGATTACCGTTAAAACCCTGTTCCATCAGCCACTCCCGCACGAATTCTTTGGATAAATGCTTGGGTGTGATATCTTTTTGGCCGCCAACATAGGCGTCGTAACCGTCGGCGTAAAAGTAGCGTGACGAATCGGGCGTATGTATTTCGTCAATCAGGATAAGCTTGCCGTCTAGACGTCCGAATTCGTACTTGGTGTCGGCTAGCACCAGGCCACGAGCCCGAGCCATCTCTTGGCCGCGGGCAAACAATTTGCGCATGTAGTCCTTAATCTGCTGCCATTCCTCGGGAGTCGATAGGCCCTGGGCAAAAATCTCTGCTTCGGTCATATCTTCATCGTGACCGACATCTGCCTTGCTAGTCGGTGTGATGAGCGGTTCGGGAAAAGCGTCGTATTCTGCCATACCCTCTGGCATAGCAGCACCCGAAATTTCGCGCTTGCCAGCTTGGTATTCGCGCCAGGCATGCCCGACTAGACAGCTACGGACAATTAATTCGACCATCACCGGCTCGGCTTTGAACCCAGCGCTAACATTGGGATCCGGCACCGCCTGCAGCCAATTCGGCATGATATCACTCGTCGCTTCTAGGAAATGCGCCGCCAATTGGTTCAAAACCTGCCCTTTATAGGGAACCGGCCGCGGCAAGATGACGTCAAAGCACGAAATCCTATCAGTAGCTATAATGACTATTTGCTTGTCCCCGATACTGTACACGTCGCGGACTTTGCCATGATACAGCGCGCTCTGGCCGGGAAATGTAAAGTCAGTAGTAGAGATTGCCTGTATACCCATTACCCCTATTATACGGTATGATTATTGTATAAGGAAAGTCTTTGATAAAACAGGAGGAAAAAATGGCTAGTCCGCTCGTAGGAATTATTATGGGATCTGACTCTGATTTAGACGTCATGAGCGTCAGCGCTAAAGTACTTGATGAATTTGGTATTGCCAATGAAGTGCGCGTCTTGTCAGCCCACCGCACACCTGACGAAACCAGCGCCTATGTCCGCGGCGCCGCTGATAGGGGACTTAAAATAATCATCGCCGGTGCCGGCGGCTCGGCCCACCTGGCCGGTGTCACGGCCGCCCAGACCAATCTGCCGGTTATCTCTATACCCGTCAAACGCGCCGAGCACGGCCACGAAGCCCTGTGGTCCAACGTCGCCATGCCCCCCGGCATCCCTTTGGCCACCATGCCGGAGAATGGCGGCAAAAACGCCGCTCTGCTGGCAGTCCGCATCCTGGCTTTAGGCGATCCCGGGATTGCTCAAAAATACGAAGCCTTTGTCCAAAAACAGCATGACTCTGTCCTAGCCAAAGACGCCCAGCTTCAAGCCGACGGCTGGCAAAAAACCCTCAGCTAGGGCGGCGGCCGATATCGGTGCGGTAGTGCATTCCCTCGAAGTTGATTTTTTGCATGGCCGCGTAGGCTTTATCCAAGGCCTCATCGAGCGTAGAACCGACAGCCGTGACGTTTAGGACGCGCCCGCCGCTGGTGACCAGCTGGCCGCCTTTATGGGCAGTTCCGGCGTGGAAGACGACAATAGCCGCGTCTTTCTCAGCTTCTTCGATGCCGGTGATGGGCAAATCCTTTGGGTAGCTTCCAGGGTAGCCAGGGGAAGCCGCAACGACACTGACAGCATAACTGTTTTTCCAGGCAACGGTTTTGGGGTCAAGCCTGCCATTAGCGCAAGCCAGTAGAATATCGTAGAGGTCCCCGTCCAGCAAGCGCATATACACTTCGGCTTCAGGATCGCCGAAACGGGCGTTAAACTCGACAACTTGTATATCCTCCCTGTCAATCATTAGTCCCGGATAGAGACAGCCGGTGAATGTCGCGTCTTGCTCGGCGAGACCGCGCAGCGCCGGCTGGACAATTTTTTCATTCACGTACTCAAGATGCTGTGGTGTAACCCACGGGACAGGAGCAATGACGCCCATACCGCCGGTGTTGGGTCCCCGGTCATCGTCATTGATTTGCTTATGATCCTGGGAAGCAGGGAAGATGGCTGAGCGGCGGCCATCGCAGAGAGCATGGACCGAAACTTCTTGACCCTTCAAGAAATCTTCGACTACAACCTGGTTGCCGGAGTCACCAAAGGCGCGCTTGATCATGGTTTTGTCGATAGCTTCTTCGATATCCTCCACCGTGAAGCAGACGGTGACGCCTTTACCCTCGGCCAGGCCATCGGCTTTTATGACCACCGGCAGTGGCCGCCCCTGGGCGTAGACCAGCGCTTCATGGGCATCGGTAAAGGTTTTATAGGCGGCCGTCGGGATATGCTCGGCGGCCATCAAGTTTTTAGACATAACCTTGGAGGATTCAATCTGGGTGGCGGCTTTGGTGGGACCAAAAATCGTCAAGCCAGCCTCCTGGAAGGCGTCGACGACACCGGCGGCCGAGGACGCTTCCTGGCCTACAACAGTCAGGTCAATGTGCTTTTCGGTGGCAAAACGCAGCAGTTCCGGCACATCGAGAAAGCCGATAGCGACGCTCTCGACAGCGCCGCGGCTGCCGGCGTTGCCGGGCGCTACGTACACTTTGTCAACTTTGTCTGATTGCGCCAGTTTCCAGGCCAAGGCCTGTTCGCGGCCGCCGCTGCCAATCACCAAAACTTTGGCCATGATTATTCCTTTTCCTTTATGTAGGCCCGCCGGCCCTTGATGAAGTCTTCGATATCACCGGGTAAATAGTGTTTTTCGGCGGCCTGTACCCGTGCAAACAATGTTTCTGAGGTATCACCAGGCTCCACCGGCACCTTGTGCTCGGCCAAAATCGGTCCCTCGTCATAATCTTCTGAAATCAGGTGCAGGCTTTGGCCGCCGTAGGGCAGGCCTTTATCAAGGATGTAGCGCTGTATTTGCTCGCCGTACATGGCTTTGGTATCAGGCAGCAGCCCGGGATGGGTATTAAGCATCATAGCCTGGTATATGCTAGTGTATTCCGGATGCCAGCCAAACGCCGCAATCAGCCGCGGACCGATTCGTTTCATATAGCCAAGGGAAGCGATGACATCAAACTGGCCGGCTTGCAAAAGTTCTAGGATGGCACCTTCTTCGGCGCCGGTCTGGTGTCCGCGTTCGACTGTCTCCCCGGCAGCGACCGGGTGTGTGGCGCTGTTGATGAGCTGGCAGGTGATCGATAATCCAAATTCTTCGTTGAGGTCCTTGATGCGCTGGAAAATACCGGCATCTTTGCGGCTGGCAATCACCACACCGACTTCGGCAGTGATCTCACCATGCTGACCGGCCCGAATAAAGGCCTCGGCCGTTGTACCACCCCCCGAAGCTAGGACGGCGATACGCGGCTTCATGCGGTGCGGGCAGTCGCCAGCTTGGTTTGTGTGCGCGTACCTTTGGGCAAGACTTTGCCGGGTCCGACTTTGGTGATCTCAGCCGCCCGCTTGCCAATCGAAATTGGGTACTCACCGGTGAAACAGGAGTTGGTAAAGCTGCCGGCAGGATGGCCGGTAGCCTGGATCATGCCGTCGAACGACAGGAAGTGCAGCGATGTGGCTCCGACATGATCACGCATCTCCGAGACAGTCATATACGCGGCCAGCAGGTCAGTCTGCTTGGGCGTGTTGATGCCGTAAAAATCGGGGTAGCGCACTGGCGGGCTGGAGATCAGCAGGTGGACTTCACGAGCGCCAGCATCAAACATCATGGAGACTAGATGACCCATGGTCGTGCCGCGAACGATAGAATCATCAATCAGCACTACCCGCTTGTCCTTAATAGTTTCGATAACCGGATTAAGCTTCATTTTGACATCGCGTTCGCGTAGCGCCGTCGTGGGACGAATAAAGGTACGGTGGATATAGCGGTTTTTGATGAGCCCCATCTCGAATGGAATGCCCGTAGCCTGGGAGTAGCCAATAGCGGCTGGTATGCCGGAGTCAGGTACAGGGATAACGACGTCGGCTTCAATCGGGAACTCTTTGGCCATCACCCGGCCAAAGTTTTTGCGGACAACTTCGACGCGCTCGCCAAGCAGCAGGCTGTCGGGGCGGGCAAAGTAAACCATTTCAAACATATCCAGCCGCAGATCGCCTTTGACTACCTGGTGCGAGGTAATGCCGCTTTCATCGATAACGACCAGTTCGCCCGGTTCAACATCCCTTAGGAAAGTAGCGCCGATAGTATCAAATGCACAGGTCTCAGAAGCTACGGCGTAGCCGCCGTCTGCCATGGTGCCAATCGACAGCGGGCGAACGCCGCAGCGGTCACGGAAGGCAATTAGGCGATTGGTATCCATCACGACAGAGGAGAAGACGCCGGTAAATAATGGGTAGGCCTCAGCGACAGCTTCCGGCAAATCCAGGCCATCATCTATGTAGCAGCCTATGGGCGCCGACATCATCGACGAATCATTGAGCTTGTCGAGACTAACACCGCGATTGCTGAGGAATTCCTCCAGCTTGCTGAAGTCCGGCAGATTGCCGTTGTGGGCAAACGCGAATTTGCGCTGATAGTCGACGAACGGCTGGTTGTAACAGTCAGCGGCGCCGCCAGAGGTGGAATAACGGTTATGGCCGATAGCGATATGGCCCGGCAGCTGCTCCAAGTCTTCTTCGCGGTAGACTGTTGCTACCAGGCCTTGGGCGGTATGCACATGCAGGTCAGTTCCGTCACTGCTGGCTATGCCGGAGCTCTCTTGGCCGCGGTGCTGCAGCGCCCACAGGCCATAAAAAGCTAAACGAGCCGCTTCCAGGCCCGTTTGCGTGTCAGATTTGTGGCTGCCGACGGCCGCCGTACGTCCGATGACGCCAAACACCGCGCACTTTTCCTTGAGTTGATCGCTGCCAATATCTAGCGGCATAGCCGGCTCCTATTTTTAATTTTTGAAGCTAGGCGCCCAGATTGGCTGCTCGTTGCTGAGAAACGAGGGGAACAAAAAAGATCCGGTTGACACCTATCAATCATCTGCTCTTATCTTAAGCATTTCCGGGGACTCTGGCAACCCTAATTTTCGCATGGGTCAAATTGTACGGTACAATAAACCAATAAGGGGACTATGACCAAGAAGCTTTCGTATCATCAATCCGTCAATTACGACCAGGCCGATCCCGTAAAAGTGCTGGCTCAAAAAGAGGGCCTGGCAACAACCAAAAATTTACCGGCGGGTTTTAGCGAGGTGGATGGCACCCGCGGCGAATCAGCCTATGTTTTTAGTTTTGACACTGGCACATGGGGAGCCTTTGTTCAGGAGGGCCTCGGCACCAAGAGCCTGATTGCCCAAGCCGTCTACGAGCAAACCGGCACCAGCCACTTTGCCGCTGTTGCCCAGGACACCGTAGCCTGCGTCATCAATGACCTGGCCAGCGTCGGCGCAACCCCCATAGTACTGAATGCTTACTGGTCGTCAAACTCCTACGAATGGTTAACTGATGAAACGCTGGCCGCAGATCTCATCAAAGGCTGGCGGTCGGCTTGCGACGACGCCAAAGTCGTCTGGGGCGGCGGTGAAACCCAGTCGCTGTCCGGTCTGGTAGAAAATGGCCGGCTGGAACTAGCCGGCTCGGCCTTTGGCGTCATCAAAGAAGCCAGACACCTGGTGCAGGGCAAAAATCTGCAGGCGGGCGATGCTATCGTACTGGTCGAATCCAGCGGCGTCCACGCCAACGGCATCAGCCTGATCCGCGAACTTGCCGCTCAGCTGACAGATGGCTACCAGACGAAGATGGCCGACGGTGCTCTGTTTGGCGCAACGGCACTGGTGCCGTCACACATTTACGCCCAATTTGTCACGGCTCTGCAGGCTGCAGATTTGGATATCCACTACCTGTCAAATATTACTGGCCACGGCTGGCGCAAACTTATGCGCGCCACCGAAGACTTTAGCTATGTCATAAACGAAGTGCCGATAGTACCTGAAATATTTCGATTTATCGGTGAACAGGCCGACAATGACCTCACTGAGATGTACGGCAATTACAATATGGGCGCCGGCTATGCCGTCTACTTGCCGGCCGAGCAAGCTGCCGACGCCAAAATGGTTGCCGAGCAATGCGGCTTCAAAGCCTGGATTGCCGGTACTGTAACGACTGGACCCAAGCAAGTCATCATCAAACCGCTGGATATTACCTTTGCTGGTGACAGCCTGGAGGTCCGCTAGTGCAGGTCTACCGTGGCACCCTGGCGCTATCGGATTTTCGCAGGACCAAACTACTCGCCCGCCTGCAAGCTATCGACAGCTCAATCGCTGATATCGGCGCCGAGTACCTTCACTTGGTCGACGCCAGCGAGGAGATCTCCGGCGAAGCCGAAAAACGCCTCCAGCAGCTGACCGCTTACGGGACTGCTTTTTCCGGCGGCCGCGAAGGTGTATTATTCCTGGCAGTACCGCGGCCCGGGACCATTTCACCCTGGTCCAGCAAAGCCACCGACATTGTCCATAATTCCGGGCTGTCAGAAGTCAAGCGCCTAGAACGAGGAATTGCATACTATGTGACGGGCAGCAGTTCGCAGCACCGCGAGGCAATCGCCGGCCTGCTGCACGACCGGATGACTGAAATTGTCTTGTCAGAAGTAGTGGCGGCCGAGATTTTATTTGAAACCACCGCACCAGCACCGCTGAGCACCGTCGGCCTGTTACATGGCGGAAAAGACGCTTTGGCAGCTGCTAATAAAACCTTGGGACTGGCATTGGCCGATGACGAGGTTGACTACCTTTATGAAGCCTACTCCCGGCTGGGGCGTGACCCCACCGATGTCGAATTGATGATGTTCGCCCAGGTCAACAGCGAGCACTGCCGGCACAAGGTCTTTAACGCCGACTGGGTAATTGACGGCCAGCCCCAGCCCAAAAGCCTGTTTAAAATGATTAAAAACACCTACGAGAAGGGGGGCCAGGACGTCCTGTCGGCCTACCATGACAATGCCGCCGTGCTGCGCGGCCCCACCGCCGGCCGTTTTTTTAGCGACCCGGCCAGCGGACAGTATGGCTACCATCGGGAGCCGGTGCACACCGTTATCAAAGTCGAAACTCACAACCACCCGACAGCCATCGCGCCTGTGCCGGGAGCGGCCACCGGCATCGGCGGCGAGATTCGCGACGAAGCTGCCACCGGCCGGGGAGCAAAATCCAAAATGGGCTTGGCCGGCTTCACAGTGTCAAACCTAGAAATTCCTGGCGCGCTGCGGCCGTGGGAGCAGCCATACGGCAAACCGGACCGCATCGTTTCACCTCTCGACATCATGCTGGATGCCCCGATCGGCGGGGCTGGCTTTGCTAATGAATTCGGCCGGCCCAACCTAGCCGGCTATTTTCGGACGTACCAGCAGCAGGCAGGGGACCAAGTCTGGGGCTACCACAAGCCGATCATGATTGCCGGCGGCTTGGGCAATATCCGAGACCAGCATGTCGCCAAAAACCGGCTGCCGGCCGGCTCGCTGATCATCGTCCTGGGCGGTCCAGCCATGCTCATCGGCTTAGGCGGCGGGGCAGCCTCCAGCATGCAGTCCGGCAGCAGCGACGCCAGCCTGGACTTTGCCTCCGTCCAGCGGGGAAACGGCGAAATCGAACGGCGAACCCAAGAAGTAATTGACAGCTGCTGGAGTCAGGGCGACGATAATCCAATTATTACTATCCACGATGTCGGTGCCGGGGGACTGTCAAATGCCTTGCCGGAACTAGTGCACGATTCTGACCGGGGAGCAATGTTTGAACTGCGGGATATACCGAGCGCCGAACCGGGCTTGTCGCCACTGGAAATCTGGTGCAATGAAGCCCAGGAACGCTATGTGCTCGGTATTGCCCAGGGAGACCTGGAACGATTTAGCGAGATTTGCGCGCGCGAACGGGCGCCTTTCGCCGTTGTCGGTACGGTGACCGAAGACCGGCAGCTGGTGCTAAGCGACCGTCTATTCAATAACCATCCCGTGGACCTGCCGATGGATGTGCTATTTGGCAAGCCGCCTAAAATGACCCGTGACATTGCCCGCCAAGCCGCTGAGGACCGACCGCTAGCTATTGATACCCCGATTGACGAAGCCATTGAGCGAGTACTGAAGCTGCCGGCCGTCGGCAGCAAGAAATTCCTAATCACTATCGGTGACCGTACCGTCGGCGGCCTGGTGGCCCGCGATCAAATGATCGGGCCTTGGCAAGTCCCGGTCAGCGATGTGGCAGTTACGGCCGTCGGTTTTGACAGTCAAGCCGGCGAGGCCATGGCCATGGGCGAACGCACGCCGCTGGCAGTGACGAGCCCCGCGGCGGCAGCTCGGATGGCTATCGGTGAAACCCTCACCAACCTCATGGCCGCCGACATCGAAAAAGTATCAGATATCAAACTGTCTGCCAACTGGATGGCTGCTGTCGGCCAGAGCCAAGAAGATGAACACTTGTACGACAGCGTTAAAGCCGTGGGTGAAGAATTCGCCCCGGCCCTGGGCCTAACCATCCCAGTCGGCAAAGATAGTCTAAGCATGCGCACCACTTGGCAAGACGGCCAGACCGCCAAGAGCGTCATTTCGCCGGTGTCGCTCATTATTACCGGTTTTTCACCGGTCAGCGATGTCCAAAAAACCTTGACTCCCCAGCTGAATACAATCGACGATACCATCCTAGTGCTTATCAATCTAGGCGCCGATACGCCGAGACTTGGCGGATCAGCCCTCGCACAAGTCTATAACCAAATTGGCGGCCCGGCGCCCGATGCCGATGCCGCTGTACTCAAAGAAGCTTTTGCCAAACTGCGGGAGCTCAAGCACAGCGGCAAAGTTCTGGCCTATCACGATCGCTCCGACGGCGGCTTGCTGGCGGCCGTTTTAGAGATGGCTTTTGCCAGCCGCTGCGGCCTGGACTTAGATCTTGGCGCATTAGCCGGCAGCAGTCTGGAAAAATTATTCAATGAAGAGCTTGGTGCCGTGATTCAAGTTTCCAAAACGGATGCCGGGACGGTGCTGGAGACCTTTGGCGAACGCGCGCATAGTATCGGCCGGCCAACCTCTGTTCAGAAAATCATCATCAAAGATGGCACCGACGAACTGTATCGCAATAGCCGGGCGCAGCTGGAAAGCTGGTGGAGCGACACCAGCTATCAGCTCCAAAAACTGCGTGATAATCCGGCCAGCGCCGAACAAGAACATGCCCAAATCCAGGACGACAAAGATCCAGGCTTAACCGCCGTTAGTGTCCCGGCAGCGTACGCTCAAAGGCACTCTCCAGCGTACACCGCCAAACCAAAGGTTGCCATTTTCCGCGAGCAAGGGGTTAACGGCCAGATCGAAATGGCCGCGGCCTTCGATCGCGCCGGATTCACAGCTGTTGACGTCCATCTCAACGACATCATCTCCGGCCGGCACAGCCTCGATGATTTTGCCGGTCTGGCGGCCTGCGGCGGCTTCAGCTATGGCGACGTCCTGGGAGCGGGCGAAGGCTGGGCTAAATCCATTTTATTCAACCAAAAACTCCGCGCCGCTTTCGTGAAATTCTTCGAGCGCCCCGATACTTTCACGCTTGGTGTCTGCAATGGCTGCCAAATGCTGGCCGCCCTTAGGCAGCTAATCCCCGGCGCTGAGCATTGGCCAGCTTTCCTCAAAAATACTTCCGAGCAATTTGAAGCCCGCCTGGTGCTGGCTCAAATCAACAAAACTCCATCGATATTTTTCAAAGGCATGGAGGGTTCTATTCTGCCGGTACCGACCGCTCACGGCGAAGGCAAAGCCGAGTTCACCAGTCCCGACCAGCTGAAAGCCGCCTTAAAAAACAACTTGGTAGCTGCCCAGTATGTCGACAATTACGGAAAAATAACCGAAACGTACCCAGCCAACCCGGGCGGCTCGCCCCAGGGCATTACCGCCCTGACCACTCCGGACGGCCGAGCCACCATTCTGATGCCACACCCCGAACGAGCCTTCATGACCCGCCAGCTCTCTTGGCACCCTAAAGACTGGTCCGAAGACTCGCCCTGGCTCCAAATCTTCAAAAACGCTCGAACCTGGGTTGAAGACAATAAAAAGTAGTTAAAAACCTCTAGGATTCGATGAAGGCGAGCGATTGCTGGCGCTTGGCGGCGTCAATTTTGCCCTCGGTGTGCATGATGTCGATAAACTCGCGCATTGTCATGAAGGCGTGCAGATCGTAACCCTGTTCTTTGAGGCGCTGCTTGCCGCCCTTTTGGTAGTCCAGCAGCACGACGGCGTCCCTGACGATGAGGCCGTGGGCTTCGATTGCCGGAATGGCCTCCAGCAGCGACGTCGCCCGGGTAGTCAAATCTTCGATCATGACCACTGTTTCGCCTTTTTTAAATTCACCTTCGAGGCTTTTTTCCAGTCCGTAAGCCTTTTTGAGAGCTTCCTTGCGCATAAAAATCCAAGGCTGCTCCAGCTCCAAGCTGATAGCCCCGGCAATCGGCAGAGCGGCATAGGCCACGCCGGCCAGGCGGTCATACTTCAGGGGCTTTAATTGCTCAGCGTACAGTTTGGCGACTTTTTTCAGGGTCTTTGGATAGCTGACAAACAGACGCAGGTCAACATAAATGGGGCTAACCAGGCCGCTTTTCAGGGTAAATTCACCGAACTTAACACCTCCGATACCGAATAGATCCAAGGCCAGCTCTTTTTTAACTTGGGTGTCACTCATGCCTGATGTACTCCTCTGAAGCTGTTAATTTCATCTCGCAGGCGAGCGGCTGCAGCTCGGGCTGCTTCCGCGAAATCAGGACCGTCCGAAGCGTATAGCGTCTGGCGCGACGAATTAATAATTAAGCCTCGTCCGCCGCTGTTGAGACCGGCTTTGACGGTCGCCTCGGCCTGGCCGTCCTGGGCGCCCACGCCGGGTGATAAAATAACCATTCCATCGCCGATGACTGTCCGAATTTCAGCCAGCTCTTTGGGGAAGGTTGCCCCAGCTACTACCATGCAGTTGCCGTTGGCGTTCCAGTCATTGCGCACATGTTCTGCCACGCGCAGAAACAATTTCTGCCCGTCAATGCTCAGATCTTGAAATTCGTCGGCACCGGCATTGGAGGTACGGCAGAGTACCATAATGCCTTTGTCCGCATAATCCAAGAACGGCTGCACGGCTTCGCGGCCCATGTAGGGCTGGACAGTGACCGCGTCGGCGTCCAGGTAATCAAATGCGAACTGGGCATAATAGCTGCTGGTATTGCCGATATCGCCGCGTTTAAAATCCAGAATAATGGGGATGCCGGGGCAGGTTTGTTTGATGTAATCGCAGGTTTGTTTGAGTTCTTCGATACCGGCCGCGCCGCGTGCTTCATAAAATGCCGAGTTAGGCTTGTAGGCACAGACAAGGTCGGCAGTAGCATCAATTATAGCTTTATTAAAGGTGAAGCAGGGAGCCGCTTCGTCCGTTAGGTGAGGCGGCAATTTGGCCATATCGGGATCGAGGCCGACACACAGCAGCGAGTCATTTTTAGACACGGCAGCGTCAAGTTTCTCTAGGAAGGTCATCTCCTTACATGGTATCCTTAAATAGCACGAGGAGCAACCGATGCCGAAACAGCGCGCCGTATTTTTAGACCCAGCCAAGACATTTGACGACAATTTTGACAATGGCCCATTTCCGCTCGACAGCTCCGAAACTCCTTATGAAAACACCGGCCAGCCCATCTACAGTTTTTTAGGGCACCCGCTATACTCGCCCTTTGGTATCGGCGCCGGATCGCTGCCGACCAGCAAGCATATTGGCTACGCCTTTGAGCGCGGCTTTGACATCGTAGTCTACAAGACCCAGCGCAGCGTGCCATTCACCGTCAACCAATTCCCAAATGTCGTATACGTCGACGTCGACGGTGATTTGACGCTCGAGAAGGCCGCCGAGCCGCTTGTCGGCCACACCGTCTCTGACACGCCAATCGATAAACTGACAATTACTAATTCCTTTGGCAACCCCTCTCGCGGACCGGAATTTTGGATCGATGACATGAAAAAAGCCGTTGCCAAACAGGGCCGCGGACAACTGCTGGTCGGCGGTGTAGTCGGCACTATCAAACCGGGCTTCAGCCAGGAAGATTATTTCGATGATTTTGCCGAAACTGCCCGGTTGATGGCCAGTACCGGCGTCCAGGCTATCGAAGTAAATTTCTCGTGCCCCAACGTCGCCAGCGAGGGCGTGCTGTGCTATAGCCACGACTCAGTGATTAGCATTGCCCGCAAAGTCAAAGCCGTCGTCGGCGGCACACCGCTGATCGGCAAACTCGGCTACTTCGCACCCGAGCAGCAGGATCTGCTCGAACAAATTATCCTCGACAGCGTACCGTACTTGAGGGCATACTCGGCAATCAACACCATACCGGCCGCCGTCGTTGACGAGCAGGGCAGCCAGCTGCTGCCAGGCGAGGGCCGGCTCAAAAGCGGCATCTGCGGCGCCAGCATCAAATGGGCCGGCATCGACATGGTCAAGCGGCTTCATGCTATTCGTACAAAGCACGGCCTGGACTTTGAAATCATCGGCATCGGGGGAGTCATGAACCCGGCAGACTTCCACGAATACCGCAATGCAGGTGCCGACATAGTGCAATCTGTCACCGCCGCTATGTGGAACCCCAATCTGGCCGCCGAGGTCAAACAGTCTCTGCGGACAGAGTAGCGAGTACTCTTTTGACCAGTTGCTCGGGGTCGTTGTCAAAAATGATCTGGCCCTGGCCAGGTTTGGAGATTTTGCGAGAAAGAGCGGGCAATTCGTCGGCTATGCCGCCGCTGTTCGTCAGAACACCAATGACTTTTTGCATATCCAGCAAGTTGGTAAATTCGTTGAGGCTGCCCCAGCGTCCGGCGATGATGATGCCGGCATCACATGTGGCGCAAGCCAGGACATTGCGATATTTTTTGCAGGCCCGGGCATAGTCTATGAACTGGAAATCCGGCGGCAGGTACGAGATCTTGCCATATAGAGCAAGGTCGTTGCCGGGGTACAGTTCCCGCTGGCGAGCTTCATTCGGCGCCTCAGAAAAACCCCACACATCCGTGCCGCCGTCAGCCGCGATTTTAGCGACCTGGTAGGGTATGCCGGCGAAGGCACCGGTAATGAGAATAATTGATTCGGCATGCTTGCTGAGAGCCCGCCCCAAGGCGTCAGCCACCGGCAGCGAGGTGTTCATGTCGCCGGTGTTAGAGCCAAAAATTCCAATACTATATTTCACGCTACCTCTTATGATACGCCCGGCCCGGGCAGAATAACAGCCGGCCGGGGTGATACACTGTCTAGTATGAGTGCAGGACCAGCCACGAAAGCGACTATCATCGGAGTGCCCCTTGATTTAGGTGCCAAAAATCTGGGGGTAGATGTCGGGCCGCAGGCTTTTCGGCACCGGGAAATTATCTCCAAGCTGGCAGCGGCAGGGTTTGAGCTCACTGATGCCGGTGACGTCGAATGCCGCGATCGTCAGGAGCTGGAGCCCGGCAATCCGCGCCTGCACTATCTGGATGAAATCGTGCGGGTCAACCAGGAAGTCGCCCGGCTGAGCGAGCAGGCCATCAGTCAAGGCGAAAGGGTGATCGCGCTTGGCGGTGATCATTCTATCAATCTGGGAGCGGTTAGCGGCGCTTCAGCTGCCCTGGGCGGCGAGCTTGGCTTGATCTACCTCGACGCCCACGGCGATATGAACACCGACGAAACGACGCTAACTGGCAACATCCACGGCATGCATCTGGCCTCGCTGCTTGGTTTTGGGGCGCCAGCCTTAAAAAATTTGCACGGCGAAACGGTCAAAATTGCCAAGCAGGATTTGCTGCACATTGGCGGCAGTGATTTTGACCAGGCGGAACTTGACCTTATTAAGCGTGAAAAATTACCGGCTTTCACATTGTTTGATTTGCTAAGCCAAAACCTGGCACCGCTGCTCGCCATGATCGATAAGCTGGCCGCGCGGGTTCCGAATATCTGGGTTAGCTTGGACTTGGATGTGATTGACCGCATCTACGCCCCCGGTGCCGGCATGCCCAACGCCAAAGGCCTGACTTACCGCGAAATCGCTACTATCGCCGAGTATATCGGCCAGCACTGCAATGTAGTCGGCATCGATGTTGTCGAGTACAACCCTTTCCAGGACGTCGAAAACAAGACCGCCGAGCTGGGTATAGAGTTGATCGCCAAATTCCTGGGCAAAGACTACAGCTGGTACACGAACTACCTCGGGAGAAACCAGGTAGGCTAAACTGTGCTCACAAACTGGACAAAAAGGCATATTTCTGCTATTATTTACTGATGTCAGCTGAGCAAAAAGTCCACGAATCCGAAGACAACGCCCTTCGCCAGGTACTTGAGCGTATTGATGGCTCAACCATCGAACGCCATCTGCTGGATTTGGCCGCCATTGGCGGCAAGCCCATTATGCCAACCCTGGAACAGCCCGAGCGCTACTCTGTCACGCGCCTGGCACTATCACCGGTCGATATACTAGCTCGAGACAAGATCATCAAGCCGTTTATGGAAGAGGTCGGCATGGAGGTCTTGAGACATCCGTTTGGTCTAATCGGTACGCTCAAAGGCAATAACCCAGAACTGTCACCCCTTGTGATTTTGTCACACACTGATTCGGTTAAAAATGGAGACATGTACGACGGTACCGTGGGTGTCATCGGACCGTTAGTCGGTGTCAAAGCTTTGGTCGAAAGCGGTGTAGAACTGGAGCGCGATATCATCATATTGGCCCTGACGGCTGAAGAATCAGCAGCGTTTGGTATGGCACTAATTGGCAGTCGCAGTATGTTTCATGGCCTGACGGACGAGGAACTCAATATGAGCAATGGTGAAGATCCTTCGCTGGCCGAAGTGCTGACAGCCCAAGAAATAGAGCAGGTTATGCAGCCGATCTTTGGCCCTCGTGGCCATGATATTCTGACGCCTTTGGCTGCAATGGAGCTGCACGTCGAGCAGGACAGCACGCTGGATAGCCGGCCAGCCGACGTTGGAATCGTCACTGCCATCGCGGCAGCTATTCGCCATGAGATTATCATTGGAGACGAAGCGCTGGCGCCGGATGAGCGAGAATATCCGCATGCCCGTTATCTGGAGCTGGCCGTTTCGGGCAAGGCTGACCATTCCGGAGCAACGCCAATGGGACAAGAGAGACGAGCCGATGGCCTCGTTGAAACAGCCAGCGTCATTCGCTCAGTAATTGATCAGAGTGGCATTCCGGGCCTGGCTATTGGCGAGATTATTATTAACGGACAAACTATCAACACTATCCCTGGGCACACGCGGACGATCCTTCGCGTAAGCAGCGAGAGCGACGTCGAAACGCAAGCAGCTCTGGATAGGCTCCGCACCAAGCTGGCTGAACGCAACCAGCAGCAGCGTGTATCTGGCAGCGCCTTCGACGCAAGTCATCTCAGCCTGCAGGAACTCGCAGATAAACCCGATGCCGTATTTTTCCCGCCGGAAAAAATACGCCGTCGACAGGAGGCCGCGCTGGTACTGGCCCAGATGGCCAGTGAAATCGCCACCGGCTATAGTTCGCAAAACGTCGTGAGCACGGTGACTAAGCTAAACACCACTCCGGAGGGTCGTATCAAGCTGCGGCTTGATACGCGAGGCATAGAGAAGCAGTCTAGGGACGAGGCTTTCGAAGCAATCAGGCGGCGGGCATTAGACGCGCTTGGCCCGCTGGCCGCTACCATCGCATTTAGCGAGCCACTTGCCGGCAGCGGCGACCCAGTAGACATGGAACAGAGCCTGATTAACCGAGCCCGGCTAATGATTGGCCGGCATCAGGATCTGATTGGTGAATCGATGCTGCTATTTAGCGCTGCCGGCCATGATACCCAAAATGTCGCCCGCGCTGGCATTCCGTCGATTATGCTTTTCACTCCAAGCCGAGCAGGCGGCAAAGCCCACAACCCGGACGCCTACAGTACGCCGAAAGATTTGGAAAACGGCGTCCGGGCGCTGACCACCCTAATCTATGACCTGGCCGCTGCCGGGGCGAGCTAGAACGCTGCCGTTTTCATAGACAGCGGCGCCTCTTAGCACGACACGTGATACTTTGCCGATTACCGGCCGGCCGGCGAAGGGCGTCCAGCCGGCTTTGGTCTGCAGCCCGGCATCACTAAGCCGGTACTCAGCCATGTCAACTTCAACATGCGTTGTTTCGTCGGTGGCGATATTGAACAGCTTGGCCGCATTAGTGTGCAGCCGATCAACCAGCTGAGCACGGGTCAGTTTGCCTTCGGCTTCAGCAGTAAGTATGAGCGGCAGGGTCGTCTCCAGGCCGGGAACACCAAACGGCGGTGCAGCACTCTGTTTTTCAGTTTTGGTATGCGGCGCATGATCAGATTCTATGACGTCGATGTACTCGAGATTTTGCCACAAAAAATCCTGGTCCGCTTTGGGCTTCAAATACGGCTTCACCAGCCCGAGGCCTCCCAGCTGTGCGGCGTCCCGGTCCGTCAAAAACAGATGGTGCGGTGTGACGCCGCAGCTGATTGGCAGACCGGCATCTTTGGCCCGGATCACAAATTCCAGTTCGGCACGGCTCGAGACATGGCACATATGGGTTGCTTTGCGGGTAGCCTTGAGTGTTTCCCAAACCAGGTCGGAGACATCTTCTTCGGCGTGCAAAAGGATCGGCTTGCCGCCCGGCCAGGCATTGTAAATATCAAGCAGCTTCGCTTTGTCGATGATGAAATTACCGGTGGTGATGTTAAGATAAATTTTCAAACCCTTGACCTTGTCAATAACAGCTGGAAATTCAGTAAAATTATCGCCAAGTGTACCGAAGTAAAAACCAATGTCGCTGACGGCTTTGCTTTGAGCACTGGCTATCTTGGCTTCCAAGCGGGCTAGAGTCGTCGTAGGCTGGGCGTTGTTCGGCATGTCCAGCACCGTCGTGAAGCCGCCGGCCAGCGCTGCCGATGTGCCGGTTAAGAAATCTTCTTTGTGTATTTGCCCGGGGTCACGCAGGTGGACATGCGGATCGATAAGCCCCGGCAGGGTGATAGTCTTACTCATTGTCCTTCATTATACAACGGATGACCGGCTTGCGCTGTAACAGGTTATCTGGTACATTCAAATGCAATGCATGAGGTGAAGATCACAGATAGTCTGGCACAGCGCGGAAATCGCTCCGAAAGGGGCGATTTTCTTATAAAAAAGCCAGCCAAGCTGTATTTAAGCGATGGTACGGCGTTTGCAGGCACCACTCCGGACTGGCAGACGGACGAATACGCCGGCGAGGTCGTTTTCAATACCGGCATGACTGGCTACATTGAATCACTGACTGACCCGTCGTACGCCAACCAGATTCTGGTGTTTACCTATCCCCTGATTGGCAACTATGGTGTCCAGCCGGGTGACGCCGAGTCGGATAAAATCCAGGTCAGCGGCGTGGTTGTCAGCGAGGCAGCCGCTAAAGGCAGCCACAGCCAGTCTGAGAGCTCTTTCCTAGACTGGCTGCAGTCTCAAAATATACCGATATTGACCGGCGTTGACACCCGGGCATTGACCAAGCACCTGCGCAGCCAGGGCACTATGCTGGGAGCTATCAGCCCCCACCCGGTGGATATCAAAAAATTACAGCTGTCCCCAAAATTTATTTCGGTCAGCCAGCCGGTCGCCTACAATTCCCAGCACGCTAAAAAGATCATCCTGGTTGATTGCGGCGCCAAAGAAAACATTCTGCGCTCGCTGCTCAAACTGCCGGCACAAGTCGTGCGCGTGCCCCGCGGCTATGACTACACTGCCGAGGATTACGATGGTGTCGTGCTGTCCAATGGCCCCGGGGATCCGACTGACTACACGGAAACCATTGCGGTTGCCCGCAAGGCCCTGGCCAAAAACAAACCGGTATTTGGTATCTGCCTGGGCAACCAGATCATGGCCTTAGCGGCTGGCGCCAAAACCTACAAATTGCCGTACGGGCATCGCGGCCACAACCAGCCCTGCATGGAAATCGATAGCCAGCGCTGCGTCATCACCAGCCAAAACCACGGCTACGCCATCGACGAAAAATCACTGCCGGGAGACTGGCTCGTGTCATTCCGCAATCTAAACGACCAGTCCGTAGAAGGCATCAGGCATGCCAGCAAACCATTCTTCTCGGTGCAATTCCACCCCGAAGCCAGCCCCGGCCCGACTGACACCGCCTGGCTCTTCGAGAAGTTTTGGGAGACCGTATGAAACAGGCAAGGCCCAAAAAAGCCGTCATTTTTGGATCCGGAGGACTGCGCATCGGCCAGGCCGGCGAGTTTGACTACTCCGGCTCCCAGGCCATTAAGGCCCTCAAAGAAGAAGGCATTTACACCGTCCTGATTAATCCTAATATTGCCACCGTCCAGACCGACAGCGACATGGCTGACCGGGTCTATTTCCAGCCGCTAGATACAGAAACGGTCACGAAAATCCTAGAGAAAGAAAAGCCCGAC
The DNA here is from genome assembly GCA_964640775.1 of uncultured Candidatus Saccharibacteria bacterium. Lineage (GTDB taxonomy): Bacteria > Patescibacteriota > Saccharimonadia > Saccharimonadales > UBA4665 > CAYMUN01. The sequence goes on from CAZXIT010000002.1 coordinate 29,892, forward strand.
ATCGTGCTGCTGGGTTTTGGCGGCCAAACCGCGCTCAACCTCGGCCTGGAGCTCCACGATGCCGGTGTCTTCAAGCGGCTTGGGATCCGCGTGCCCGGTACCTCTGTCCAGACCATCAAAACCACTGAGGATCGCCAGCTGTTCAAGACTGCCATGGAGGCTATCGGCACCAAGACCGCCCGCAGTGCCGTGGCCTACAACCTGGAAGAGGTCCTGGCTGCCGCCAAAATTATCGGCTACCCCCTCATGCTGCGCGCCGGCTACAGTCTCGGCGGCCTAGGCTCCGGCCGGGTCGATAACGACAAAGAACTGCGGCGCAAGGCCGTCGAAGCTTTCCAAGCGGTGCCGCAATTATTGATCGAGGAGTTCCTGGCCGGCTGGAAAGAGATCGAGTACGAAGTCGTCCGTGATGCCAGCGGCAACACTATCACCGTCTGCAATATGGAAAATCTTGACCCTATGGGTATCCATACCGGCGAGAGCATCGTGGTAGCACCATCGCAGACCTTGACCAACGAAGAATACCACCGTCTGCGGGAGGTCGCCATCCGGACGATTAACCACCTGGAGATCATCGGCGAGTGCAACATTCAGTACGCTCTCAATCCGGATAATGGCGACTACCGCGTCATTGAGGTCAACGCCCGTCTCAGCCGCAGCAGTGCCCTGGCCTCCAAGGCCACCGGCTACCCCCTGGCTTATGTCGCCACCAAGCTTGTCCTGGGCAAGCGCCTGCACGAGCTGACCAACGCCGTGACCGGCACGACTTCGGCCTTTTTTGAGCCGGCGCTCGATTATATCGCCGTCAAAATGCCGCGCTGGGATCTAGCTAAACTTAAATCCAGCGACCATCGTCTCGGCTCGGAAATGAAAAGCGTCGGCGAGGTCATGGCACTGGGGCGCTCGTTCCCGGAAGCCCTCCAAAAAGCCATCCGGATGCTCAACATTGGCGCCGACGGGCTGACGACCCACCCTTACCGGTTCAAAGACCCCTATGATGAGATAGCTGTCGCGACCGATCGCCGGATTTTCGCTATCAACGAGGCTTTCAAACAGGGCGGCAGCGTCGCAAACATTCACCAGCTGTCAGGCATCGACAACTGGTTCCTGGAGCACTTGCAGGCTATCCACACCTTGGCGTCTACATTGCAGCGACAGCCCCTCGATAAAGCGCTGCTGCTGAGAGCCAAGCAGAGCGGTTTCTCCGACCGCACGCTTGCCAGCCTGAAAGGGAAGGCAGAAGCAGCTATTCGCAAGCAGCGCCTCAAACTCGGCATTCAGCCGGTTATTAAACAAATCGATACCCTGGCTGGTGAATTTGAGGCCTCGACAAACTATCTCTATACCACCTACCACGGCGACCGCCATGATATCCAGCCCTTGGGCGAGCAGGCGGTCATAGTAACCGGTTCTGGGCCGTATTGTATCGGGTCGTCGGTAGAATTTGACTGGTGTGCCGTCAACACCGCGAAAACGCTCCAGGCCAATGGCTGGCAAACGGTTATCGTCAACTCCAATCCGGAGACCGTTTCGACCGACTTTGACCGCTCCGACCGGCTTTATTTCGAAGAGTTAACACTGGAGCGTATGCAAGATATCGCCGATTTTGAGCAGCCGCACGGCATTGTGGTATCTGTGGGCGGCCAAATTGCCAATAATCTAGCGCTGCCGCTAAGCCGCGCCGGCTACCCGATTCTAGGTACGCCGCCTGACCAGATCGACCGCGCCGAAGACCGCCAAAAATTCTCAGCTATGCTCTCCAAACTCGGTGTTGACCAGCCGGAGTGGGAAGAAGTCAGCACCCTCCAAAACGCCCAGCGCTTTGCCAAACGAGTCGGCTATCCGGTCATTATTCGTCCGTCATATGTATTGTCCGGCGGCGCCATGAACGTCGTATCCAATGAAAAAGAACTGGCCTTTTACCTGCTGGAGGCTGCCGAGGTTTCACCTGACCACCCGGTAGTTATTTCGCACTTCATCGCTAACTCCAAGGAGATCGAAATTGACGGTGTCGCCCAGGACGGACAATTGCAGATTTACGCCATCTCCGAACACATCGAAAATGCCGGCGTCCATTCCGGCGATGCTACCGTTGTCTTTCCGGCGCAGCGCTTGTATCTGGAGACGGTGCGCAAGGCCAAATTAATCACCAAACAAATCATTCAAAATCTCAACATCACCGGTCCGTTTAACGTCCAATTTATCGCCAAAGACAACGACCTGAAAGTCATCGAGTGCAACGTCAGGGCCTCCCGGTCTTTTCCCTTTGTGTCAAAAGTGACCGGTCATAATTTTATCGCTATCGCGACCGAATCAATCTTAGGCATCAAAAATACCACCGACTATCAGACCCTGGAGTACGATTACGTCGGTGTCAAAAGCCCCCAGTTCTCCTATAACCGCCTGAAAGGCGCTGACCCGGTAGCGGGCGTAGAGATGGCCTCGACTGGCGAGGTGGCTTGCTTCGGCAGCAATATCCAGGAGGCTTTTTACACGTCTTGGCTGGCTACCGAGCAGCATGTCCGGGCTAAAACCCTATTTTTAAGCCTGCCTGATGTTCATAAGCATAAATTTGCCGACGAAACTGCAGCCCTCATCAAGCAGGGCTGGAAAATATACACTACAGCCGGAACCTACAGCTATTTGAAAGCTAAGGGAGTCGTTACCACCAAACTCCACAAAATCATAGATAAACGCGAGCCAAGCATCGAATCGGCCGTAGCCAAACAAAAAATCGGCCTGGTCATTTGCGTCCCGTCGCCAACCGACGATAACACCGACGCCTTTGTTATCCGAAGGCTGGCTATCGACAGCCACATACCTCTCGTTACCAACGCCGAAACCGGCCGGCTGCTGCTGCGCTGCCTAGGTGATCACAGCCTCGTCAACCGGCAGCCGAAAGCTTGGCAGGAGTATGTCCTCCCCGCCAGTGCCCGCGGCCGGCAGCCAGCCAAAGTGGCAACTAAACGAAAGAAGGGGGAATCATGAAGCACTTGTTAACAGCCGATGAGTTTACGACAGAGGAGCTTGGCAAGCTGTTTGAGCGAGCCGACGCGCTGCGCCGGCTATCGTCGGATAAACAGTCACGCAAAGAATTAGCCGGCAGATATCCTGATAAACAGGTCTGCAGCCTATTTTATGAACCTTCGACCCGCACCAGAATCAGCTTTGAGACTGCTGCCCTCAAACTTGGCATGGGCGTAGTGAGCACCGAGAACGCCGGTGAGTTTTCATCAGCGTCCAAGGGCGAGACCATTACCGATACCATGCGGGTACTCAACGAGTACGATTTCGCGGCTGTCATCATCCGCCACCCGCAAACCGGGGCTGTTGCCACGGCTGCTAGTGTTAGCCAAGTGCCAATTATTAATGCCGGCGATGGCAAAGGCGACCACCCCTCGCAAAGTTTGCTCGATATATACACCATCTATCGGCACTTTGGGCGGCTGGACAGCCTGCGAGTAGTCATGGGCGGCGATCTGCTAAATGGCCGGACGGTACGATCACTCGCCAAGCTCCTAGCCAAATACCCGAACAACCACCTGACGTTCGTGTCGCTGCCGGAACTGCAAATGGCTGATGATATCAAGCAAATATTACGGGACAGCAAGACTGACTTTGATGAAAGCGATGATATGGAAGCTGCTTTTTCAGAGGCAGATGTCGTCTATTGGACCCGCCTTCAAAAAGAACGCTTAGATTCGACCAGTGCCTTAGCTGGCGGCGGCTTTACCATCGACAGAGCAGCGCTTGACCGCCTGCCCAAAGAGGCAATCATTATGCACCCGCTGCCCCGAGTCGATGAGATAGCTCCGGAAGTCGATGATGATCCGCGTGCTCAATACTTTGAACAAGCTGGCAACGGCCTGTACATACGCATGGCCTTGCTCGATCAAATTGCCGGCAGCGCATAGACAGGCTTAACCTTCTAGGGGTGTCATGGTACACTGTAGCCATGAACCGACCCGTTACCCGGTTAGTTAAAGGCAAGGAAAAAGGCCGCCGCATCCAGTTGCTCAGCGGTCGGGTGCACCCCGAACTAGCTGCCGAGATTGCCGCTCATTTGCAGGTTGAGCTAGCCGACGTGGAGATTGGTACGTTTGCCAACGGTGAAGTCAGCCTCCGGATCAATGAGTCGCTGCGCGGCAACGACGTTTTTATTATTCAAGCCCACAGCGGCACTATTAATCGCTCAATAATTGAGCAATTGTTAATGATCGATGCCGCTAAACGGGCTTCGGCCCGCAGCATTACTGCCGTGTGCCCGTTCCTGGGGTATGCCAGACAGGACCGCAAAGCCGGCGGCCGGGAACCAATCGGCGCCCGCTTAATTGTTGACCTCTTATCAGTGGCCGGCGCTGACCGGATTATGAGCGTTGACTTGCACTCCGGGCAGACACAGGGCTTTTTTGACGGCCCGTTTGACCACCTGATCGCCATGCCGCTCTTCAAAAAATATACCCGGCAGCACCTCGGCAGCGACTTCGTATTTGTAGCGCCTGATGCCGGACGGGTGAAACTTACCCAGCGCTACAGCAGCTCGCTAGGATCTGGAATGGCCATCATCCACAAGCAGCGCTCCATGACCAAGCACAGCAGTGTTGAAGCTAAGCATTTGATCGGTGATGTGGCTGGCAAAAATTGCGTTATTGTCGACGACATGATCGATACGGCCGGTACATTCTGCGCCGCCGCTGAACTTCTCAAAGAAAAAGGCGCCAAGGAAGTCTACGGCTTTGCCACGCACGGTGTCTTTTCCGACCCTGCGCTGGAGCGCCTGGAGCAATCGGCCTTCACCAAAATTGTCACCACCAACACCTTGCCAACAGCTATGCGAGCCGCCAAAACCAGTGGCAAGATCGAAACGCTGTCCATCGCTCCGCTCATCGCCGACGCCATTGCCGCTATTGCCGCCGACGAGTCCGTTTCCGCCCTCTTCGAAGGTGACAACCAAATCTAAGGACTTGCTTATTTGGCCGCTGCCACGTATGCTCAACCTTGGCATGAGTGTAGATGTAATAGTTGGACTGCAAAGGGGAGACGAAGGCAAGGGCCGGTTCGTCGATTTAGTGGCAGGCCAGTATTCGATTATTGCCCGCGGCAACGGCGGTGCTAACGCTGGCCATACTGTTGTCCCCGAGGGCATGGAAGCTTTTGCCGTGCACCAGATACCTTCCGGTATTGCCCATCCTGACAAACTCAATGTTATCGCCGGCGGCGTCTATCTCGATCCGCGGCTGCTGCTTTCCGAGATTGAGAGTGTCCGCGCAGCGGGCATGCAGGTATCGCCCAAAAACTTATTAGTTAGTGCGTCAGCTCATTTGGTTATGCCGCACCATGTGGGACTTGACGCCCTGCGCGAGAGCGGCGAAAAAGCCCAGGGCAGCACCAAATCCGGTATCGCCTATGTAGCGGCTGATAAATACTTGCGGCAAGGCTTGCGGCTGGAGGCTATCGACACGCCGAAAGTACTGCTCGAGGCTGCCTATCATGGCCTAGGCCAGCTGAACGAGCAGCTGCCTAAGAGCCAGCAAAAATCTTCCGACACGCTAATGGCAATCGCAAAAGACTGGCTCAACACTGCTGAATCCCTCCGCGCGTACATGGCGGATACAGCTGAGATTATTAATGAAAAATTGCAGGCAGGCGAGCAAGTGCTAGCCGAAGGTGCCAACGCCTATTGGCTCGATATTAATCACGGCATGTACCCCTTTGTGACTTCTTCCTCAACCACCGTCGCTGGATTGCTAGACGGCTTGGGCGTGTCAGCCAAGCATCTCGGCAAGGTTACCGGTGTCGCTAAGGCGATTAAGTCCCACGTTGGAGGCGGTCCGCTGGTTACCCAGATTCCCGACGCACAATTAGAGGCCCGGGTACGCGGCAAGTTTGGCAAAACCGACAGTGAATACGGTGCTACTACCCGCCGGCCACGCCGTATCGGCTACCCGGACCTGGCAGAGCTTCGCAATGCCATCCGCGGCAACGGCGTCGATGAGCTAGCCTTGTCGAAGCTGGACCATGTGCCGCGCTATGGCAAAACAGTGCCAATTGCCACTAGCTATACATTCGAGGGCAGCGAACGCAAAACTGCGCCGGCCTCCGCTGTGGCACTGGGCGCCTGCCAGCCCAACTACCAGACATACCCGACCTGGGAGCAGGATATTAGCAGCCTCCGCGACTATACTGAACTGCCAAAAGCCGCCCAAGATTTTGTCGAGCTCTTTGAAACCGAGCTCCAAGTGCCGGTCACTAAAATCGGGGTTGGCCCGAATCGGAACCAAGTCATTTACAAGTAGCGGCGCCCTGAAACCGGCCGCCGTTTGCTATAGTGAAGACATGCCAGACGAACGGAGTTCAGCCAGCGAGCACAATCCGCCGATTATTGTTATCTTTGGCATCACTGGCGATTTAGCGCAGCGCTACCTGCTGCCAGCCTTGTACCACCTAATCAAAGATCGGCTGCTAGACCCGCAAGCCGAAATTATTGGCATCACCAGGAGGGACGTTAGCGCAGATCAATTGTTTGAGCAAGTCGAGCTCTGCGTCAATGAGGCAGACAAAGTCTGCGACCCGGCCGCTCTAAAGTCCATCAGAAGCCGCACTCGCATGATCAAGATGGATCTTGACGACGAGCACGCCTACATCGAGCTGCGGCAAACACTCGATAGCATTGAGGAGCAAAAAGGCATCTGCATGAACCGCTTGTACTACCTGTCGATCCCCCCGCAGGTCTACCGGCCGATCATTGGCTACATGGGCGCGGCGAGGCTCAATACCAGCTGCCAGCACAACCAGGCTGTCACCCGTTTGCTCGTCGAAAAGCCATTTGGCTTTGACCTGAGTTCAGCCGAGGAGCTGATCAATGAGACCGGCAGTGTATTTGATGAGGCCCAGATATTTCGGATCGACCATTTTCTGGCCAAAGAAATGGTCCAGAACATCGTCGCTTTCCGTTTTGAAAATCCATGGCTGGAGACCTGGTGGAATCATAAAACTATCACCAGCATCGAAATTAGCGCCGCCGAACAAATCACTATCGAAGGCCGGGCGAAGTTTTACGACCAAGTCGGGGCGCTGCGCGATTTTATCCAAAACCACCTGCTGCAGCTGCTGGCGATCATAACTATGGAGCAGCCGGAGCAGCTGGACAGCGACCACATCCATGCTGCCAAAGCCGCTCTGCTGCAGGATATCAGGCCCATGAGAGAAGACGAAGTAAGCGCCAAAGCCGTCCGGGGGCAGTACCGCGGCTACCCAGACGAAGTTGGCGATCCGAGCACGACGACCGAAACCTATGCCGGCCTCGCCTTGCAGATTGACAACCCTCGCTGGCAGGGGACACTAATCAGCCTGTGGACAGGCAAGGCTATGGAAAGTAAAAAGTATGAGATTACCCTCTATTTTCAAGATGATGGGGCGGGGAGGATGAGCAGTTTGCATTTTCGTATTCAGCCCGATGGCGGCATACGGCTCGATCTGCAGGGCCAGCCGCTGGCTTTTAGCAAACAGCTGCGCGAGCTGGCCGCCCGGTACGCTCCAAAACAGAGCACCAATAGGCACAAACATCCTGACGCTTACGAGCGGGTATTCGTGGGCGCTGTCAGTGGCGACCACACCCTGTTCGCCACAAGCGAAGAAGTGCTGGCTAGCTGGCGCATTATTCAGCCCGTACTTGCCGCCTGGCAAAACACCTCCAGCGACCTGCAGACCTACGAGCCGGGAGCTAAAGGACCCTTGAGCGCTTCGGCCGCTGGAAAGACTATTGCTTAAGCAATGCTCGTCGATCTGCTGATTATTGCCGGTCTCGCCAGTGCGCTGTTTCGCGGCCGCAAACTTGGCTTTATACGGCAGCTATTGTCGACCGCTGGGTTTTTTGCCGGAGTGCTCATTGGCGCCTGGCTGCAGCCGCATGTCGTCGTCTGGGGCTCAAACGCCGAAGACCGCGCCGCGCTGACGGTTCTCAGCATTCTCGGCAGCGCCCTGCTGCTGCTGACGCTTGGCGAATACTTTGGCGCCTACCTCAAGCAGCGCCTGCAGGTTCGACAGGTTAACAGCGTAGACAACACCTTGGGCAGCGTACTGAGTGTACTATCCCTCATCGTCTCCGTCTGGCTGGTGGCCTCCATAATCAATAATTCCTCCGTTCCTCAGCTGCAGACCGCAGTCCGCAGTTCACGCATTATCGGCCAGATAAATCGCATCTTGCCGCCAGCACCCGGCGTCATCGACAGGCTGAGCCGTCTCATTGACCCCAACGGTTTCCCGGACGTATTTATCGGCAATGAGCCGATCCCGCGCACCACCGCCAATTTGCCGCAGCTCGGCGACTTAGCCGCGGCCGTCAGCCAAGACAAAGACGCAGTAGTACGCATTAAAGGCCAAGGCTGCGGCGGCATTGTCGCCGGCTCTGGCTTTGTGGTCGGCAGCGGCCTGGTTGCTACCAATGCCCACGTTGTAGCCGGCATCAAACAGCCCTTTGTGCAAGACGTCAACGGCAGCCATAAAGCCAGTGTGATTAGCTTTGATCCTCAGCTTGACTTCGCTATTTTGCGTACTTCACAGCTGGCTGGACAGCCGCTGAGTATAGCCAGCCAGCCAGCTAAAGCTGGCACACCGGCGGCTGTCTTAGGCTATCCGGGCGGGGGCGGCTTCAGTGCCAGTCCGGCGGCTGTCCTGCGTCAATTGCGGGCCAGCGGCCGCAATATCTACGACCAAGGCCACACCCTCCGAGACATTTACGAAGTCCAGGCCGATGTCGTTCGCGGCAATTCCGGCGGTCCGCTAGTCACCCAGGACGGCAGTGTCATCGGGGTTATTTTTGCTGAATCAACCGCCTATAACCATGTTGGCTACGCCCTAACCACCCCGAAAATGCTGATCGAAATCAAGCAGTCTGCCAACCTCACAAAAATTGTTGGCACCGGCCGCTGCACCGAATAATGCAGCGGCCGATAAATAGGCTATAATGGACAGTAAGAGTTATGACACGCCCCCATTGGACCGTCAAAAAAGTTTTGCCCTGCATCTTGATAATCGGCGGGGTGATCGGCTATGCCTGCGCCTTTATTATCATGTTTGACAAAGTCCGCCTCCTAGACAACGCCCACTACATCCCCTCGTGCAACCTCAACCCGATCATCAGCTGCGGCAATGTTATGCAAAGCAAGCAAGCCACGGCCTTTGGCTTCCCAAACCCCTTTATCGGGCTGGGCGCCTTTCCGGTACTGGCTGTTATTGGGGCGGCGATCTTAGCCGGCGGACGGTTCAAGCGCTGGTTTTGGCTGGGCCTCAATGCCGGACTAGTATTTGCTGTAGGCTTCGTACACTGGCTCTTTTTTGAGAGCGTCTATCGGATCCAGGCACTCTGTCCGTGGTGCATGATCGTCTGGATCATCTGTATTGCGACGTTTTGGTATGTCACTCTCTACAATATCGACGAAAAACACATCAGATTGCCGAAAAAAACACAGGCAGCCTATGCCTGGATACGCCGTCACCACCTCGACTTGCTGGTGTTATGGTTTCTGATCATCACCGCCCTGATTTTGAAGCATTTCTGGTATTATTACAGTAGATTTTTCTAAAACGTAAACCCCCTGAGAAGACCCTATGTCAAAAACCGAAAAAGATATTTTTAGAAAAAGCGCTGAAGCACCCGCCGAATTTCTGGACCGGACGGTCATCGCCACCCAGGCAGCCACCCAGAAACTTGGCGCTGCCATGCCCGAAAGCAGCCACCTGGTCAAAAAAACCGGTGATTACTGGCATATGCTCGGTCCCGGGCTGACGACCGGCGCTTCAGACGACGATCCTTCCGGCATCGCCACCTATTCGCAAACCGGCGCCCAATTTGGTTTTCATTTCCTGTGGCTGGCGGCCTGGACATTCCCGCTGACAGCTATTGTGCAGGAAATGTGCGCCAGGATCGGACTCGTAACAGGGCGGGGGCTGGCTGGCAACATCCGGGTACACTTTAGCCGCCGGGTCCTATATATCTGCTCAGTACTGCTGTTTATCGCCAATGCCGTCAACATCGGCGCTGACTTAGGCGCCATGGCCAAAGCCTCGCAGCTGCTCAACCCCCAGCTGAGTTTCGGCTGGCTGGTTGCCGGCTTTACCGCTCTCAGCCTCGGCTTGCAGATTTTTACGCCCTATGTCCGCTATGCCCGCTACTTAAAGTGGCTGGCACTGGTGCTGTTAGCCTATGTCTTTTCGGCCATCCTCGCCCACCTCAATTGGACGCAAGTCTTGCAAACTGCATTGGTACCGCACCTCAGTTTCAATAAAGACGAGCTGATTATTCTGTGTGCCATCCTCGGTACTACTATCTCGCCGTACCTGTTTTTCTGGCAGACCTCACAGGAGGTAGAAGAACAGATCTTGCAAGGTAAAACCACCCAGCATGACCGGCGAACGGCTACTTCATCGACTGATATCAAGAGCATGCGCATCGATGTCTGGTCAGGCATGTTCCTAAGCAACCTGGTGATGTTTTTCATTATCGCCGCTTGCGGCGGCATCCTGTTTACTCACGGTATTACCAACATCCAATCCGCCGCCCAAGCTGCCGAAGCCCTGCGGCCTTTCGCCGGCAATGCTACTTATTTCCTATTTGCGATCGGCATCATTGGCACCGGCCTGCTGGCCATCCCGGTCTTGGCTGGCGCCAGCAGCTACGGCCTTAGCGAAAGCTTCCGCTGGCGCGAGGGACTCTACCGTCCGCTCAAACAGGCCTACGCCTTCTACGGGGTGATTATCATTTCCATGCTTGTCGGCTTAGGGATTAATTTCCTGGGCATCGACCCGATTAAAGCCCTAATCTACTCGGCCTTTCTAAACGGCCTGATAGCGCCGATCATCCTGGCCCTGATAGTCATTATGAGCAGCAAGCATCACATTATGGGCCGCTGGACCAATAAGCGCTCCACCACCTGGCTCGGCTGGAGTATCACCGCCGTCATGGCTGTCGTCGGCATCGCCGGTGTTATTTCGCTGTTCTAGATCGTCTTGACAGGCGGGTGTACTAGCACCGCTGTCAAGCCGCTATTCACCTCTGAGCGCTTCGATAGGGTCTTTGCGGGCTGCCTTAAAGGCTGGGACAGTGCCGAAAATGACACCGACCAGCAGAGAAGTACCGCTGGCGAGCAGTACGACCTGCCACTGGATGACCGGCTGCAAATCGGTGAAAATTCGCAGTACGATATCAATTGCGCAGGCCAGTGCGATGCCGATGGCGCCGCCGCTCAAACCAAGTACGGTTGATTCCAGCATAAACTGGCTCCAAATTTGACGGTTGGTAGCTCCTACGGCCTTGCGTATGCCGATCTCATGCACCCGTTCAGCTACCGATACCAGCATGACATTCATGATGCCGATACCACTGACGAGCAGCGAGATTGCCGCAACGCCGGCGATTAACCGAGTTAGCAAATCAAGGATGGTATTGCTGGCAGCTAGGTTCTGATTGCCCGACAGGACACTGACGCCGCTTTGACCGCCGTGGGTCTTGTCCAGCGCCCGTTTGATGCGAACAGTCACTGCATCGGTCTGGGACGCGTCAGCCGGCCGCGTCAAAATCTGATAGGTGGGCGCCGTATTGTTGCTCAGCTGTTCGGCTACTTGGTTGGGAATGAATATGACATTATTAAAATCTAGCTGCTGGGTCAGCGGCGAAGCCGGGAATTGATTGAATATGCCTCGTACGATGAACTGCTCGCCATGGAAGCTAAAGCTGCCGCCCAGCGGCACGTCTTCGTTAAACATGCTCTCCACGGCATGCTGGCCGAGGACTGCGACATGCGCCTCGCTCTCGTCATCGCCCCAGAAGCTGCCGTATGCCAAAGACTGGTTTAGCAGGCCGGGCAGTGCCGGTGTGGTGCCAATTACCGAGCCGGCCCGGTAATTGCCCGTCGCTCCAGCTACCGCTCCGCTGGCAATGGTCAGCGGGGCAGTCGCCGCCAAGCCTTTGACGTGCTCGGTTGTAGCAATATCTTTGGCCGACAGGGGGCCGGCAGTATTGAGGCCAGCGAGCAGGCTCAAGCTTTGGGCGTCAGAGCCGCTGCCGTGCAGCTGGGCCGGACGGATGGTGATTAAGTTCTTGTCGGCACGGTGGATCTGGCCGGATATTTGCTGTTTGATACCTTCGCCGATAGCTACCACGGAAATAATTGAGGCCACGCCGATGATAACGCCAAGCATAGTCCAGAAACTGCGAATTTTGGCGCTGCGTACGGCGCTAAAACCGGTTTTTAAGTGGCCGTGGAAGAGCTTCATGACTTTTTATCCTGGCGCTGAGGGCTTTTTGGGGATTTTGTACGGGTAGTGGACTTGGCCTTTTTGGAAACGGCTTTTTTACGCTTGGCAGCAGGCAGCGGTTTGTCAGGCAGGGCTTTCATCAGCGCCGATACGCCGGCCAGGTCGTCTTCTTCGTTGGTAGTCGGCAGAGTATACAGGACTTTGCGCGCCGTGGTGGCTACATGGCCGAGGGCTGTTTTTTCGTCGTGGATAATGGCACCGTCGTGCATGTAGACGACACGCGTGGCAAACCGGGTGAGTTCCGGATTATGCGTCACAAACAGGATGGTATTGCCCATTTTGTGGACATCGGCCAGCAGTTCCATGACTAGTCGCGAGCTGGCACTGTCGAGGTTGCCGGTCGGCTCGTCGGCAATAATAAGTTTGGGCTCGTTGACCAGCGCCCGGGCGATGGCGGCACACTGCGCCTGGCCGCCGCTGAGCTGGCTGGGCAGATAATATTCACGGCTTTGGATGCCGACACGATCGAGCATCTGGCTGGCAAGTTTGAGGCGGCGGCTGGCTGAGGTACCCTTGTAGCTCAGCGGCAAAGCCACATTTTCGAGAGCTGTCAGCTTCGGCAAGAGGTTGAACGACTGGAAAATAAAACCGATCTTGTCGCGCCGGATTTTGGCCGCCTGATTGGTGCGCAGACGGGCAACCGGTTTGCCATCAAAACGATAGTTGCCATGTGTCGGGCGATCAAGCAGGCCTATGAGGTTCATCAGCGTGCTCTTGCCGCAGCCGCTGGGGCCCATCACGGCTACGAACTCGCCTTTCTCAATACTAATACTGACCTCGTCGAGCGCTAGGGTAGTAGCATCGCCGAAGCCGTACAGTTTGCTGACGTCTTGCAGTTCAATCAGGGCCATTCGTCCTACCAGTGTACGCCTTTACTTGCACAATTTACAGGGTATTTTGTAGTAATTATCGGCACAGTCCGGCTATTTGGTATACTGGCTACCATTGGAGGGGTCGCCTAGTGGCCTATGGCGCCGTCTTGGAAAGGCGGTTTGGGAGCA
>CAZXIT010000003.1:0-33841 GCA_964640775.1 uncultured Candidatus Saccharibacteria bacterium
CCCAGACCATCGACGTGTAGCCAAACAGCCGCTTGCGTGAGAAGGTTGCTACCACCTCCGAGAAAACGCCAAAGGCCGGGAGGATTAATATATAGACCTCCGGGTGTCCCCAGGCCCAGATGAGGTTGATATACATCATTGGGTTGCCGCCAAAATCCGACGTAAAGAAGTGCATGCCCAGTGTTCGGTCCAGGGCCAGCATCGCCAGCGTGGCCGTCAGAATGGGGAAGGCAAAGACTACCAGTGACATGCTGCCCAGTACGCTCCAGCAAAAGATCGGCATTTTCATCAGTGACATGCCGGGTGCTCGCATTCGCAGTATAGTCACCAAAAAGTTCACCCCCGACAGCAGACTGCCCACTCCGGCAATCTGCAGGCTCCAAATCCAATAGTCCACTCCGACACCCGGACTATAGGCCAGCTCGCTGAGCGGCGGATAGGCCAGCCAGCCGGCCGCTGAGAATTCACCGACGGCCAGGGACGTATTTATCAGCATCATGCCGGCCGCGAACAGCCAGAAGCTAATGGAATTCAGAAAGGGAAAGGCCACATCCCGGGCGCCAATCTGCAGCGGTACGATCAGGTTGATTAGGCCAAACATAAAGCCCATGGCTACAAAAAAGATCATGATAGTGCCATGAGCCGAAAATATCTGCTGAAAGTGGTCAGAGGTCAAAAAGCCGTGGGCGTCGCCGACCGAGGTGGCCTGCTGCAAACGGATCATGGCGGCGTCGATGATACCGCGCAGCAGCATGGCGCTGGCAATCAGGATGTACATGACCCCGATTTTCTTAGGGTCCAGCGAGGTGAGCCACTCGTCCCAAAGCCATTTCCAGCGCTTGGTGACGGTCAGCAGGACGATGATGCTGAGCCCGGCCAGCAGCATGCTGATCTGGCCGCCAAGGACAATCGGGCCGTTCTGCAGGGCGTGGAGGCTTAATTTTCCAAACATCTTACTCTATTCCCGCTAGCTGTCCAGCCGGGCTGCCACCCACCGGCCCTAAGTATTTATGAATAATTGCATCATACAGGAAGGGGTCGCTGTAGGCATAGGTCGCCGGCATATCATTTTGGCTGGGGCGGCTGAGCTTGGCGTAGGCCGGGGCATCGAGCACCACCGGCTGGTGCTTTGCCTGATCTACCCATGCTGAAAAATCTTGCTGGGAGGTAGAGCGAGCCATAAAGTGCATCCCGGCGAAGCCGGCGCCGCTCAAGTTAGCCGAAGAGCCGCGGTAGCTGCCCAGCCCGTCGGCCATCAGGTGCAGCTGGGTGGACATGCCGGCCATGGCATAAATCTGCCCCCCCAGCTGGGGGATCCACAATGAATTCATCGGGCCGTCAGCAGTGACTTCGAAGCGTACCGGCGTGTGCTCGGGGAGCTGGACAAAGTTGACGCTGGCAATGTTTTGCTCGGGGTAAATAAACAGCCACTTCCATTGCAGAGCCACAACCTGGATGGTCAGCGGCCGGGTATTTGAATCAAGCGCCCGAAAAGGATCCAATCGGTGGCTGCTGTTCCAGGTGATCACTGACAATACTAGGATAATCGCGCAGGGCAGCCCCCACCAAATGGATTCCATCACGGTGCTGTGGTCCCAGTCGGGCGTATAGCGGGCGCCTTTGCTCTCGCGGTATCTCCAGACGATTGCAAAGGTCATAATAAAGACCGGAATCAGCACTACTAGGCCCAGTAATACGGCGATGTACATCAGGTCACGTTCCTGTGCCGCCACGACCCCCCGCGGTTCCAGCACCGCAATTCCCACTGTTGTTAGACTCA
The DNA here is from genome assembly GCA_964640775.1 of uncultured Candidatus Saccharibacteria bacterium. Lineage (GTDB taxonomy): Bacteria > Patescibacteriota > Saccharimonadia > Saccharimonadales > UBA4665 > CAYMUN01. The sequence goes on from CAZXIT010000003.1 coordinate 1,781, forward strand.
TTGCTTCTCCACTATAGCATTTTCGGTGCTATGATTCTTAGATGAATACCACTGATCTCGCCGAGCTGCTATGCATACCCGGATTGCCATCGCATCTGGAAGCGGTCCAGGGTTATATGCGTCGGGCTGTTGCCCCGGCGAGCGGCAGCTTGGGGCGTTCCTTGCAGCGGACCACCGGTGGCAGTGGCAAGCGTTTGCGTCCGATATTGGTTATCGCTGCGGCCGCTTCGCAGGGCACCGCCATTGACGCCCGCGTACTGCGGGCGGCAGCAGCAATCGAGCTGGCCCACCTGGCCACGCTGGTGCACGATGACATTATGGATCAAGCCGCCATTCGCTGGGGACTGCCAACGATTAGCAGCCGGGAGGGACCCAACCACGCCATAGTTGTCGGTGATTATCTCCTGGCAATTGCCATTGCCGAAGCTATCAGCGTCAGCCAGGATATCGGCCGCGAACTGGCCGCCACCATCGCGATTGTCTGCGATGGCCAGAGCCGGGAAACCGCGGATGATTATAATCCTAACCGCGCCATCGCATCATACAATCAGGCTATTCACGACAAGACGGCTACCCTGCTGGCCGCGGCCTGCAAAATTGGCGGCCAGTGCGCCGCTTTGCCAGCCAAGCAGGTTGCCGCTCTCGGAAACTATGGCGAAGCCTTTGGCATGGCCTTTCAGCTGGTTGACGATGTCCTGGATTTTACTTCCGATACCAAGACTATGGGCAAGCCCGTCGGCAATGACGCCAAAACCGGCGTCTACACCCTGCCGCTGCTCCTCGCCCTGCGGGGCAGCGGCGCTAAAAAAATCCGCCCATGGCTCGGCAAAGCCCCGCTGCAGCCGCTATCAACTCGAAAGCTGCGAACGGTGTTAGAAGAGTGCGGCGCGCTTGACCAAACCGTTCAGACGGCTCAGGAGCAGGCAAAAGCCGCCGAGAGTGCCTTGCAGAGCCTGCCGAAAACCTCCGTCGTACATGGCTTGCAGCAGCTCCCAAGCCGGTATCTGGCCGAAGCCCTCCAAAAACAAACGTAGCCGCGTTGGCAAGCACTGGCGATTTGCCGCGCGCCGCTTATGAGTGCCGTAGTTTGTCTAAAAACTTCATAAGCTCGCTATGCAGGGCCGGACGCTGTACGGGGACGAGCCCGCCCTCTAGCAGCTCTTCGTCACCAGGCTCAGATGCCAATAACTGCTCGATACCCTCAGGGGTATCAACTCGTGGCACGACAATTCTAGTCAAACTGAAAACCGGCTGGGCGGTAGGAGTGGCAGCTATGGTTTGGATCTCGGTTTGGGTATATTTTGAGCTGGGCGGAGTCAGCTCTTCCTCACGTATCAGGGCAATTTCATAAAGGTGGATTGTCTCCCGCTCTCCGCTCCCCGAAACTTCTGTCTGAGTATATGCTGCGACACTTATCTCGGTGCCGCTTTTGTCCTGTATGCCGCGGGGAGTATGTCGATCGTGCCGGATATCGTGCGGCAATTGCGCTAGGGTGATGTGCTCCCGGAATACTTCAGCCATGGCGGAGGCGCCCCGGAATCGGTCGAGTATTGATTTTGGAAAAGCCGGTAAAATGCCAAGAGTACCGGGCTCGGAATTCATAATTTGATTGATGTCCTCACTGACGTGCACCAGTGCTGCTACGAACCCGGGATCCTGTACTTGTCCAGGCTGGTTGAATTTGGCTAGAGCCAACGCAAACTGCAGCGCGACCAGGCCGACTGTTTTTGCCCTTGGCGAGTCTTGCGCGGGATCTTCCTCGATTAGATTTCTATCATTGAGCCTGACGCGCCACGGCTGCTTGGCATTGCCAGGTGTGCTGGGCTGAACGTATAAAGCCGATGGTCCCCGTTCGCCCTCAGCAGATCGCTTGAGCGTGACAGCCACACGATTTTCGTCGCTGCTCGGTATCTCGCAAAGACTTCTGGATACGCGGGTCTCAACCTCTAAATTGGCAAAGGGTATCGAGAGACTATGCATGATAGTGTGCAGTACGTCCGGCTGTCGCAGCCGGGTATCAACAGCATCTCGGAAGGCCTGTGTCTCCTCATAGGTCGGCAAATGCAGCAGCCTGCCCGGGTCAAAATCGCTGCCCTCAGCCGTCATCCTGCTGCTAGCTCCAATGCCCGTCGAAACGGTTTAAAATCGCCAAGTGTTGCGTCGCGGCTGGTATTTTGATCAGTGCTGAACGGTTCATTGGGCAGATCAGCTTCTCGGGTTGTCTCGACAATCTTAGGCGCCAGCCGTGCAGTCATGCGCAGGCTTCGCACAGAGGCTGCCGGTACGCCGGAGGTCCCCCCCAGCGCATCACCAGACTGACTAGACGAATCGCTGGTCAGTATAATTTCATGGGTGCGTATTTGCTCGCGCTGGCCGCGGCTATCGGTAAAGGAAGTGGCAACTGAGAAGACGCCAATAGCTGCGCCGCTATCATCGCGCTGGCCGTCCGGGATACGCCGTTCTTGCTGGCAGCTGTGCGGTACTCCTGAAATTGCCAGGCTGGCACGCAGGTCGGCGCCAATCGATTGTATGGTCGGTGCCGCTGCCAGATATCCGGGAGTGTAGACATCAAGACTTCTGACATATGCCAGTTTGCCGGCCAGCACTTGGCGTATCTGCTGGCTGTGATACTGCACTATCGGCTTGAGCAGGGGTTCTACCTCGGGTTGTCGAAGGTCAAGCTTGGCGAGCGCCAGCACAAACTCAACGGCCATAATACCGACAGTGTGTGAACGTTCCCGCTCATGGGCGAGGCTGATACCGTCAAGCCATACATTCCAGTCCGTTGGCATGCCACCTAGGTGGCCGTTCTGTACCGTGAGCGTCGAGGGCACCTCGGTCCGATCTCCCTGACTGACAATGCCAATTTCGAGTGTATTGGTATCCACATTTTCACTTGGGTTTACATCGCTGGTCGCCGTAACGCTGACCAGTAGGCCCTCGGCAGGTGCCACCATGTACAATTTTGAATGTCGAACTACATCATTAGCTCCCAAGCGCGAATCAATTGCATCAGTCAGCAGGCCAACTTCAGCCGGCGTTGGCGCCCGGAAGTCATCAGGCGTAAAACCGTCCAGTGAGGTATTCATTAAGATTAGTATATCATATTTAGCAAAGTATAACAAACAATAGTTAACTCTATGAAATGTTTTGCTTGTGCTTGCAAATTATTAGTTTCTCAAGTATAACTACGGTAATAAATCGGAGGATCGGATGGCAGTGCCTGAGGTGGTGTTTGTCGGCAATGCGGGTGGCACTAGTATGCGTTTCGGCATAGGGACGGAACACGGGCTGCTGCACAATCAAAAAATCGAGACGCCAACCGATCCTGATAAATTTTTCTGGGCGATCGGCGAGGCTGCACTGCGCTATATGCATTGTCGGCCTGATATCACGACTGGCGCCGTCGGTTTCCCCGGTCCGGTCCGCATTAAGCCTGACGGTATTGCCGTCGGCCCGTTCGTCAATATCCCAGGTCTGGGCACAGAGCCGTTTGATATTGGGGAGCGGGTGGCTGCCGAGCACAGGCAGCTTTCCGGATTTCGCTGGCTGCCGCTTAATGACGCCGAAGCCGAAACCCATGCCGCGCCGTCAGTTATCGAAGAAGACACGACCGACCAGACAGTGCTTTATTTTGGGATAGGCACTGGGGTTGGCGGCGACGCTATACGGAATGGCGTGATCATCAGCCGGGCGGCCGGCATTTTAGGCGAGAACGGGCACATTCCACTGCAGCGGGACGACGGCACCTATACGACGCTGGAGGCGCTAGCCTCCGGCACGGCAATTCGAGATCTATACGGCAACGGGGAAGAATCAGCTGAGGAGCTGGCTAAATACGCTTCCGCCCAAAGTTCCTGGAACCGAGTTGGCAATGATCTCGCCCGCGGCATCGCCGTGCTGGCGCCGGTTATCGGCATGAGCCACGTGGTCATTGGCGGCGGTGTCTCGCGCGACCATAGCCGGTATGAGAGAGCTTTGTACTCTGAACTGGCCCGCGCCGTGGCGCCAATCCCCGATCACATTGTCGGCCGGCCGCCAGCCATCCATTTCGTCCCGCCAGACCGAGTTGATACACTTGGTCTCGAAGGCGCACTTCTTGCCGCCCAGCGCCGTCACGAGGAATTTTAGATGAAAAACTGTCTCGATATTGTCCGCCCGTTTGCGGCGGCGCTCGATGAGCGGACCATCACTAATGTCCAGATGTTTGGCGGTATTGGCTCAGCCGCTTTGATGCACCCGGAGGTTGAAATACTGCCAGACGAAGGCCTGGTTGTCATGCACGACGAGCTTATCTTGCCGCAGTACAGAGATGCTGCCGGACGCAACCTCCGCGACCTCGACTGCTTAGTATTAGCGACTGACGAAGCCGCAGTAGCCGCTGCCGAACAGGCCGCTGCCGATACAGTTGGGACGGATTTAGAATTATCGTTTTTTGGACTTCGCCCTATGTCGCAGCTCAACGACCAGCGCCATAACCAAGCTGCCAGCTTGGCTTTGGTGCATGTATCCGACCGCTATGTTGCTGAGTCAGAAGGCAAAATTACCCACGCCAGGAAAGCATTATTTCCCTTCGTTGTCGATATGGATGTGTCGACGCTGGATACATGGAGGCTGATGATTGCCGGGGGTAACCCTATGCCAATCCCACATCCCGGAGTCACGCTGCTAAACTATTTGTCCAGGTCAGAATCTGGTTTGCGCCCCAAAGACGAGCCAAAGCTTAACGCGATGACGAGCAATATCGCCGCCAAAGCCCCAGGCGTTATTGACTGGGTAATGGATGGGCCTGGCGCGTCACAGCTGGAACTGGCTCGCATACTGCATACTTTGCGCGAGCCCGAGTATGGGGCCAAGCCTCTCAATGTCGGCGGCGTCATCCGGATTGCGCCCTACGGTTTTTGGCCTGACCTCATTGACCACGAGGCCTATATGCGCGGACGGCCCGGCTTGGCCGAAGCTGTGCTCAAAGCCGCCCGTCTCAAGAGCCGAGGTGTTCATATGGCTGAGAGCAGCGAAGGGCTGGTGGATTTCTGGCAGCGCAAAGTCGAGCCGCGCATCAGCACTATACTAAAAAACGAAACCTAAGCTCAAGGCCAGAATATTGACGGTTGCTTGTTAATTGATTATAATATGTGTATTAATTACAGAGGTCGCTGATGTCCAGACAGTCTATGGTCCCGTGGCGCGATTCATTGCCAATTGGCCCGATGGCTGGTTCACGCTGGGCTTGTCCGGGTATCGGGGTAGAAAAAGTTGCAAAATTTGAACGCGAAGGCGGCATTGTCACTGATGAGGTTATTTTGGCTGAATCAAATGGCCATTGGCAGGATTTTGTTTTGCGAGTTTTCCCCGGAGGCTTGCACGCCGTAGATATTGTCAGGGTTACAGACAATAAAGTGCTGACTGAGCCGGCGGCTGCAAACATGTATGCCGGCTTGAAGCCGACACCGACCGGTGCTCCCCACGCGGCTCAGCTGCTGCCGCGGCTGCATGCCGGCGGCCTGTCCGTCGGTGACGAGCGTGAAGTGACTGCCGTCAAGATCGACAGCAGCGGGACGACTACGACCATTAAACCGACGCCAGTCCAGGAAGGCTCAAGCGACTACGAAGACAGGAAGGCCGCCAGCTTGCTCATCACACCGGCTTCTCGCAGCCTCAAGATGTATGCCAGCGGGATGGTACGCAGAGCTGACGATATACATGCGGCGGTATCACTCAATGAAACCGGTGGCCGGCCCTCGGGTTTCATCACAGTCAAGGCAGGAAAAAATCATGATAAGCCAGGCAGTGTGGCCATCAATATCGGCCCGGACGGCCAGCTGACAACCCTCAAGGTGACTGGCCAGGGCTTGCTGGCCCATATGGCTGTGAAACTGTCTTCAGTCAAGGTGCTGGAAACAGAAGCCGTTGCTGTAGCGGATGCCAGGGAGCGGGCAAAGGTGCTCTATTTCCTCAGAGATATCGTGCCGTTTAATGGGCTCGGCGCTTTAGACTTGCGCACTAGTGTTTCGGCGCTCTATCGGCATCTCGGCGACCGCGATATGGATCCTTTGAGCCACCTCGCGTATCAAAAACAGCCTGTGAGCCGCTAAGTTTTGCGGCCGCGAAAAGTCGGGACGCCGCCGCGCAGCTGGTCGGGATCGGCGCAGCCTGACTTCATTAATGACCAGCCTTCATGCCTATTGAGACTGCGGATGACGATGGCTCCGGCTCGTCTTTGCTCCAGTCCGGCCGTATTGGGATCCTTGATCCTGGCTCGGTAGCTAATCGATTTTTTGCCCTGGCTGTGGGGGACGACATAACTAAAACCGGGCTGGCCCTGGCCGTCGGCGTTAAGCGGCGAAGCTCCCTGGGTCGCAAAATTATGAAAGGCTCGATCATCCTGGCAGGTTTCCTTGGGTATGTCAGTGTGACGGGTACCGCTGCGGCAGGTATTGAGGCCGCTGGCAAAAAAATCACAATTATAATCAGTTAGGAACGCAAATTTATTATTGGCAAGGATGGGAAAATAGGTCACGCAGCGACTCAGCAGATCGGGGTTAGAGCGCGCCGGCTTGGACAGCCGTCCTTCCTTGCTCCACAGGCATTTTTCGACACCGCCGACATTGAGCGCGGTATACGCCCAGCCCTTTTCACGCTGCACGGAGCCGTTGATGATGACCGGTTCCGCAGTATCGCCACGCTCGTCGCACCCCAGTCCTACTGCGATATCATTTGGTCCCATACGCAGTGTCGAGCAATGCATTTTGCGCTTTGGCTTGTGTGTCGGGGCCGGTACTTCCTGTTGATCGTCCGGGACGTACTGGGTTTGATGGCCAATGACGGCTGGCACCGCGCCGTGGTGCAGTTTGAGCGGCCGCGTATGAGCGGCGGCGGCCTCGCTGGGCAGTACGGCCATAAGACCCACCACGCCGGTTACGGCCAGGGGGAATCGGTCAGCAGCGAACGCCAGCACCCGGGCTGGACTTGGCAAATCTAAATCAAAGGAAGCTCGCTCAGGAGCCCCGGCTAATTCTGACATCGGTCTATTATTACCAGTTTTAACGGTACAGTTCAAGCTTAGACAGGATGTAATATTTACCCTATGCAGGATCGCTGGCTAAGAGCAGGTACCGGCCAAGTCTAGTGGGGGATATGTGCGGACGTCAGCACCTTTTGGATGATGGCCCCCCAGGTTTGGTACTGCTTGCCCGTGGGATGCAGGCCATCAGGGGCAACCAGGTCTGGCTGGGTGGCTGCCAGCTGGCTGCTGGCAAAAATATCAGCGACTGGAAGTTTGGCAGTGGCTCCGGCTTTAGCGATAATTTGATTAAACTGCGCGATGGCAGCCGTGGCTGCAACTGGATCTCCAAAACGCGCCCCGCTGGGTGTTTTGGCGAAATCGGGGATGGTGACTAGCAGGACATTTTCGGGCTTGGCAAGTTGCTGCTGTACCTGCCGGACAATGATGTGCAGGTTTTGCTGAAAGGTCTGGGCATCGACGCCCTTTACCAAGTCATTGGCACCAATCAGGACAGTCACAAAGTCTGGCCGAAGCTGCTTTAGTAGTGGTAGCTCCCGGTCAATAAGGTTTTGCGTGGTGTAACCAGTCACCGCGGGGTTGGCGATAATTTGCAAATGTTTGCAAGCTGCTATGTAGCTGGCGGCCAGTTGGTTTGGCCAGCGCTCGCTGGCCGCGACGCCCTCGCCGATGGTATATGAATCGCCAAGCGGCACATAGCGAACAGCCTTTTGATCAGCGGCTACCTTGGCTGCATCATCGGATTGAGCGTGCTTGCGGACAACATAACTGGTCCCAGCAAAGGTGCACCCAGTCAGGATTATCACCGCCAGTACCACCGTTATTTTAGCAGTTGTCATGCAGGCAGTGTAGCATACAGCGGGAATCACCACAGCTAGCACCTATTAATTTGTAGTACACCACAAGCTTAACGCTTTGATCAAAGCTTTTTTCCAGAGTGGCCGCAATTGACTTTGGTGATCAAATTCTGTACTATACTTAAGTTGCTTAACAATAATCAATTACAATTATGAACTTACCTACTTACATATCAGGCACCGTCCAAGCCAAGGCCTATCGCTTGCTTCGCGAACGGGTCTATGAAGTATTGGCGCAATTTGAGCTCACCCCAACATACTGGTCCATGCTGGGCATTATCATTGAGGCGCGCGACGGTGTTAGGCAGGCCGAAATTGCCCGCCAGCTGCATGTCAAGGCGCCTCTGGTAACTGCCATGGCCCGCCAGCTGCAAGACCGAGGCATCGTCCAGAGCGTCCAAAATCAGTTTGATGCCCGGGCTAAATTACTGGCCCTGACACCCGAAGGCAAAAAGTTTGTCAAAATCGTCGAATCAACACTGGGTAAAACACTCGATCAGCTATTATATGGCTTAACAGAAAAAGATCTTATTGCATATCACAAGGTGCTGACAACTATTATTGATAACGATAAATCTTTACGCAAACAGGGGTAATATTTTCACATCTGTGGAAAAATAAATAATCTTCCTTGCTATAAAAATAGTTAAGTAGTTTAATGAAATTACAACTATAAGTTAACGACATTTGTCGAAAGGGATATAAGTTATGAAACTAAGCAATAATGAAAACGGAAATATAGCGCTGATTGCAGTCGCTGTTGTAGCCGGCCTGGTTATCGGTTTTGCCGGTGGACGGGTTATGAAGAGCGACACAAAGACCGACACTAAAGCCAGCAGCACGGCTGCAGCTCCCAGTACTGCTACTAAGGCTGCTGACTTGCGTTCTACGCTCGTCACGCTTGGCCTGGAGCATATGACACTGACCAACGCCGCCGTCGATGCTGCCCTCGATGGCAGCAAGACCGCTGACGCTACCGGCGCAGCTCTGTACGCCAACGGCAATGAAATTGGTGCCACTGTCGGCACCGTCTACGGCAAAGATGCCGAGACTACCTTTGACGCGGTCTGGAAGCTGCACCTTGATGAGTTCGTCAAGTACGCTGTCGCTGACAGCAAGGGCGATACTGCCGCTATGAAAGCCTCCCTCGACGCTATTGACACCGGCTATACCAAGCCGCTGTCAGCTTACCTGGCCAAGGCGAATCCCAACCTGCCAGAGGCAACTCTAAACACCGTCCTGAGCGACCACGTCCAGATGACCGCTACCATGATCGACGAGCATGTCGCTGGCAAATATGCCGACGAACAGGCTACCCTCAAGGAAGCAAACCAGCACATTGAAGTTATCTTCAGCACGCTGGCTGGCGGGATCGTCAAACAGTTCCCTGACAAGTTCCAAAACTAAGGAACCGTCTGGTTCGCAAGGCAAAAATAACCAAAGCGGGTGAGCGCGCCAGTAGCGACTCGCCCGCTTGTCATATACAATTATTACTATAATCCACCATGAGGAGGTCTCGTGTTCAATAAAATTATCACTGCCAGCAGTACTTTTATCACTGCTATTGTACTGATGCCGGCAGTGGCCTTGGCCCACGTCATCGTCCAGCCAGCCCAAGTTGGTATCGGCGAATTCCAAACCTTTAGCGTCGGTGTCCCCAATGAAAAGGACTCAAGTGTCACGAGTGTCAAACTAGAGCTGCCAGCTGGCTTGCGGGAGGTTGCCCCGACGGTCAAGCCCGGCTGGAAAATCACCATGGATAAAACTGGCCAAGACGACAGTGCCCATGTCACAGCCATTACTTGGAGCGGCGGCAGCATCCCCGCCGAACAGCGTGATGATTTCACCTTTAGCGCCCAGGTTCCGGCCAAAGCAAGTGAATTGCATTGGAAGGCCTTCCAAACCTATGCCGACGGCACAACTGTCAGCTGGGACCAAAAGCCCGCCGGCAGCGACGATGCCACCGGCAGCAGCGGCCCATATTCTGTAACCAAGGTAGTCAATGATTTGGCCCCGGCCACCCCCAAGTCTGCTACAGATAGCACCAGTACCCTGGCCTTAGCTGTAGCTGGGTTCGCCCTCGTCACAAGCCTCGCAGCTGTCTTGGTTCCGCGCGCGAAGTCTTAATATAGCAGCTCGCAGCATGCTGTTGATATACTAAAACGGATGAAACCGACGCCCCATCCAGAAGAATCGCACAAGTCGCACCGGGCAGGCTGGCTGCGGGCTGCTGTACTGGGTGTCAATGATGGTATTGTGTCGACTGCCAGCTTAATGCTGGGGGTGGCAACCGCTTCAACCAGCAAGTCTGCCGTGCTGACTGCCGGTATTGCCGGACTCGTCGCTGGCGGCTTATCGATGGCAGTTGGCGAGTATGTGTCAGTTAGCTCGCAGCGGGATTCCGAGCGAGCGGATATTGCTATCGAACAACGCTCCCTCGCCGCTAATCCTAACGAAGAGCTTGAAGAACTGGCGCTGATTTATGAAGCGCGCGGCCTGCGGCCGGCTTTGGCCAGGCAAGTTGCCCGCCAGCTCCATGCCCATGATGCTGTAGCCGCCCACACCCGCGATGAGCTTGGTATTGACCACCAGTCATTAGCCAATCCGCTCCAGGCTTCGCTGGCTTCAGCCGCTGCTTTTTCGTTTGGTGCAATCATGCCCGTATTAGCAGCACTGATTGGTCCGGGGAAAAATATACTGGCTATTGTCCTCGTTTCGCTGGCCGCCCTGGCATTATCGGGAGCTGTCGGCGCTGTCATTGGCGGCGGTCATAGGCTGCGGGCGGCAGCCCGGGTCTTTCTAGGCGGCGGCATCGCCATGGCCGTTACGGCCATGATCGGCCATGTTATTGGCGCGAGCGTATAGCCTCTCAGGCAGCGCTGCGCTGCAGCGGTGCCAGGCCAAAAACTGCGGAGTGCGTTGCCAGGCCGCCGGCCCGAGCGGTCATCTGGCGCATAATATCTGGAAATGTCTGCCCGATAATACGCGCGTAATCGTGGGGTCTGTCAGTATTGTGGTCTAAGGTACCCTGGCCCAGCAGCAAGCGCACCCGGCGCGTGGCGGTGCGCATGTCCTCAGGCAAGCTATTCATCACTGTTTTGCCAAACTCAATACACGGCTCCTCCTCATGAATCGCACTGTCGCTGTTAAATATCAGAGTAGCCGTGGCATCTTGCTGCATCAGGGCAGCCCGCATATCATGAAACACCGCATGCCGGCCAAGACGCTGCAATCGGTCATTGCGCATAAAGCCCGCCGTGACCAGCAGCTTGTCAAAAACATCGCGCACAAAGACCAGCGGCAGCGGCGCGTTATGGGCGATACGGCCGAAGCGCCTGTAGACATTTGGCATTCGGCGTTTGAGGTCTTTGATATTGACCGGTGTCAGTTCGCCTGGCTGTTCTGGAGCTTTTCGGCGGCGATAGATCCGGCTTTTGGCATCTTCTAATAGTTTTACCCCTGCATAATTGCGGGTATGCGAGATGCCGTCAACACCATTGAGCAGTACGCCGTGCACACTGTTGGCCGCAAAGGCACTCATCAAGCCTAGGGCCGCCCGGCCGCCTTCGGCATCGGCGATAAAGTAGGTCCGCTCTGGCTTCGGCAGGCCGCTCTGGGCTGCGACGGCCCAATCGGCAACTGTCGGCAGCGGCCGGTACGGATCGGCATCGGTGCCGCTGCCTTTGGTGTAGCGTCCCCGGAGGGCTATGTAGCCAAGTTCACGCAGCTTCATATGGCGGCTTGGCCGGTTGCCAAGTGCACCGAGATAGATATAAGCGGCGTCAGGATTCATGGTGGCTTGAAGGGCTGTTTCCAGTACATTGGCCGGGTTTTTATAGCCGCTGGAAAAGCTGGTCGCGGACTTGTATACCTGGGCCTCGGCCAGTTTGTGGGCGTTGAATATTATGCGTTCGTACCGTTTGCCGGAGGGCCCGCGCACCATCGAGTAGCTGGTGTTGGCCTCATCCATGCGGCTGGCCAGCTCGTGGTACTCAACTGGCGATGCTTGCAGGCCGCGCAGAGCCGTTGGCTCGCCTGTCTCCACTTCATAACCGGTGGGAGAGGGGACAAAATCTACCTGCCTAAGCGGAATCTCACTCATACTCATATTATACCATATTTGTCAACTAATTATAAGCTATACGCAGACGATATATAGAGAGGGCGGCCTACGCTGGAAAATAGCTATTGCTTGGCAGATGCAGCTTTATCGACTAGCCTGTAGCCGCCGCGCTCCAGCCATCGATCGTAGGTCGGACTGCTACGAGCCCGGCGTTCGCGCCACATGTTGAAAGCGTCGCGGGAATAGATGACCGTTTGGGTGTCATGCAAGCCTTTGCCCTGCTCAAGGCTGTTGGCTGCCCCCGGTCCGCCATTGTAGCCGGCGGCTATCAGTTCAACTGTACTGTCCCAGGATGGGCCTTGGGCGGCAGTGCCGAACTGGTCGCGCAGATAAGCCAGGTAAGCCGCACCAAATTCGATGTTTGTGCGCGGGTCAGACAAATTGTATGAGCCCCGGGGCTGTTTTAAAAATTTTGCGGCAATATCCTTGGCGGTCAGCGTAGTGACTTGCATCAGGCCGTGAGCGTCGGCATTGCTCTCGGCTTTGGCATAGCCGCCTGATTCAAGGGTCATGATGATGGCTAGCAGATCCGGATCAATGCCGTATTTTTTGGACATTTCACTCATTGGAGCTTGCCAGTGTTTGACTGACGAAGGCAGCCAGCTGATAGCAATGGCCGTTGATTGCGGTTTGAGCGGCACCGGACGGCTGATAATCATATAAAGTCCAAGGCCGGCAAGCGCAATCAAGCCGCCCAGTACGAGCATTGCTGCATCGCGCCGCGCTGGCAGCCGGTGCCGCAGGGTCTTGGGATTGAAATGAGGCAGCTGCATACTATTATGATATAGAATTTTATCCGCATTGTAGTATTACTCGGCATGATGGGGTAAAATCAGGGCAGTATGGATCAATTCGGTGCAAACTCAAAAGTCGTCATCGTCGAAGACAACGCCAGTCTGGCTGATATTTACAAGATCAGGCTGGAGGCGCTCGGCTACACCTGTTATGTTGCTTATGACGGCCTGTCCGCCCTCGCCCTGATAGAAAAAGTCCTGCCTGACCTGGTACTGCTTGACCTGATGGTACCTAAAGTCGCCGGCGACCAAATCCTGGAGACGATGCGCCACAGCGAGTGGGGCAAAAGCATCAAAGTCCTGATTATCTCCAACCTCAATGAAGCTGATGCCCCGGCCGGACTGCGCGAGCAGGGAATCGAAGGCTACGCCGTCAAAGCCAACTTATCAAACGACCAGCTCGACATACTGGTGGACAGTATCCTCAAGCCCGCTGACCAGCAGGAAGACGTTGTCTTGGAGACGCCGGCAGAGGAAACAACTGAAGTGCCTGAGCAAATACCACCTTCACCTCCCACTCCACCCGCATCGCCGGTATAAATAACTCCTAGCTCTTTGCCGCCCGAATTCCCTCAGTGTCAAACAGGGCGATTGACCGCTGCGCATAGGCAGTCATCATCTCAATATCGCTGGGGAACGCAAAGCGCATACCGCCTATATAAATTGGGTCGGTGTTAGGATCTAAGTATGTCGACATAGTATCGTCTAATTTCCAGCTGGAGTGGTAGTTGGCTAGCATAAACAGCTGCCTGGCAGGCGGGTAATATACGGTACCCGACCGCAGCTCTACGTGGTTAAGTATGGCTCCCGCCCGCAGTATACGATGAAGCTCGGCAACCCGATTAGCAGCACCAGCCGCCGGCCCCCAGTCTTGCTGGCCGCCGCCAAAGGGGTAGGCGACATCCTGGTATATATCCAGCAGGCTTGAGACATGGCCGACATCCAGGCGGCCGAGTACCGCGGTGGCGGTCTCAATTTGAGGCCCGCCTGGTTTGCGGAGCATGAGAGGTACATTCTCAGGCCGTATCAGGCTGTCTTTTTTTTCGCTGGCGAGAGCTGATAACTCCGGGCGTTTGCCGGGCTGGAATATTTCTTGCAGCAGCCGGCCGCCAATGCGTCGCAAGAACGCCTTTTCCTCGACGGGGTAATAGCGCGGCCCTGGCGGCTGGTCTTCGGGAAAACGTTCCTGCTCGCGCTTTATGCCGCGGCCCTTGTCAAGGTTAAAGACTGTCGTAGTGACGTCATAGTCATTATCGACTCCCTCGACAATACAGCTGTCCAGCTCTCCCCATTCGCTGCGCACTAAATCAGGAGCCAGCTTGGCGGCCGGAGAAATCCTGACGCTGTAACTTTCCGGCAAATCATGTTCGGTTTCGGTGGCTGTCGATCCAGCAACCGAGCCTATCTCTCTGACGAAGCCGATAAATGCCAGAGATGCTGCCACCTCGAGTTCTTGAATCGAATCAAACGGGCTGTCGAAGTCTACGGGGGCCAGATCTCCCGCACCTCTGGTAATACGCATAATGATAGATTATGACAAAAATTAGCTAATTTGTCAATTTTACTTATAAAGAACAGCGGGTAAAACGCTTGACCCCACCATACTAGTATGCTAGTATGGTGCTTATGTCGAGTTTTGATGATTTTATTGCGCTGACCTACAGCACTGCTATTCGGGACAAAATGCTGCTCGAAGATCTGCTTATTGGTGTCACGACACCTAAAGAACGCCGCGAACTCGCCCAGCGGATTGAGATAATCAAGCGGCTGATTGCCGGGCAGCCCCAGCAGCAAATAGCTGCCGATCTCGGCGTAGGTATCGCAACGGTAACACGGGGCTCCAAGGAACTGGCTGAGGGCAGGTTTAAAGCGCTGAAGACAAAGCATAATGATACAAGGAGCCTATGATGGCTGATCGTTTCGACACAATCCACGTATATGATATCGACACTGCGCCGCTTGATCCGCTCAATCGCAAGGCTGTCCTGGCCATGCAGGCCACAGGGTTATTTGTGGACGGCGACGATCGTTTTGAGGAATCGAACGGGCTGCTGCATGCTGCTGCCCAAGAAGTAGACAGGCCGCCAACGATGACATATGAGGACTTGGTATTTATCAACCCGGTATTTGGCCAGGTGAGAGTCATGGCGGCCGATCCAGTGGCTGCCGGCGATGAAGCAAACTTTTATCAAGCCCACCGCATCATAGAAGGCCATCTCTACGGCGCGATTGAAAAACTTGTCTACTTGGACGCCAACCCCGATGGACATACCGAGGGCAGGGAAGCGTTCGGGCCTGGCGCCAGAGAAGCCGGCTTTGCCGGCACTGAATATACCCCCGTCGAAGAATTGGCCTTTGCGGTCCAAGGCTTGATAGCCCTGCATACGAGTTTGGATGCCAAAACGTTTTCGGCTTTCCGTCCATATTTTGCGGGCCTGAATGGCTACCCGGGCGCCAGTGGCCTGTATTCAGAATCAATTCCTATAATTGATTTGCTGGTGCATGGCGGAAGCAACCTGCAATCGGCAGAACGCGATCAAATTGCGGCGAATCTTAACGATGGCCTGTATCCGGATCAAAATAATCATGCTGCTTTGCTGGAGAGTTTGCTGGCAGAAGAACACCCGCAGATGTATTTGCCTGAAGACACTAGGCTGGGGATGGTCAGACAGCTGAATGGCTTTAGGCGCCTCCACAGGGGGAGTGTCAAAAAGCTTCTGCCTGAAGTGTTTTCCGGAAAAGAAGAAGGCAGTGCCGGGACCGTAAACGTCCCAGGCTACCTGGAAAGCAAAGTAATTGCGATTCAGCGGGGAAGCCAGCAATGACTAAAATTGGAATCGGCCTGCCAGGGCTCAGCATCGCTGAGACCAGAGCTTCGGCCCAAGCAGCTGCCCAGCACGAGTTTGATAGCTTTTCGGTGTACGGTGACTTAGGCGACTTGCCACCCTACGCGGTGCTTCACGCAAGTGCGGATTTGCTGCAGGGCTCTTCAATCAAACGCATCGGACCCATGGGTATTCCCGCAGGCTTGCAGCACCCGGCGGTCATTGGCGTGCATGCTGCAGCGCTGGAAGAGCAGCTGCCCGGCCAGTCATCACTGGGTTTGGTGCGAGGTGCATTTTTGGATCAGATTGGCGAAAAGCCTGCCACTTTGGATCAGCTGCGCCAATCAGTCGCTACCGCTCGCCAAACATTTGAGGAGCGCGGGCTGGAAGTGCCCATATTTTTGGGGGGCTTTGGTCCAAAGCTGCTGGCTATGGCCGGGCAATTGGCTGTCGACGGCGTCAAGCTGGGTGGCACAACAAATCCGGCACTAGCCGCCAGTGCCAGGGAAAGAATTGCCAATCCTGACGTGGCGGTTGTCTTAGGCGCGGTTAGCGTGATTGATTCTGACAGACGGGCTGCCAGAGCTTTGGCACGGTACGAGGTGGCAAAATATCTGAGAGTTGTGGGCTATTTTGATATGACACTTGATCCGGATGACACCGAATCACTCGCTCAGTTCACGGCCCGTTTTGATGCCGGAGATGCGCTTGCCAGCAGCTCAATTTCTGACTCCATGCTAGATAAATTTGCGGTTGCCGGCACTCCAGACGACGCCATTGCGCTGCTTAAAAAAATGGACGGCGTCGTGGACTGCTTCGAATTTGGCACGCCGCATGGTTTGGGCAATCGTCCGGACGCCATACAATACATTGGAGACACAATTGTTCAAGAAATGGAGAACCATCATGGATTACGAACTGTTTGATCTGGAGATCACGACTGTTGGCGATCCCGCGACATTCAATTGTTCGCATAGGGCTGGTGATGGATTGCTTGTCCGGGCTGAAAACATATCCTTTTTACCTGGCACAGAGCGGTTTTCCCACTACGCACTAGCTGTTTTAATGCCATTTATTGCGGCCAAACAGCGCGCTGAGCAAACAGCTGACTGGATGTACAGCGAGGCCCGCATCGCTTGCCCTGATCCTGACTGCGGGGCTCGTTTTGAGTTCAAACGGCTTCCCAAGCAGACGTACACCTATAAGCCGAGAGCAGCAAAAAACTAGCCGGATACCAAGCAGCAGCCTGCCGGAGCGCATAACGGACTTGCTTTATTGTAAGAATAGGTGATAAAGTTGTCATTACTTATCCGGAGTAATGATGTCTGATACAGGTAGATCCCCATACGAGGCCGAACTTGCCGCCCAGCGAGACATTATCGATGCGACCGACGCAGAAATTGTCGTCCTGATCAACAGGCGGACTGCTGCTGCCTTGCAAATTGGCCGGATCAAGGCCGACAATGGCCTGCCAATATATGTTGGCTCGCGCGAAGGAGAGGTCTTAGATAAAGTATCAGCCGCAAACCAGGGCGGTATCGTCCCGGATGAGGAAATGAGGGGCCTGTTTAGCGGTATTATGAAGGCCAGTCGAGCCGCACAGCAGCGTCTGCACGACGAGGGACGGCCAGCGCCCGGGCAGCAGCTTATACCGGAGAGCATGTAAATTTTAAAGGAATGGAGCAGATATGATAGGATCACCAGATAGAGTTATCACCGGCTTTCGGCCAACCAGCGATCTGACGATCGGCAATTATCTCGGTGCCGTAAAACCATCGGTGGATTTGCAGAACGACCCCAGGATAGACCTGTACGTATTTGTTGCGGACATGCACGGCTTAACTGACGGCGACCCTCGGGATATAGCACCCTATCGCCACGCCGTGGTGAGAGACTGCATGGCTTTGGGCATCGATCCTCAGGTGGCGACCCTGTATCTCCAGAGTGATATTGAAGCTCAGACTGTACAGATCGCAAATCGGCTAGCGCCGCATATTAGCGTCAGTGAACTTGCCAGGACTCCAAACCTGAAAGAAAAAATGCAGGCTGCGGTCAGGAAAGGCGATGTCGATGACGATGATGCTGCCAAAGCGAATTACGCTTTGCTTGGCTACCCGGTTTTGATGGCCGCTGATATCTTCGCGCAGCGATCCTCGCTGGTAGCTGTCGGCGAGGACCAGGAGCCGCATCTCGAGCTGGCTCGGACTATGGCCCGACGATTTAATAGTACGTTTGACACCAAGGTACTAGTTACTCCGCGCATACTGGGGATTCAGTCGCTTCGCATACTTGCACTTGACGGCAAAGGCAAGATGAGTAAAACCAATCCCGGCCAGGCGATTATATTGACCGATGATCCGGAACTTGCTGCCCAAAAAATTAAACGAGCCACGACTGCTGGTGCCGGGGAGATGAATGATACCATTGAGAGCCATTTTCTCGTTGCCAAATCGACAGCCCGTACAGATGAACAAAGGCAGCGCCTCAAGGAGCTCAAAGCAGCGCATATTGGCGGCACGGCGGTCATGAAAGAGTTCAAAGCTGTGTGGAGCGAGATCACCGCAGCGACGCTCGACGACTTCCAGCAGGCTCGAGCTAAAATTAGCGACAATGACGTTACCGGCGCGCTGCGATATGGCGCCGACAAAGCGGAGCGCAACGCAACAGCGATTCTGGGCCAGATGAAAGAGGTAATGGGCTTTTAGCTTGTCTAAAGAGTGGTTCTCGGCTTGTCTGCTATAGGCTGTCGTAACAGACGCAGCCCGACATGCCGGCAGTCAAATCACAGGAGGTATTGGCCGGGATGCGTACTGCATCACCAGGCTGCACTGAAGTTATGGCACCGCCGGTGCTGAGTTTTAGCGACCCTTCGGCACACCACAGCGTACGGTCTTGACCAAATTGGCGCTGTTCAATTGCTTGGAAGGCGTCCGCGGCCCATCTCTCTGCAGTAATCTGACGTGACTGCAAAAAAATAAGCAGCTCTTCCTCGGATGACTCGTAGACCTTTGACCAGCGGAATTTTTGCAGCTTCATAGATTCTCATAGTAGCAGGTAATGGCTTTACGGCGCGTTTAACAGTACAATGATTGCTATCATGGGCATCTACGCTGTTAAACCCCGCTTCCAGCAGTCACTCCGACCAGTCAAAGATTTTTTTGTCCGCCACCGCATCCATCCCACGATGATTAATGTCCTCGGACTGGCAGCCTCGATCATCACGGCTGGAGCAATTTTGCTTTCCCAGCAGAGCTACTGGTTTTTGCTGGCAGTGCCGTTTGCCACGACCTTTCGGACGGCTTGCAACGCGCTGGACGGCTTAGTCTCCCGGGAGCTTGGCGTGGCTTCAGCCCTCGGAGAAGTCCTGAATGAACTGATTGATCGTATTTCTGACAGCATTATTTTTTTCAGCGTGATTTACTTGCCGTCGACTAACAATACGCTGGGCTTCATGGCCCTCATCATTGTGCTGCTCAATAGCTACCTCGGTATTCTCAGTAAATCGGCCGGCGGTTCCCGCCAATACGGCGGCTTAATCGGCAAAGCCGACCGGATGATTTTGATCAGTGTGGCGGCGGTGCTGATCGTCATCACGCAGGAGCTGCAGATTTGGAATGGCTTCCTGTGGTTTATTGTTATCGGCACGCTGATTACTTTTGTCCAGCGGTTTATGATTACCAAACGTGAACTGCAGCGGCCTCATGCACGCCAGTCCTGACTTTGTAAACCCGTTCATGACGCCGCTGTTTGGCCAGCTGCTCGTGCGTTTGCTGCTAGTGTATGGCATTGCCGGTCTGCTGATACTGTGTATCTATCGCCGGACATCCTGGGAGCATTTCAAGCAGTCCAATCTAGTGCAGCGGTATGTCGGCTGGCTGCTGCTGACTCCTGTCTACTTAGTCGGCGTTTTCAGCGGGCGGATACCTGGCCTGCTGATTGCCGGCCTGTTTATGGTCGGCGCGGTCCTGGAGTTTGCCAAAATAGCCAAGCTGCCCACCAGCTTTCGTCTGGCCATGGTCGGTCTGTCGGTGTGGAGCGTGCTGACAGCCAGCTACTTCACCGATTACTTTTACTCGCTGCCGCTGGTCTATTTCATTGTCCTGACGCCGCTAGCTATTCGGCTCAATGATCCCCAGAAATCCTTTTCGTCATTTGCGTTTGCCATGTACGGCAGTATCTGGCTGAGCTTTAGCCTGAGCCATATCGTGCTGCTGAGCGAATTTAATAATTCATTGGACCAGAGCCGAATCCTGCTGTTCCTCGTGGTATTCGCGGTGGCCTGCGCCGATATTGGCGGCTATGTGCTCGGCAAATGGTTTCACAAACTGCGGCTGCTCGATAATTACAAAGTAGCCAGACAGTTGAGCCCCAATAAAACCTATGTCGGTGCACTCGGCTATATCATAGGGGCCGGCCTGGCGATTTGGCTGCTGTATTTTGGCCTGCACCAGTATATGTCGGTCTGGCTGTGGGCACTAACAGCTGTTATTATTGGTATTTTTTCGTTTGTCGGCGGGCTGACGCACTCGCTGTTTAAGCGCTACTTTGGTGTCAAAGACAGCGGTACGCTGATACCGGGCCATGGCGGCGTGATTGACCGCCTGGACAGCATGGCCCGCGTCGTTGTCATCCTGTATTACTTTTTACGTGTCGCCATATAAGGCAATAACCGTGGCAAAGGCGTAATCGCCGTCATGGCTGACGCTGCAGCTGAGGCTGAGTAGGTTATCCGGCTGGTCAATGAGTGTAATACTGGGCTGGTCAGCTTCTTGGATGATAACGATATCGAGCCAATTATCGGCTGTCAGTCCCAAGGCTTTGACGGCTGCCTCTTTGAGAGCGATCCGGCCGGCAATATGTTCGTGCGAGGATCGTTTTATCTCGCGGGGCTGCAGTATTTTTTGCAGGCTGCCGCTGTCGACCAAGGCTTGGACGCGCGGTATAAATACTACGTCGGTGCCAACCGCAATATTCATAGGTCGCGCACGGCCTGTTCGAGTTTTGCGGTAGTTCGGTCGTAGCGATTGTCTTTGCCAAAAACGAGCGGCTGGCCAGCGCGGACCTTAGTGGTGCCGCGACGCGGCCAGCGGCGGCCTTTGGGCAGGATCTCGTAGTTGCCATCAAAGCGCAGCGGCAGGATCGGCACTTCGAGCTCCTGGGCAATGACGCCGATACCTTGCTTAAAGGCCTGCTGCGTACCATCAAGCGACCGGCTGCCTTCGGGGAATAGCACCACCGAATAGCCGCGGTCCAGGTAGCCGCCAATCTGCTCGAGACTTTGCTGAATGCTGCCTTCGCGGTCAAGAGGAAAGATCGGTATCAGCAGCCGCAGCAGCGCAGCCTGCAAACGATTTTTAAAGAAGTAATCTTTGGCCGCGGCAATGACGACCCGCCGCCGGCGCAGGGGCAGCATCCTAAGCATGGTCAGGCTATCCAGGTGGCTGGTGTGGTTGGCGATGTAGATCACGGGCTCAGTCGGCGGTGCGAAAGCTTTAACCTGCAATCGCTGGAATAGCGCGGCAATACCAAGCAGCGGCAGCTGCAAGACGATGCGCACCTGCGAAAACCACCATGACTCAAACAACGACAAATTAAATAGTTGCGGCTTCGGGCTGCGCTCGGCGGCTTGGGCCATTACGGCCAGGTCGGCAAAAGTCGTAGCGGCCGAAATGCTGCCTTCATCGATAAAGGCGCCAATTTCTTCTTCGATTTTTGATACCAGCTCCAGCCGCTTGAGCGAGTCGAGACCTAGGTCGTTCACTAAATTTGTTTGACCAGTAATCTTGCCAGGTGCGACAGCCGCCAGATTGGCGACTAACAATTGGAGGGGAGTAACGTCTCCTGTCCCGGCAGCCGGCATATCGGCAGCGGTGCCGGCGGCGGTGTGCAGCTGGTCGACGATAGCCTGCCGTTTGACTTTGCGGGTTGGCGTGCGCGGAAAATCGGCATCCGGCCACAGCACAATATGCTGGATAGCCTGGTGCGACACCAGCTTGGCATTGGCCTGCTTGATGGCAGCGCGCACCGCCTCTTCTGGCTCGTCACTGAGCACGACAGCAGTCAGTACGTCTTTGCCGGCCAGCTGTGAAAATATGACCACTGAATCCCGGATCGCCGGGAAGCCCGCCAGCTGGGTCTCGATATCTTCGGGATAGATATTGAGTCCCGATTCGCTCAGCAGCATATTTTTTTTGCGGCCGGTAATAAATAAGAATCCATCGTCATCAATTCGGCCTATGTCGCCGGTGTGAAACCAGCCGTCATGCAGGACGGCAGCAGTTTCCCGGCTGCTATGGAAGTAGCCTGCAAAGACATTGGCCCCACCCAGCAAAATCTCTCCGTCAGCCGCTAGCTGCAAGGCTTGGCCTGGCAGGCAGCGGCCGACTGAGCCTGGTTTATGGGCCCTTAGGCCATTGTAGGTGGCGATCGGCGAAGTTTCAGTCAGGCCATAGCCTTGCATCACCCGGATGCCAAGCGTATTCCAGAACATCTCGAGATTTGCCGGCAGTGCCGCGCCGCCGACGGCCACTAATTTGAGAGATTGGCCAAGCTGCCAGTACAGGCCTTGAAACATATAGCGCCGGACAGGCCGGGGCAGGCAGCGCACCAGGCGCAGCTGGCCCTCCAATATTTTTTGATAGTGGCTGGCAGCAGCCTTTTCCATAATCCGGCGATGGAGCAGGGACAAAAAAGCTGGGACGGTAACGATGACATTGATGGTCTCGGCCTGGAGCGCTTTGACGATTTGATAGGGCCGGACCGAGGCCACGTAGACGACGCTTGATCCCGATACAAATGGCGCCAAAAAACCAACCGTTTGCTCAAACATATGGCTCAGCGGAATCATCGACAGCAGCCGATAGCCGCTGCCAATCTGCCAGGCCTCTTTGAGGGCCATGACATTGCTGGCGACATTCCTATGGCTGAGTACGACACCCTTGGGGTCACCGGTACTGCCCGATGTAAAGACTATTTCCAGGGTGTCTTCCGGCTCCTGCGGCTCATAGTGGTGCCGGGGAGTCTGCTGAGCCAGCACTTCACCAAGCTGCTCGATTTCAATCATGGCAAAACCAGTGCTGGACAGGGGTTTGTAGACAGTCTTAAACAGTATCTTTAATCTGGTTTTATGGGCCACTGTGTCGATGAAGGCCTGCGGAGAATTAACATCTATAGGTACAATAATGATGCCCGACCGGGCACAGGCGATATAGACGGCCAGCCACCAAGGCCCGTTTGGCGCACAGATACCAACGGCATCATGCGGCTGCAGGCCTTTTGCCTGCAGCAAACCGGCGATCAGGTTAGCCTCCCGGCTGAGTTTCGCATATGTCCAGGTCTGGCGCCGAAAGCGTTTGCGCTCGACCGCGAAAATCTGCTTTGCGTATTTTTTGACCGCGCTGTCGATAAGCTCAGTAACGGTCAGTTCAGTCATACGTACAGTATATGCTATGCGGCCAGCGGTGAGCTATACTTGAGAAACCAATGAAACATACCAAAAAGCCAGCACGCCTATCATCAAAGGCTCATGATGCTGCAGCCTTCAGCTGGGGGCTGCTGGAGGCGACATTTTTCTTTATTGTGCCCGATGTGCTGATATCCTACCGGGCACTCTCGAGTTTTAAAGCGGCGCTGAGGGCATGTGTATTTTCCATCGCCGGCGCGGTAATTGGCGGCACACTGATGTACGTCTGGGCAGCCCACAGCAGCCAGGCACTCCAAGCTGTCCAAGCTGTACCGGCGGTATCCAGCGCTATGGTTAGCACCACGCGCGGCGATCTGCAGCAGCATGGTACGACGGCCATCCTCGAGGCGCCCTTGCGGCTGACCCCGTATAAGCTCTATGCCGTATTAGCACCCGCCAGCTCTATAGGCCTGTTGTCGTTCATCGTTTTTTCTATACTGGCACGGCTCTGGCGCTTTGTACTAGTCGCCAGCATCACCAGCTGCTTGAGCCGCTTGCTTGGCAGACTGCTAAACTATCGCCAGCGACTAGCGATACTCTGTTTGGCATGGATCAGCTTCTACGCCCTGTACTTTGTGCATAACGGTCTATAATTCGGCTGAATATCGAGACGAAACTAAAAGGTTAATCGTCGGGTAGTCAGGGACTTCATCAAGGCAAAGCCGGCATTGGCAAAAGTCAGGCTCAGCAGCGCTGCCTGAGCAGGATTATGATAAAAAGACCCGATAATAATAGTCGATACAATGCTTATCAATATCCCTGCACTAAAGCCAAATAAGGTGTACTGCGAATTGCTAAAACTTTGAGCTGTAAATTTATTAAACCTGTCACTATTGACTACTAGGAGCGCGACTATGCCTCGCGCAATTGCCAGTACTAATAATATATATACGAACCACAGATTTATACTGGCGAATAGCGTACTGTCGTGTATTTGGGAGTTTTGATGGTCGAGGGCACTATGGGCAATCAGCGCAAAAAACCCGTAGTAAAACAGGCAGGCCCAAGCCTTGAGCTCGTCAGGTAATTTTTCCTTCGTAGCTATGACCAGCAGGATAATAAATACTATGGCTAGCAAGGAAAAGCTTAGTCCGTCTTTGAGCTGCATTGATACCATGTGGCCGAACTTGCCGTTGACCAGGCAAAGCACAATGCCAACAACCAGCATCATAATGAACTGCAGCTCGTCAACGGCGGGAAAAGCGATACTCATAATGCGAAATGGCCATTTCCGCTTGCTTGCTGCAGGTGCGGTACTCATAGTATTCGGCATGTTTCTAGTGTAGCTTAGGCAAGATCTTTTCTTCTCTAAAAACCTTGATGATACTGCGCCCCGTGCCGAGGACTCGGCCGTAAAATGCCCCGGCTAATAAAGCCAGGCTTGTGGCACCAACGGCATTGCCATGAATGAACAGCGTAACAAGATGTTCGCGCGTCAGATCAAAGACGATGTACAGGATGAGCAGTGCCGCACCGTAGAGGTCGGTCTTGTTGATCGCGTGATCGGCGTCTTTGTCCCAGGATATTTTATAAATCCGACTAAATAGTATGCCAATAACAATGCCAGCCAGCAGCCCGCAGCTCACGATCAGCCCATTGGCATGAGATCTCACAGCACCCACAACGACAAAAATTAAGACGACAGCTGATATGGCAAGATACAGCCGCAAGCTGCGGCGGAGCTTCGGGTTGATGTGTTTGTCGGCAAACTCTTTTCTTGCAGCCGGGCTGTGGTGTGTAGCTGCCATTGGGTATAGTATAGACAGCTAGTAATAATTTCGATAGGAGGACTCTCAATATGGCACGAAACATTACACTTATCGTATACCCGGTAAAGGACTTAGAAGGAGCAAAAACTTTCTACGCTAAATTTTTAGGAGTTGAGCCCTATGCGGATTCGCCATATTATGTTGGCTATAAGCAGCGTGATCTAGAAGTTGGCCTGGATCCGAACGGCCAAGCAGTCATTGCTTATATAGATGCTGCCGACATCAAAAGCGAACTGCAAGCCTTGGTGGACGCTGGCGCCACGCTGCATCAGGACATCAAAGACGTTGGCGGCGGCTTGCTCATCGCGCAGATCAAAGATGCCAATGGCAATATCCTTGGCCTTCGGCAGCCACCAATGTAACTGAGTCTCCAGAAGTTCTAACGCCCGTCTTTGCTCCACCACCGGCTTCCGTACGTCAGCCTAGATTTGCAAAATAAATTAAAATATATTAAAACTGTATAGATGACGCACGATACCGGACGTTTTGGGCCGCCTGCCGCTGAGTACTCGCCTGTCTACCAAGATCTGGCGAGGCTGCTGCTTGATCCGACGCCGCCGTTTAATCTTGATTGGCAAACGCCAGCCCATGAACTGAGACCGGTGGATCGCTTAGCCCGTCTTGCCGGGCTTAAAGCAATTTTGCCCGCAGGCAACGCCGAAAAGGAAAAAATTACGCACGATAAAACACTCGAGAATTACATTCGGATGGGACTGCACAGTGCCGGTGATCAGGGTACAGTCGATACATTTTTAAGCCATGTTGAAGCGACGCTTGATAGTGGCGCCGAAGGCACTGAAATGCTGGCCCAGCAGGTGTTTTGGATCTGGGCACCAGCTGCCGAGGTTGCCGATTTGCACAGTCATAAAAATAGGCTCGAAGACACTGCGCTGCGCATTTTAGAGCCTGATGCGTATGCTCAGCTGGAGCGTGATTACCAGGCAATCGACCTCGAAACAGGACTGCTTAGAGATACCCGGGCCGAGGTTGCCGAGCTGATTGGAAGTCTTGATATAAAACAGCCATTTAGCTATGTGCTGCAGCATCGAAGCAAGAGCAAGTACAGTGCTTGGCGCAAAATGCAGCTTGATAAACGTGATGACACGCAAGTTTTTGATCTGATGGGCTTTCGGGTCATCATTGATGGCGGTGATGAAGCGATGGCGATCGGCCAGTGCCGCTACATATTGGGTGCGATGGAAGAATATTTCGAAAGCTCGCCTGAGTGGCGTATGGATTATATTGCTGAGCCAAAACCGAATGGCTATCAAAGCTTGCATCAGACGTTCACGCTGCCGAATGGCCAGAGTTTTGAGCTGCAGCTTCGTACCCAGGCCATGCAAGACCAAACGAAAGCCGGCGGTGCCCTGACACACCAGGCCTATGATGCCATGCATAAAGTTGTGCCTGGTAAAATCAGGCGTAATTTTGTGAAAGTACCTAAGCTGTATCGTTGGCGCGATGAGGCATCGCTGTACATGCAAGTACATGGTGGCCGCACCGATGGCATACTTGGTGATAACATACTTTTCTTTAAGGATGACGGCAACATGTACCTGCTGCCTGCGGATGCCACGGCACTTGATGCAAGCTATACCGTACACACTAGGCGGGCACTCAAGACGTGGACGATTACGAATAATGGCCGGCCAATTGAGTTTTCAGACGGTGTAAGCCACGGTGATGTACTCGGTTTTCGTTACCATAATCGCTACCCGACTGATGTATCTGGTCTTGATCGGCATCGTATGCTGATGAAGACACGCACCGGCAGAACGGCTGTCGAAAAATATAAACGCAGCTTGCAGGCTAATGAGCTGCGTGCTCTGGGCCAGTTAGTTGTCCTAAGCATGCTGCCAAAAATGAACGTAGATGACCCGCTGAGTGCACTTAGTGAAAAAGATCGCTCAAGACTCGCCCAGAGTGCCGGTGTGCCAAGCTTTGATAAACTGCTGGAAGTGATCGGCATGGGTCAAAAAAGCGGCAAGCCCGGGCGAGTTGCTAACATGATTCGCCTGCGCAGCGGTCTGGCTTTAGATATTGATAGAGATAGGATTAATAAGAGTGTGCCGTTATCAGATCAGCAGGTTCTTGAGCATGTGGAGGTGCCTAACAGAGGTGCCGTACCGATTTGCCGCGTAGCCGGCTGCTGCAGCGGTGAAATTCGCTTTGCTGACGAGGTGCTCGCCCGCCCCTCCGAGCTGCATTATGGAGTGATGCAGATACACCGCACAGATTGTAATAACGTCGCGACACTCGAGGGCGCGATAATCTGCGGCTGGGATAAGCCAGAGGTGTAATAGTTGTATACATAGCATACAATTAATACCTCTTCTCGTTCTACACCGACCCGTACTGTATAGCGATAAAATTGTACTGTGCTCCCAGCGTATAATACCTAGTGAAACGTAATGCAGGAGGAACCATGCAGTCCAAGCTCAATCCGTATATCAGTTTTGAGGGCAGCGCCCGCGAAGCGATGGAATTTTATAAAACAGTTTTTGGCGGAAAGTTAGACTTATCGACTTTTGGAGAAGCTGGCATGACCGACCATGGCGTCAAACCCGACCAAATCATGCACGCTTCACTCATTGCTGAGAATGGTATCACAATTATGGCTTCTGACTCGGCCACTGGGATGCGAGAATATGTCGCCGGCACCAATATGAGTGTCTCGCTGAGCGGCGACAACGAACAAGAGCTAACTGATTACTATAACAAGCTCGTCGAGGGTGGCACAGTACAGCAGCCGCTCACCAAAGCGCCGTGGGGAGACATGTTTGGCATGTGCATCGATAAGTTCGGCGTCTTCTGGATGGTCAATATCGCAGCGGCACAAAGCTAGACTATCCTTGTCCTATCATGTGTGCGGGCAGCCTGGCTGCTTGCATTATTGAGGTGTGTTTTGCGTCACGGATGTGTATACCAAGCTTGAAATGGCGGTATGGATTGTCTGTACCTGGCTATCGGTACCTGTGCCCATCACACACAGCACATAGTTGCCGGCGGAGCTGTACACGATTCCGCAATCATTCAGGCCGGTTTTTGCCGCACCAGGATAGTAGATGCCAAACTTATCCGCGACCGTAACACCGGCAGGAACACCGCTGCGCAACAGGCTTATTTTGCTTCGAGTCATCATGCTGAGGATTTTCTGTGAACTGTCTTTAGTGTTGTCGCAGGAGCTGTACAGGCACTTGATAAGCTGGGTGTAAGACCATGGAGAGGTGACCGAATCCTTGCCTTTGTATGCAACGCCATGTGCCAGAGTCAGGTATGATGTGATATCTGTCGATCCGCGCGCCAGCTCCAGGTAGTATATCAGCATCTTGAGAGCGGTATTATCTGATTCAGCCAGTGTTAGTTCGGCTGCTTTTTCAAGTGTTAGCTTGTAGCCGGCTCCCTTTTTCCATAAATCTCCAGAACGATTATCGATCGCTGTCCTGGGTATTGGAAGCTGCTGGTCTATGTCGATGCGGCCTAGATCTTTTTGACGATATAATTCCATAACGACAGGCAGCTTAGCCAGGGACGCCGCTATAACTACTTTATCTTGGTGAACACCTATGCTTTTGCCGGTGGGCAAGTATTCAAAATATATACCAAAATCCAACTGCAAGCGCTCGATATAGGCCTCGAGGATATACTGTAGTTTGGCTATATCGAATTCGCGGCGAGAGCTAGTTTGCCTGCTTGGCTGAGCCAGCAAACTGTAGCTATTATCACCTCGAGAATGCCGTGCGGCCGCGATATCCGCATAAACCATAAGGCCGCTAGTCACTGCTAAGCTGAAGGCCGCCAATGCTATAAGGATCTTGTGCCTCCGACTCATGCGTCCCCCTCATCTCTTACATTTTGGAGGAAGGGTGGAGTTCAAAATATGATCATTAGCACGCCGCTATTGTGATTTTGATCAAAGCTTTATGGCTCTTAGGCATCATTGACAAAATTTAGAGTCAGTCTCTCTGCCAGGCGCTAGTATTTCCGTGATACTATTAATCATAGGATGCTTGACAAACGTTATAGCCGATACGTACAAAGCTTTTTACTCGTGTTACCAATGACCGGACTCGTGACAGCTATAAATACCCTAGTTGCCAGAGGTGCTGCAGCAGTTTTTACTATGGCGACGCTGCAAAGATGGGGTATTAGCTTGGCAGTTGCTTTCCCCTGCGTGCTCGTTATCGCGCCGCTGGCCGCAAAGCTGACCAGCCGCCTGGTAAAAAAAGACTAGCGTAGCCCCTGCAAACCTGGCATAAACAGCTACTGGTTAAAGGCAAAAGGCGTGAAATTAGTGTCTGTATCGTAATAATCTACGCCCTCGGCCTTTTTGAGTTTCCTGACCACATAGTAGGTGATTGGAGTGATAGCTGCTTCAATTAAGACTTTGGCAAACCAAGCTGACAGTATCGACTTAATGAGTAATCCATTGGGAATAACACCGTACAGAGCAATTATATAAAACAGTGTGCTATCTATTGCTTGACCGGCAATAGTTGAGCCAATTGTTCGGCTCCATAAATACTTGCCTTTAGTCAGCAGCTTCATCTTTGCAAGCACATAGTCGTTTATAAATTGCCCTGCAAAAATAGCTGCCAAAGCTCCAGCGGCTACACGTGGTGCCATGCCGAGAACTGTAGTAAAGGCATCATTATTAGCAGCTCCAGCCGCTGCTGGCAGCAAAATGGCTAACTGATAGAAAAGTGCTGTCAGCAGGCTCGCTCCAACGACTATCCATGTTGCTCGTCTAGCCTGTTTATAGCCATACACTTCAGTCAGGGTGTCACCGATAATATACGTCGCAGGGATACATAGCGATCCTGCCGATAGAGTCAAAAAGCCTATATGAGTTATCTTGCCAGCGATTGTATTGGCAATTACAGCCATAACAGCGCTCAAACAAATCAGTAGTCCGAGGTATTTATAGTTCTTCATAGGTTTTCACTAAGCCTGGCATAGGCACGCCACTGTACACGCTTCGGATCGCTAAAGGCTGTCCTGGCGTGAACCACCCGATGGTTGTTCACAACTAGTATTTGCCCGGACGTTAGCAGTATATTTGTAGCGTAAGCATAACTGGCAGCATTCCATTTTCTGACCACCTCAATAGCTTTGGGCTGGTCATTGTTGAGTTTGTAGAAGTCCGGATTAGGGTTGAGCCTGATAAGTGACGGAGTTCCACTAGTGTCAAGCTCAACAATTGGCCGCAGAATGCCCTGTACCGCACCAAAACGGACCATGCCTGTTTCTTCAGTGTGGTGTGGCGGAGCCTGTAATTTGAGCGGTGTACCGGCAAGTAATTCTTGCTCCTCTTCGGATAAACCTTCAAGAAATGTGGTTTTGGCATCAGCCAAGATACTAACGCCGCCTCCATCGTCGGCTGGTCGCTCACACCCCATAATAATGTACTGAGACGGCACGCCTGGCCACCAAGCTTCATCGGTATGAAGCGGCAGTGCTCCCGACGTTTTATAGTAAGATTTTTGGGCACCTGGTTGTGGCGCAAGCTTCATAGCTTCTGGGTAGTCACCGTTTACAACTACCGTGCCAATTTGGCGAGCCAACTGTAAGACCGCTTGCTCCATGTCTGCTACGCTGGCTGTGTCCGGCTCCAAAACCTGCCAACCATTTTCCATTAAACCGATTCCTGCTGGTAAACTCATTTGTTTCATTGTAATTTTGCCATTTAGTTTTAACCAAAATATGTTAAAATAGTACGCATGATACCTGTTATAAAAGCTGCTTCACCACAAGCGGCAGATGTATACCGGTTGCTGTGCGATGCCGAAGAACTGACTGCGCAGGACATCGCCGACAAACTCGGCATATTACCGAACGCGGTGTATCGCGTTGCAAAAAAATTAATGGATATTGGTCTCATAGAAGAGATAAGCAGCTACCCCGTTCGTTTTAAGGCCGTCCCAGCACAAACTGCACTCAGTCTATACATGGTAGCTGCTGCGCAAAACTTTAGACGTGAATTTGGCCTTACAAGCATGCCCAAAGCAAAAATCGACACCAGTCCAACCATTAGCCTTATAAAAGACCGGCAAAGCCTGCTCGCAAGAACCGCCACTGATGCTCGTGTCAGTCGAGAGTCGATAGATCTTATCGTTTCAGGACACGGAATACCCGACGATAACTTTATGGCCTACCGTAAAGCCGCAAAACTGGGGGTTTCTATACGCAAAATTGTGCACCAGCAAGAACAGACAAAAGGTCAGTGGATTGATATGTGGAAAGAAATTGGAGCTAGCGTGAGATATTTGCCTAACTTTGAGATGCGCATGTTTATTTATGATAAGCGCGTGGTGTATATAACTTCTTTCGACTCAGGCAAACGGGGCAGTGCCTTCGGTGTCCGTTTTGAATACGTTCCATTAGCCTTGCACATGACTGAACTGTTTGAGCAAAATTGGCAAAAGGCCAAACAGCTCTAGTGTCAAAGCTAGTGAGTGCCTAGCTGGGTATCGTAGACAATGTTAGAACTTCACTGTTAAGCTTATGAGGTGAAAATTCAACGTATTGATCATATCGGTGTAGTGGTACATGACTTAGCGGCAGCCAAGCAGTTTTTCCTAGATTTTGGCTTTACCGTTCAGGGTGAAGCCGAGGAGCAGAGTGAACTGCTGGACAAAGTAACGGGGTTCAAAAACGCCAAGTCACACATTGTCTTCCTGCAGGCGCCGAACGGGCAAATAAATTTGGAGCTGGCCAAATTTCTTCATCCGGCGGACAAGTCAGAGGTGCAAGAGAATTTCATTTACTCGCACGGCATGCAGCACCTCGCCTTTGTCGTAGAGAATATTGAAGACATCGTGGCCGCCATGAAACAAAAGGGCTACGAAGTTTTTGTCGACACTTACAATTATAAAAACATGTATAAGCTGTGCTACTTCCGCGGACCAGAGGGAATTATCATTGAATTAGCTGAGCAGCTAGGGAAATAACAAAAGATTTCCAAGAAGTCTTTAGAAAACTTATGTTTGGCTGGGGATGAGGGATTCGAACCCCCGATCGCGGAACCAGAATCCGCTGCCTTACCACTTGGCCAATCCCCAACGTTTTGTAGCTCAACTTCCGGAGCTTCAAGCGGTGATTATAGCGAAAATCGGCCGCTACCGCCAGTGTGATACAATAGGAGACATTAACAATTTAAATATAGAGAGTGCGGGGAGAGATCTAGCTCGTTGAACCGCCGGCAACC
>CAZXIT010000004.1:0-30629 GCA_964640775.1 uncultured Candidatus Saccharibacteria bacterium
AATTATTATTTCCGGCAGTCCCGCCAATACTTCCCAGGGTCCGGCCCCGCAGCCGGTGGCTGACATTTGGGACAGTCCGCTGCCGCTGCTGGGCATCTGTTTTGGCATGCAAGCCATGGTGGCTGCCCGGGGCGGCGAGGTGGCCAAAAATGCTATCCGCGAAGATGGCCGAGTGACCACCCAAGTTGACGTCACTCATCCGCTTTTTACGGGTATCAAAAAAGACTTCACCGGGCTTTTCACACACGGCGATTTTGTCAAAACTATTCCTGGCGGCTTTCAGGTCTTGGGTTCCCACAAACTGAGCGACGGCTCGACGGCTTATTCTTCAATCGCCAAGGGCAATAAAATTGGGGTCCAGTTTCATCCTGAGGTTTTTGACGATACCCCGGAGGGCTATCAGTTATTTAAGAACTTTTTAGAATTAATCGCTGGCCTCAAGCCTGATGAAAAATTTAGGCACAAACAGATGCAAGAACTCATTGCTGCCAAAAAGAAGCACATCGCCAAGCAGGCTGGCAGCCGGCACGTCATTGCTTTTGTCAGCGGCGGGGTTGATTCCAGCGTGACGGCGACACTGGCTGCCGGCGCTATTCCGGCTAGGCGCTTGCACGCTTTTTATATAGACAATGGCTTCATGCGTGATGAGGACGACCAAGTGATAGAAGCTTTGCAGACAGCCGGCATACCCGTCCAGAAAGTTGATGCCGTGACTGATTTTGAGTATGCCGCCGCCGAGATTGACGGCATTAACAACGGGCCGCTCATCGCCGTCACTGACCCGGAAGCTAAGCGCAAAATCATTGGCAAAGCCTTTGTGCAGGTACAAAACAAATTAGTCGCCGGTCTGAAGCTGGACGAGGCTATGCTGCTCCAGGGCACCAATGCTGCTGACCGTATCGAAAGCGGCCACAGTACGGGTGACAGCCACACTATGACCATCAAAACCCATCACAACCAGGTCAAAGAAGTTCAGGAGCTAAAAGCCGCCGGTCTGCTGATCGAGCCGATCGATGACCTGTTCAAAGATGAAGTCAGGGAAATGGGCCAGCAATTAGGGCTGTCCGAGGAGCTGGTACAGCGCCAGCCTTTCCCGGGTCCCGGTTTGGCCATCCGGATCATCGCTGCGGCTGAATCAGATACTGATTTGCGCCCGGCTGCTGCCGAAGCAGATATGCAGATCTTTCTTGATAAGCACGCCAAAGGCACCTCGGCTCATCTGCTGCCAATCCGCAGTGTCGGTGTCGGCGGCGACGAGCGCTCACACCTTTCGGTGGCAGCCATAGAACACGGCGCACTAAGTGCCGAGGGGCTAGCCAAGCTAGGCGCTGATCTGCCCGCGCACTTTCGCAATATCGTCAACCGCGTCATTTATGCCCTTGGTCCGCAGCCGCTTAGCAGCCGTTCGTTGACTAAGACTTTGCTGACTGGCGATGTTCGCGCCCAGCTGCGCCAGGCTGACCGTATCGTGTTTGAAGAGATGCGGACCGCCGGCTTGCTTGGTACGATTAAACAGTTTCCGGTGGTGCTATTGCCGCTTTCCTTTGGCAAACCCGGGCAGCGCTCCATCGTCCTCAGACCGGTTGCTACCAGCACCTTCATGACCGTCCAAGCCATGCTGCCGGGCCGTGATTTGCCAGCCGCATTCCTAGCGGGCATAAGCAATCGTATTCTAGCCGAGGTCTCCGGTATCTCCCAGGTGTTTTTAGATCTCACCAACAAGCCGCCAGCTACCACGGAGTGGGAATAGGCGCTAAGAGACTGGCTTTCTGGTACCAAGGAAAACCCTCAGGATCACAAATAGCTGCACAAACGACAGCACGTAGAATGCCGGCTGGACAATGGGGGAGAGCAAGGTATAAGCGGCTTTTTGCCGCAATTTCAGCCGTTCATCGTCCCAAATCGCCAGTACCATAAACAATGTGAGCAGCGCCCAGCTCAGCACGTAGAGTGCCGGCTGGTGCAAGCTAACCGCCAAATATATAAAGTACGTTAGCAGGATTGGGATGCATAGTGCGGCCAAGCCGACACCTACGGCCAGCGGCAAACGAAACCAGGTGAGAAATAGCGTGTAGCTGGCATCGCGTGCAAAAAAAACGGGGCGGTACGTTTTGACGGCCATAAAACGCCGCAGCTGCAGCCTGTAGCGCTGCCGAAAAAGATCGATACTTGAGGCTAAGGGGGCGCTATACAGCACTGCATCGCTTCCATAACAAATGTGCGTGCTGCGGTTGCCAAGCCGCAGCGGGAATAGCTGGCGGCCGGCATTTTTAGTGGATTTGCGAGAGGCAGCAGGCAGCAATTGACTGGCGGTAGTCCGATTGTATAAAACGCCTGTGGCCGCGGCGGCGTAGTCAGTGTTGGAAATACTGCTGAATTTTTGAGAACGCCGGCTGAGCAGCTGTTCGAAGTGCTGAAACAAGCTGGCAGTAGTATGCGCGGTGCCCACCCGGCTGCTGCATACCAGTCCGTCGAGATCAGGCTCGCTGTTAAAATGCCTGACAGCGTTCGCAAGAGCTTCCCGGTCGAGGAGCTGCCCCGGCTGCAGCCATATGACTAGTTCACCAGCCGCGTGGGCACGATAGACATCGGCGACTGCTTGGATAGCCGGCACTGGCCGGCGCTTGGCGCTGAGTCGAATCATTCTCTTGGGATGATCAGCGATGAACTGCCTGACAACAGTGGCAGTGGTATCTTGGGAATTGCTGTCGACAACGATTATTTCTAGTTTGCGGTATGTGCTGCCTGCGATACTTTCAAGGGTCTGCTTGATCAGCAGGGCGTCGTTGCGCGTCGGAATTATAAGGCTGATGAGCGGCCGCTGACGGTAGTGCCGGGCGTGCGGATGCCGGCTGAACTGCCGGCGCAGCTTGATATGCCGGAGGTCATAGATATTTGAGCCGCCGACAGTCAAGACCGCCAAAATACCGCCTATTATAACTGTAAATAACAGCAGGCTTTGAAATATCATTGCATAACCTTTTCAAAATTAAATGTAAACAGCGTGCGCCATTCATCAATGCTGCCGGTGCATGTTTGGATAGTAAGCTTCGGCGGCCCGTTATAGTGCAAGACCGAAGTATCATCAGGAGTCAGGCTGCGTGCATTGTCAAAGCGATAGGCAAAAATGTGTCCATTGTCGGTGTAGAGCAGCGCCGAAGCGCCCGCTGCCGGCGTGTTGTGGCGGAGGGCGCCAAAGACATTATTATTATTGTGCCCGTATATAAAGGTATCGCCGCCGGAATCATTGGCCGCTGTGCTCATCATAGCGAACTGGGCATGATAGCCGCTGAGGGTCCAGGAGTGGTCGGCGTCGTTGTAATAGCCCTCATCAACCGGCAGGTCAATCCCAGAGTCGGGAATGACAATGCGAATCGGTTTGCCTGAGATAACGACTTTGACAGCAGCCGGCAAGTGCGGGGTTTGCTGGGTACGAGTGAGCGAAATAGGCTCGGTATGTGCTAGATACTGGACGGGGTGCAAGACATACCAGCCAAAAAGCAGCGTCAGTACATAGAGCGTACTGACGCTGCCAGCGAAACGAACTCGCTGCAAGGCGGTGGGTCCGTTGTCCATATGCGGGGCTCTATTTCAGAGCGAGGCGGCGGTATGCCAGGATGCCTAGTTGTGAAGCGCCCAGAAGGCCGGCGATGATCGCTGTGCCCATGGCTGTTCGGCTGACTACATTGCTGGTGCCCGTTTTTGGCAGGGCTGCAACGGCGACAGGTGCGGCTGCTGGAGCAGCTGGTGTGGCGGCCGGCGTACTAGCTGGAGTCACAACCGCCGGTGTAGGAGTCACGGCAGCTGCCGGGATGCAGGCAGCATCAATATTGGTCGTCGTCTCACCGGCGTTAATCGCGTTGCCGCTGGATACGGAACCGACAGCAGTATTGCTGGCAGTCTGCACAGCACCGCTGTTAGCGGCCTGGGTAGTGCCATTAACGACTAAAATATCATTCACACAGGTAAAGATGAGATGGTTATTGACGTCGAACTGGCAAACATTGGTTGAGCCCGTGCCGTTGCCATTAGTAATAGTACAGGGGGCGGCCGTTGCCGCGGCAGCAGTGCCTCCCATAATACCCAGGCAAACAATCCCGGCTGTTAGTAATTGTATAATCTTTTTCATAGTAGCTCCCTCGCTGTTAATAATTGCCCCACGCTTACCTTACTTTATATACCATATTAATAATTATGACAATAGGTAAAGTTTAGTATATACATAAGCACAATCATGCCCTGCCTCGCGACAAGGGGTAAATGGGCAGCTGACGGTATTTCCGCTATAATTTAATTACGTTAAGACAAACCTGATAGGAGTTTTTAAGTGCAGCGCTATAACCCGAAGGATATAGAGCCAAAATGGCAAAAAATTTGGGACGAGACCGGTATCTACGCGGCCGACCTGGAGAGCAGCAAGCCAAAATACATAGCCATGAGCATGTTTAACTACCCGAGTGGTGCCGGCATCCATATTGGCCATGCCATGAACTACACTATCAGCGACGTCAAAGCTCGCTTCAAGCGGCAGCAGGGCTATGAGAGCTACCATCCTATAGGCTGGGACGCCTTTGGCTTGCCAGCCGAAAATTATGCTATCAAAGCCGGTGTTTCTCCGCAGGAAAGTATGGCGACGATCATCCCGAGCTACCACAAACAATACAAAGCCATGGGCTGGAGCAACGACTGGGAAAAGGAAATCTCAACCCACCTCCCTGAATACTACAAGTGGACACAATGGATCTTCTCCCAAATGTATAAAAATCGTCTGGCCTACCAGGACGCTCGCCTGCAATGGTGGTGCGAGCAGTGCCAGACAGTACTGGCCAACGAGCAGGTGATTGACGGCAAATGCTGGCGCCATGACGGCCCGGACGACCCGCTGGTACAAAAAAAAGAAGTCAAACAGTGGTTTTTCAAAATCACTGACTACGCAGACGAACTCTTGGAAGCTATCGATGACCTGGACTGGACCCCCAGCGTCAAGCTCGCTCAGAAAAATTGGATTGGCCGCAGCGAGGGTATGCAAGTTGCGTTCAAGGTCGCAGGTTTAGGTGCTGATGACGCAAGCATAGAAGTCTTTACGACCGCGCACGACACTATCTATGGCGCTACTTTCATGGTATTTGCTCCCGAGCATCCATTAATCGAAAAATATGCCAAAAATGCCGCCAACTACAGCGAAATCCAGGATTATATTGATACGGCGGTTCGCAAGTCTGAAGTTGATCGCGAGGTAGACAGGCAAAAAACTGGCGTTGAAGTGAAAGGACTCTCTGTCGTAAACCCGATTAATGGCCGGAAACTTCCAGTTTGGGTAGCTGATTATGTCTTAATGGGGTACGGTACAGGGGCCGTAATGGCTGTGCCGGGCGAAGACGAGCGTGATTATGAATTTGCTCAAAAATTTCACCTGCCCATTGTATACACAACCCAGCAGCAGGAGTTTATAAACTACCAAACTGAACTCAAAAAAGACCGCAAGAAATATAAACTGGCGAATTCAGAAGAATTTGACGGCTTGGATTTTGAGACTGGACGAACCAAGATTCAGGAAAAATTGGAAAAACTTGGCGCAGGAGCGGCGCTTGTGCAGTATAAAATGCGCGATTGGAGCGTCAGCCGCCAGCGGTACTGGGGTGCGCCGATACCGATTATTCATTGTCCGAAGTGCGGCCTGGTGCTGGTGCCTGACGAGGATTTGCCGGTGGTCTTGCCGGAATTGGACGATTTCCAGCCGAGCGGCGATGGACGCAGCGCGCTGGCCCGGGCCAAAGATTGGCTGAGTGTGGATTGTCCGAAGTGCGGCGGTCCAGCTGAGCGCGAAACCGACACGCTGGACACCTATATCTGCAGCAGCTGGTACATGTACCGCTATTTTGCGCCGCACAACCAGCAGCAGATTTTTGACAGTACTATTGTCAACAAATGGGCGCCAATTGATTTTTATAATGGCGCCGACCATGCCACGGCCCATCTGCTGTACGCTCGGTTTATTGCCCGTTTCTTTTATAAAATCGGCTTGGTAAACAATCCTGAGCCGTTTAAGCAGATGCTATTTAACGGCAAAGTCACTGCCGCCGACGGCACAATGTTTTCTAAATCAAAAGGCAACGGTATCGACCCGCTGGAAATTATTGATAGCGGCTACGGCGCCGACGCTCTCAGGACATACCTTATGTTTGCTGCGCCTCTAGAGATCGCCACTAAATGGGATCCGCAAGGCGTTCCGGGTACGCACCGCTTCCTGCAGCGGGTCTGGAATCTGGTGCAGGAATATCTGGCGACCGGCCCCATCAAGCTGGATGATACGCAGATCCGCGATATCAACCGTGCCGTTCATCAGATGATCAAAAAAGTCACCCAGGACATCGAGCATAGCCGCTACAACACGGCGATCGCCAGCGCCATGGCTGGCACCAACCAGCTGTACAAGCTTAAGACGGCCAGTTTTGGTAAAAACGACGTCTGGCAGCAGGCTTTGGAGAGCCTGGCAGCCAGCATCGCTCCCTTCGCGCCGCATATGAGCGAAGAACTGTGGCACCAGCTGGGGCATAGCACCTCGATACATACTGACACCTGGCCCAAGTGGGACGAGCAGTACCTGGCCCAGGACACGGCAACCATAGTGATCCAAGTTAACGGCAAGCTGCGCGGCGAAATCCAGGTCGCCAGCGACACCGCCAGCGACACTGTGGTGGCAGCCGCCAAAGCCGACGAGAAAGTCGCGGCCCACCTGGCCGATCATGCCATCCATAAAACCATCTACGTCCCCGGCAAACTCGTCAACTTCGTCATCTAGCGTATAGCTTACGGGGGTCAAACCATGTCAGCATCTTGACATCGCATGTCGGGTTTCGCCAACCTACGCGTGGTTTGACCAATTACCTGAGCTGTCTGCGCGTCGTCCTTGAGAAACATAGCCGGATTTGCTAATATAGAGCTAAGTTTTTGTAAGTAATGAAAAGGACATATGGCCCATGGGTAAACCAAAAAAGCGAACCAGCCCGCGCAAGACCGGCACTCGGCGCAGCCACCTGGTGTTGAAACTGGCACGCAAGGTCAACGCCAAATCACCTGTCAAAGTCCGCACTACCAAGCGCGAATCCGCTAAGCTCATCTGAGATAGCACTCTGAAACCCTAAATAGGAAACTTAACAATATGGCTTCCAACCGTCACCTCGGCCGCATCATCGCTCTCCAGACGCTCTACGAGCAGGAAATGCGTAGTGAAGCCAATGATTTGGAGTTCGATGTCGGCGCGGTGCTGGACCGCAACGTTTTGCGCTACAAAGAGATGCTCGACGATGTTGAGTTTATCAAAAAGTTGGTTGCCGGCGTCAGCCAGCAAGCCGCTGATCTCGATGCCAAATTGCAGCCAGTCGCGCCAGAGTGGCCGATTGACCAGATAGCTCGGATGGATCGCATTGTCCTGCGCATCGGCCTCTATGAACTCGAAAATGAAGCGGACGTGCCGCCCAAAGTCGTCATTAATGAAGCCGTGGAACTGGCCAAAGCTTTTGGCGGCGACAATTCATCGAAATTCGTCAACGGCGTGCTCGGCACCTTGCTGCGCCAGCGCGATGGCGATTCACCAGCAAATGACTTGCCGGGACCAGTCAAAAAACCGGCCGCCAAGAAATCCGCTCCCAAAACCAAGTCTAAATCTAAAACTTCCCTAAAGCCGGCCAAAACCAAAAAAGAATCGAAGAAGGCTTAATCCGTGCAGCGGCCTAAACCAATTAAAGGCTTTCGAGACAAACTGTCACTGAAACGCCGGCCAATTATAGACGAGGTCGTCCGCGAGACGACATCCGGCGGTATCGTCTTTCGGCACAACGCTAAAACTAATGGAGTCGAGATCCTGCTAATGCTGGACGCCAAAAATCGCTGGACAATACCAAAGGGCCATGTCGAGCCCGGCGAAGAGCCCAAGCAGACTGCCGAGCGTGAAATACGCGAGGAGACCGGCCTGCAGGAGATGAAGGTCTACAGCTGGCTGGGCAAAGTTAATTTCCGCTATCGGCGCAACCACACCCTGGTGCTGATGACCATGCATATCTATCTGGTAGAAGGCCTCGGCAATAGCGACAAATTGCACCCTGAGGACTGGCTGAATGATATTAAGTGGCTGCCAGCAGCTGAGGCCGTCGATAAAATTGCCTACGACGACATCGGCAAACTTATTCTGCTGGGCATGAAACGCATTCGAGAAGGGAAACTGTAGTACACTTAACAAGTTAAGCATTATGGATACTGCCGCCTACCAAGCTTTCGCCAGCAACACCTTGCATGTCACGTTTAACGATATTGATCTGTTAATTACAGCCTTTACTCACCGCTCCTACCTCAATGAGCACAAAAAAACTGTCCACACTCACAACGAGCGACTAGAGTTCTTGGGCGATGCCGTCCTTGAGCTGGTGGTTACCGAGTATTTGTACGGCAATTACAGCGATCCCGAGGGCGTCCTAACCAACTGGCGGAGCTCGCTGGTGCGTACTGAGAGTATTGGCGCCGCCGCTACCAAATTCGGCTTTGAGCCGCTGCTGCGCCTGAGCCGCGGCGAAAAGCGCGGCACTGATCGCGCCCGGGCCCAGATCTTGGCCAACAGCTTTGAAGCGGTAGTCGGCGCGCTCTATCTCGACCAGGGCTATGATGCCGCCAAGCACTTTATTACCGAAGCCATCCTCAGCACCTTTGAGGAAATCCTATCAAGCGGCTCCTGGATGGATCCTAAATCCCACCTGCAAGAGCTAGCCCAGAGCCAGGAAACGGCCACTCCGGTCTACAAAGTCATGAATGAAGACGGCCCGGACCACGACAAGACCTTCACCGTCGGTGTCTATGTCGGCGATAAACTGCGCGGCCAGGGCAATGGCCCGAGCAAGCAGCATGCCCAGCAAAAAGCTGCCGAAGCTGCCCTAGCCTACTACGCTCAGCACAGCGAATAATAGACATAAACACCGGTTTATGTTACGGTAATCTCTAAATGACTCGACCTGGCGGAGGCCCTGAAACTCCTGAAAATCCCGACTGTGCTCCCCGCGCCGTCATGGCAGCTTATGTATTAGCCCGCAGCGGTCTGGTTCTTCCCAGCGATCTGCTGCCGGAAGCCAGATTGCCGCTCTCGATGGGTCTGGAAGAGTCAAAGCTGGTAACTTGGGTGAAAGCACCAGGCTTGGAAGAGCTGCTCCATCGCCACCAAAGAAGATTACTACAGTTTTGTCGTGGCGCATCGTGGAGAAGAACGTCCCGCTCATCCGTTTGGCATGCTGCTCAATTCGTTTGATCGCAAACCCAATTCGCAAACGTCCGCCTATGGTCATGTCGATGAACGGGGCAAGCCGCTGGGCCTTAAAGTCGATACGCTGCCGGTTTTACACGCAAAACTCGACAAAGAAACCCTCTGGATCGCGCGTTTTGGCCGCCGCAGCATCGACCTGCTTGGTGAATACTGCGAAGCTATGTTCAAAGACCGAGAACTACTGCCCTAGCCGCCAGTTATCAAGCCGTATTGACAACAGAGATGGTTATCTGTAGAATAGCTAGCATTGTCTTTAGTAGTCTGCCTATTGCAGGTAATAGGCTAAACCATAAGAAAGAAGAGAGTTTCGCAGACATATGTTAACTATTCGCATGCAACGTACCGGCCGCAAAGGCCACGCCATGTTCCGTATCATCGTACAGGACTCACGCTTGACTCCCACCAGCGGCAAAGTTGTCGCGCCTCTCGGCAGCTATGACCCGCATGCCAAGACCGTCATTCTAGACAAGGAAAAAGCGGCCTTTTACCTGCAGCACGGCGCCCAGCCATCGACACGGGTTGCCCGCCTGCTCAAAAGTGAAGACGTCAAGCTGCCTGATTGGGTAAAACTGCCAGCCGACAAAGCGCGTACCGTCCGGCACGCCGAAAAGCGCCGCAGCACGGCGCCCGCCCAGCCGGTAGAGGAAGCCGCCGCCGATGCCGCACCGGCAGAAGAAACTGCCGTCGAAACACCAGCAGTCGAAGTCGCGGCCGAAGAATCTGACGCTCCAGCCGAACTTGTCGAGCCAATCGAGCCAGCTGCTGAAACTGACACTGCAGCCGCCGACAAAGCCTAAATTTTTTCCACGCAACGAGAAATCTCACAACCGCCACGCCAACATTTGATATAATTTGGAGAGTTAATGCTAACCGAGGGGACTGCCACGTGAGTGATATTGACCAGCAATTTATAGAATATGTCGTGAAATCTTTGGTAGGCAAACCTGATGCGGTACACATCGACCGGCGAATTGACGAGAAAGGCGTTTTGCTTGAGCTGACTGTTGACCCTGAAGATCTGGGACGGGTTATCGGCAAGCGCGGTGCTACTGCCCAATCGCTTCGCACGCTCCTCAGAGCGCTTGGTACCAAAAACGATGCCCGATACAACTTGAAAATTATTGACAACGGCGTCGGCGAACATAGCGAGAGCCGATCGGACAGCGCAGGTAGTTCCTCAAAGAGCGATAATGCCCAAGACGCCGGCCAGACTGCAGCGCCAGATGATACTGCTTCCTCAGATGCACCGGAGGATACTGCCGCTGACGAAACAGCTTCGGAAGAAGAAACGGCTCCTGTCGAAGAACACCAAACGAGCGAGCGTTTGCGGCAAGCTCGCGAGGAATTGGCTGACCTCGACGATCTTGACGTCTAGAAACAAATAGTTTGCTTGAAAAGCGCGGACTATCCCAGTATAGTGAACGGCAGTCATTACCGACGAACTTTCAAACAAAAACTGTACGAGCTCTGCGAGACATCCGCAAAGATGGGAGCTTTATGTGACAATACAACCCTGACTATAGTTGGGGTTGTATTGGTTTAAGGATAGAATGAATAGATGAGAATTCAGATTATTACGCTCTTTCCAGAGATGTTCACCGGCGTGCTGGGCACTAGTATGCTGTGGAAAGCCCAGGATAAAGGTCTCGCCGCGTATGAGTATATTAATCTGCGTGATTTTGGCTCGGGACCACGCCGGCAAGTCGATGATACGCCATACGGCGGAGGTGATGGCATGCTGCTGCAAGTTGGGCCGCTGGTGGCAG
Organism: uncultured Candidatus Saccharibacteria bacterium; assembly: GCA_964640775.1. Lineage (GTDB taxonomy): Bacteria > Patescibacteriota > Saccharimonadia > Saccharimonadales > UBA4665 > CAYMUN01. The sequence goes on from CAZXIT010000004.1 coordinate 11,074, forward strand.
CCATCGAGCAGGCCAAGCAAGCAGATCCTGACGCCCGAGTAATCTTGCCGACGCCGCGCGGCACGATGTACAAGCAGTCTGACGCCAAGCGCCTGGCTGCTGATAGCCGGGGCCTCATCCTGGTCTGTGCCCGGTACGAAGGCTATGACGAACGCGTGACAGGCTGGGTAGATGAGAGTTTTTGCGTTGGCAATTATGTCTTGACTGGCGGAGAGCTGCCGGCTATGACCATTATTGATTCAGTGGTACGACTGCTGCCTGGTGTTCTTGGCGGTGAATCGTCGACTGAGATTGAGTCATTCCAGCAGGATGACCTGAGCGTAGAATTCCCCCAATATACGCGGCCGGAGGAGTTTCGGGGCGCCAGGGTGCCGCAGATACTGCTGGGCGGCCATCATGCCGAGATTGCCGCCTGGCGAAAATCTCACAGCCAAATCCCAGACAAGTAGGGTAGGCTGGTACACGTGGAGGGTTGTAGCTCATGAGGTTTCCTATAGTATTCCGCCGGGTAAGAAATGGCAGTATGGCACCAAAATTATTGCCCGGCCAGTTAATCATGGCAACGCGCCTGTTCCGCAAGCTGCACGCCGGGCAGGTAGTAATCGTGGAGCGGGACAATAAGCAGCTGGTCAAGCGTATCGAGCGCATTGTTGACAACAAGCTGTTTGTTATCGGTGATAATCTCCCAGCGAGTGTTGATAGCCGGCAGTTTGGCTGGCTTGACCGCCGCTCGGTAGTGGCTCGGGTGTTTCGACCCAACACCGCCAAATAATCAATTATCAAAGGTTCAGTACGAACACTTGGGGCTTAATGGCGGTCTTTCTTGCCGCTATCCTTAGTGTTGTTCAGAAGATTAGTCGCAGCGATTGGTTTGGGAACAACTATTTGCAAGCTGGTACCAGTCTGCTGGCTATTGGAGCTGGCGGCCTGCAGCAATTTGCCCTCCATGGCCGGGCTGGCCTGCGGGGTAGCTGTAGTCGTAGAACTAGCAAGCGTCGGCAGGGGCGTGGCTGGTGCAAATGTCAGGCTTGGCAAAGCCGGCTGTGGTGCCGGTGCTGTCGACGGTGACTGGTTGGATGCGGCAGGGACACGACTCGTGCGGCTGGGCTGCGGCTGGACGAGCACGAGCACAAAACAAAAAATCATAATTACTGTGAGAGGGGGAGCAATAAGTGCGGTGTGTCCAGTCCGGGTTTGCTGAGGGTTGTCAATTGAATACAGCAACGATTACCTCCTAGCTTTTATGTCTTTGCTATTACTTGAGCCGTTATCCGTATGAATTAAAGTGTATCAAGTTCTACTATAGAATAAGTGTAAGGATTTTCACAAGCGGTATCGTACAATTGCCAAAGTATGAAGCGTAAAAATAACACGGCGAGCTATCAAGTTGCAGGCAGAACATCGCCCGCCGCTCGCCGTCCGTCTAGGCGGGGTATGCTCTGTATGGCTGTCGTGCTCGCAGCCGGTGTCGGCCTGGGGCTGCATGTCTTATCCAGGCCAGTCACAGGGCATACGGTTGCGGCCAGTGAATTCAAGCTGCCAGCAAGCCAGACCAAACCAGCGCTAGAATTGCCATCCAGCTCTATAGCCTCAGCATATTTTCAATTGAACCTGCCACCAGGCTATAGAGTACAGGCTGCTCATCAAACCGCCGCAGGCCTGCTGTATGAGCAGGCGCTCGTCAAGCCTTCGGCTTCAGGCAGTGTGATTATCGAGATTGCCCTAAAAGCGCTGCCGGCTGGCGGTCTGAGCGAGGATTCTTCATTCGCTTTGCGCCAGCAGCAGGCGGACCATTATCGTATCACCAGCCAAGTCATAGCCGGCGATATGGTCAAAATTGCTGCTGACAGTCAAACGACGGCCATAGCGGCGTTTTGGCCGCACGCTCGCTATTTGGCAACTATCGGGGTTTCATCCGGTGTTAGTACGCCAGGGACTAGCGATAACAGTACTGAGCAGGCAGCATTGCAGCCGCTCTTAGCGGCTTGGCGATGGCGATAAGCACCTCAAAATGCTACTGTTGTTGGTATGAGGATAGTAGATCTAGTTGGCGTGGCGTTGTTTGCGGTGCTGCCGGCAACCAGCAACTACCAGCTGCAGAGTTACGGCTTTGGGAGCGGCGGGACGGCAAAGAGTCAGACTGCTACCTACTCTTTGGAGGGTACGGCTGGTGAGCTGAGCGGCCAAAGCAGCTCAACCAGCAATACGACGGTCAAGCCAGGTTTTATTCAGGCCCAGCAAGCCAATGTGCCCAAACTGGCTTCGATTGATAATAACGGCGGCCTGTACTACAACAAGCTGCATTTTGTCATAGACAAGCAAAATAATCCTAGTGACGCCACATTTCTGATCGCTGTCAGCGCCGACAATTTTGCGGCCGATACCCGTTATCTCCAGCCGGACGGCACCCTCAGCAGCACGCTCTCCCTCACTGATTATCAAACCTATAGCGCTTGGGGCAGCAGCGGTGGCAGCCTGATAATTGGCTTATTGCCCAGTACTACTTATTCTGTAAAACTAAAGGCCACCCAGGGCACCTTTACCGAGTCAGCCTATGGCCCGGTGAGTTCACAGGCTACAGCTGCCCCGTCAATTACCTTTAGCCTGGAGACCAGCAGCCAAGTATTGCCGCCGTATACGGTGAGTTTGGGTACGCTGAATGCCGGTGCTATTGCCACCACGGCTGATACTATCAACACGAGCTTAACGACGAACGGCACCAGCGGCGGTGATGTCTATATACGAGGCCAAAACGGCGGCCTCAAGAGCAGTTCAACCGGCTACCAGATTAGTGCACTCAGCAATGACCTGAGCAGCGTCAGTGAAGGTTTTGGGGCTCAAAACAGCAGTGTCGGGCAAGCGTCAGGCGGACCATTCACGGTGCGTAGCCCCTATAATACCAGTGGTACGAACGTCGGTATTATTGATACGATCGTTCGCAGTCTCTATAGCAGTACAGCGCCTGTCACAGCTGGCAGCGGTGTGCTGGTGCTCAAAGCAAAATCAGCAGCCACTGACGCGGCAGCGACTGACTACCGAGAAATATTAACGTTTGTGGCTGCCGGTAATTTTTAGCAGGCAAAGGGGTGTGGAAAACTAATTGCGGGCTATGTATTGACTTTGCCTGCCATTGGGTTACCATAAGTTGTATAGCAACGTAAAATAAACATATAAAAGAGATCCGAGCCCTCATGATAAAAAATAAACGCTACTTACTCGCCGCAGTTTCACTGTTGTTCAGCTTCCTGCTACCGTCAATCGCCAGCGCCACCCAGCTTACCCAGGCCGGTTTGCGCCTGGGCCGTTTAGGCAATGGTGCCAGCACTCAGAACGACCTGCTGGTAACCTTTAAACTCAATACTACGCCGACATCCGTCGCCAAGATAAAAGTTACCTTCCCGACAGGCTTTACGATTACCGCCGGGACGCCGACACCGGCCGTCACTGGCTTTCCAAACACGCCGGGCAGTATTACGGCGCCTCCCGGCACCCTGACATCAGTAGCGACGAGCGCTGGCGCGGGCCTTGGCGGCGATATCACCGTATCTGGTTTGACTTCAGCCAGTCTCAACGGTACGACACTGTACGGCTTTATAATTCCGACCGGTACTATCACCAACCCCTCGACGCTCGGTCAATACAATACGACCACCGAAAGCCAAAACTCCGGCGGCACCCCGATCGACACTACCAGTACGCCGGTATACATCACAGGAGCTACGGCTGACAAAGACAAAATTGCAGTTAGTGCTTCCGTGGCTCCAAACTTTAGCTTTACACTGAGCGCCAATACCGATACGGTACCAGCGGCTGACCCGACTACCACACAGACCTCTCCCGGCGTAACCATGACTGTCGGTACTAACTCGCCGCTGGGCTACACCGCCTACGTTAAATCCGCCAATGCCGCCTTGAACTCAATTATTAGTTCGGGCACCCCGATTGCTACCGGCACCTTTGACGGCACCCCTGAAGTCTTTACTCCAGGTACTACCAAATATGGCTTTGTGCCGACCACTGGCACGGCCTGCTCCAGCTGTACCGGGTCAATTGCCTACGATGCTGAGTACAGCAACACCGACGCCACCCATGGCGGGGCCTTTAATGCCGCCAACACCTTCGCTTCATTCGTCTCACGTACCGGGTATACCAATGCCGACCAGATTAGTCTCAAAGAACGCGTCACCGTAGCAAACACTGTTGGCTATGCCAATGATTACAGCGACACCTTGACCATTGTAGCCGCTGGCAACTTCTAACTGCTCTACGCCATATAGTATACTTAGACCTAAGATGAAACAGGTATTGAGGGGTTTTGCGGTCGCACTGCTGGTCATGGGCGGGTGTGCTCTCTGGCAGCCAGCTTCAGCCAGCGCGGCTGACGGTTTTAATATCATCACTTCGCCGCTGCCGATTAAGCTAGCTACCGCTCCTGGCAAGACAGTCGAGACGGAAATGCGTATTAAAAATCAAGGCAGCCAGGCTGAAACCATCAAAGTCGGGCTGATGAAATTCGGTGCTACCGGTGAAAACGGCCAGCCGGATTTGTTTGACCTGTCGCCGAAAGATACCTACGCCTCTTGGGTGCATTTTTCACCAGCGGAGTTTGTCGCCGAGCCGAATGTCTGGAAAACCGTCAAGGTCACCATTGACGTGCCGCCAGAGGCCAGTTTGGGCTACTATCTGGCGATCACGTTCTCTCGCGCCACCCAGGTCAAACAAAAGAATGTCAGCAGCGTCAAAGGCGCTGTCGCGACGTTAGTTTTGCTGGATACCAAGACCGGCAATGAAAAACACCAGCTGCAGCTGCTGAATTTTTCAGCCAGCCACGGATTTTACGAATATTTGCCAGCTCAGTTTACTATCAAGCTCCGCAACACCGGAAATATTTATATATCGCCAGTCGGGAATATTTTTATCCAGCGCAGTAACAAGCCGGTCGATACCCTAGACTTTAACGCTGCCGGCGGCAGCGTACTCCCAGCTAGCAACCGGGTTTTCACTGTACCGTGGAGCAACGGCTTTCCGGTATTTAAAGATCGGCTGGTAAATGGCAAGCCGGATCCAGGCAAAAACGGCCAGCCTAAACAAGATCTGAAGTGGGATTTCACGCACCTCAACAAGCTCCGTATCGGACGCTATACCGCCAAAGTGCTGGTAGTCTATGACAATGGCAAACAAGATGTACCGCTGGAGGCGGCAGTCAATTTCTGGGTGATTCCTTGGAAAATACTGCTCGGGATGCTGGTAATTGTCGTCCTTCTGGGTTACGGGCTATTCAGCTTGGCGCGTTCCGCGGCCCGCAAGACCAGGGGTGGAGTAAGCAAATACCGCCGTGGCAAAAAATAAATATTTTCTATTTACAGTAATTTTGCTCGCTGTTTGCATCAGCGCTGCGCTATCCCCGCCTAGCGTTTGGGCGGCAAATGCCCGGAATACTACTGGCGGTGTCACGCTCAGCCCGTTCTTGCAGCAGCTCTCAATCGCTCCTGATGAGGCTGGCAAAAGTTTTTCACTGAGCATCACCAACCATACGACGGGTTTGCAGGAGCTCAACCTGTCGGCTCGCGATTTTGGTTCGCTCAACGACACGGGGGGTATCCTGCTGGAAGGCTCCAGCAAATATAGTCAAAAATACGGCCTGACATCTTGGATGACTCTCGAAACCGACACTGTCGTACTGCAGCCCAATGAATCGCGGTCGGTACTGGTGACGATCAATAACCGTACGTCTTTGCAGCCAGGCGGCCACTATGGAGCCGTGGTAGCCAGCGTCAACAGCTTGGAAGATCAAAAAGGCAACAAAGTCATCATCAACCAGCAAATCCTGAGCCTGGTGCTGGTCAATAAAGTTGGCGGCGAGCACTATGATTTGAAGCTCAACAGCATGACCGCCAATGGCAATTGGCTGCACTTGCCCAGCACGGTCAAATTGCGTTTCCAAAACCCTGGCAATGTCCACGTTGTGCCGCGCGGCACGGTAAAGCTCAAAAGTCCGGGGGGCACCACCATTGCGCAGGGAATTATTAACACCGAGTCGGCCTTTATTTTGCCCGAGAGTTTTCGTGAAATCTATGTGCCCCTGAGCCCCTTCGGCAAAGCTTTGCCGCTGCCTGGTCTGTACCAGGTTGAGGTTGACTATCGCTACGACGGGCTGAGCCGCTTTGCCCGCAAAAACTATGCCTTGCGATTTATAAGCGCAGGCATGTACTTAGTACTGGGGTTAATCGCGGCTGTCGCTGCGGCAATTACCCGTCATCATCTGCGACGTAAAAAAGATCATAAAAAAGCCGCGCCACAAGAGTAAAAGCGCTTGTGTTTGGTTGTGAAATTTGATACGATTTTAGAGTAAGTTTACAAAGAAACACGTGAGAAAGTCGTTCAGCAATGAAACGCCAGTGGAAAATAAAAAGTTTCTTGGTTGTGGCCAGCCTTTTGGCGGCTGTTTTGTGCTATGCGCTACCCCCGTTAACTGCAGCAGCTGTCAACCCGACGACCATGAGCTTCCAGGGCAAGGTGGTCAACGCCAACGGTACTAATGTCACTGACGGCACCTACAGTTTCTTGTTCAAGCTCTACACCGTTGGCAGCGGCGGGTCGGCAATCTGGACTGAAACCCAGAGCAGTGTTACCGTTGCGGCCGGAGTATTTCAGGTCAATCTCGGCAGTGTCTGCCCCTTCTTTACCAGCAATGCTTGCAACGGCAGCACGCCGATCGACTTTAACGCCAATCCTGCACTGTACCTCGGCATAACATTTAACAGTGACCCAGCTGGTGAAATGACCCCCCGCGTCCAGCTGCAGTCAGTGCCCTTCGCCTACCAAGCCGACAATGCCAGCAAACTTGGCGGCTTGGCTGCCAGCAACTATGTCCAGCTTTCACCTGGCAGCCAGCAGACAGGCAATATCAATATCAGCGGGAGCGGTACGCTGGCGAGCGGACTAACCGTTACGACCGGTGGCGCTACTGTCGGCGGTACGCTCAGTGTCACCAGCAGCGCGGCCGGCAGCAATGCCGGCTTGCTCCAGGGCGCAGCCAGCGCTACCGTACCGACGCTGGTACTAAAAGCCGGCGTTACGCCCGGAGCGGCCGCCGATATCTTGCAGTTTCAAAGCTCCAGCGCTGTCCTGGGGGGTGTCCAAAATGACGGCGTTCTTAGCCTCGCGGGGAGTGCCGGCACTATCCAATACCAAAATGCCATAACGGCTCTGGGCGACAAGATAGCCTTGTACTCTAGCAGCACCTTTGGTCGGTACGGCTTCGGCATACAGGCCAACACCTTGGTGGCGCATATTGGTGCCAGCAGCGCGGCCTTTGCTATCAAAGTTGATCCGGGCAGCGGCCAGGCCTCCAGCGCGGCGCTTAATGTCTTCTCGGTGACTGGCGGTGGTATTGTAACGGTCGGAAATACTGGTCTGGCCGGCATTCTCCAATCAGCCAGCGGCCAGAACCTCACCGTCCGAAGCCAGGGGGCTGGCCAATTAACTCTTGACTCAGCCAATGGCACCCTGGGGTTAGGCACCAACACGGCCACCATCCAGCGGACAGCAGCTACCGGCCTCAGTCTTGACCTGAATGACGGAGGCTTGACGACACTGACACTCAAAAACAGCGGTGCTGGTGTCGCAAACCTAAATCTCTTTGACGGCAGTCTGCAGACTGGCTCGACGCCGACTACTCGTCTCGACAATACCGGCAACCTGACCAACATCGGCACCATCGGTGCGGCTGCCGGCTCGTTTAATGTCAACGCTGGCGGTGATCTTACCGGTGTTGGAGCGGCTGTTGCCGGTGTTAGCAGTACTTCCAACGGGGGCAGCGGCTTGGGTACTTCCACCAGCCTGGTACTGGCTAGCGCCGCCGGTTTTACCAATGGCTATTACGTGCAGATGAACGACACTAACTGCGGGGGTACCGGCATTAACCCTTGCTACGCGAAAATTACCGGTATTGCCGGGAATACCTTGACGATCACACCAGCCTTAAAATGGACAACCGGCAAAACAGTCAATGAGTATCGTTTCCAGGAAATCGGCGGCACCGAAACTGGCCAGACTCTTGAGAACCGTTATGGTCGAGGCTACTTCATCGCCGGCGTGGCAACCGGCAACGGCACTACCTACTACAGCGAGGACGGTATCACTAGCTCGCTCTCTGCATTTAACCTGCTGAGCGGCAGCACCGACCCGGCGACCATAAACATTGGCGGCTCCAACACAACAGCCATTAATATTGGCACTGCTACCACGGTTACGACTTTTGCTGGCGGTATCGCCACTGGCGGCGGCAACAACGTGAATGCCGGAAGCGGTGCTTTGCAGGGAGGCAGCATCAGCATTAACAGCGGTACTTTCGCCGTCAATAGTGCCGGCGCCATCACAGCTTCTACAGGCATTACGAATAGCGGCACCTACAACGGCAACACCCTGAGCAGCAGTGCCCTGACATTCAGCGCGGCCAGCGCCAACGCTATCAGCGGTACTAGCAACCAGAACTTAACCGTCCAGAGTCAGGGCAGCGGTCAGTTGATCTTGAACTCAGCTAATGGCACACTGGGACTCTCGAATGCTACTACCACTATCCAGCGCACCGCGGCTGGTACTACTACCGTTGACCTCAAAGACGCTGCAACCACGACGCTCAGTTTGCTGAACTCAACCGCCAGCCAAGTGGCCAACTTTAGCGCTTCGGGTACTGTCACGGCTGGAACCGGTTTGCGGGCAACTTCTGGCGGCTTGACTGTTACAACTGGCGGCGCAAATATTACGGGCAGCGTTACGCTGGCCTCATTCACTTCGCTCGGCGTCGTTCACAGCAGCGCGGCCGGTTTGTTGTCAAATAGCGCCGTGGTGCTCGGTACCGATACCACTGGCAACTACGTGGCCACCCTCGGTACTTTAAGTGGGCTGACTACTACTGGCAATACTGGCGCCGGCAGTACGCCCACCCTGAGTGTCACCTATGGTTCAACTTCTAGCACTGCCGTGCAGGGAAACGTAACAGTCACATGTGCTGCCGGCAGCGGTAATTTAACCGGAGGTGGTACGGTTCTGACGTTAGGCACCGGCGGTACCTGCGGCGCGATCTCCACGAATGCTGCTGTCAGTTTTGGCACCAGTGTCACGACACCGCTCGTTACTTCCAGCGCCGGCCTAGCGGTAACCGGCGGCACAACTTTGAGCCTCCAGTCAACAGGCGCTAACACCGTGACTCTTGACACGGGCGGAGCAGCCGGAATTACTATCGCTGGAGCTAATGCCAACAATGTGACCATAGGCAATGTTACTAGCAATCCGGTCATTGCATTTAGCGGCTCGGGTACGTTTGGCACTACAACGGGGGCAGTATCGCTCAATGGCAATACTACGGTGACTGGAAGCAAGACTTTTAGCGTCGGCACCGGTCTCACGACTCTCGGCGGAGGTGTCACCGTGACTGGTGACATAACCGGCAGCGGTCGGCACTACGTACCGGCCGCCACGGGCACTAGCGGACAAGGCTACTTTATACGTAATGTCACGCCGACACCAATTGCAGCTTTCCAGGGTTTTGACAGTGGCACTAACAGCTTTGGCTTTTTCGCAGTTAATAAGATCTTTAACGGCACCACATGGACTGACTCTGGTCTAAGTCGCGTCGGCTCATCATTCCAAATTCAGGACGATAGCTTCAATTTCTATAGTTTTGATACGGCAGCCAACTTTACCTCGCGCTTCGTAGTAGCATCTGGCGGCAATGTTGGCGTCGGCAGCAATGTCACACCGGGCTTTAAGCTGGACGTTCAGGGCGGCGACATCAACAGCTCAGCCAACATCCGAACTGGCGGTGTCATAAGACTCGATAATGCCGGTGCTCTCACCAACATACCTAGTCTAACAGCTACCGCGTCCAATCTGACCATTAGCAACACTGGTGCCGGCAACGACATTAGCGTCACTTCACAGGATGCAATCACCCTGACTACCGGCGCAAGCGGGCTGACTGTCAGTACTAACGGCGCGACTGCGCCGACAGCCCTCAGCATCACGGACGGCACCAATAACCTCGCTAAAGTCATCGACGGAAATGTTTCAGGAGTCAACTATGGCATTCTCCAGCTGGGCGCCAAAGCCAGCACTGGCAACGAAGCTGCCCAGTGTGCCGCCGCTGGCGACGTCGGTAAAATCTACGTCAACAGCACTGATAAAGCTGTCTTTGCCTGCACCGCCGCTAACGCCTGGGAACAGTTGGATAATGGCCGCAATAACCAAGTATTTACCGCCGGTACCTTTACCGCTTCGACAACTGATACGGTGGTGGATAGTTTAGCTATTACACCAACAACGGCCAATAGTGATGTGTGGGTTAATTATGGCGCGGTCATCAGCCTAAACTGTACTGGCCTGGGCTGCAACCAGCCCGTTGTAGCTATCCGGCTGGTGCGCGGGACAACCTGTGCCGGCACTCAGCTGCAGACGACGAGCTATACCGGACAAATTACCTCCGGCAATGCCGGCTTCAACTTCGTGGATACGGCACCAACAAACGGGGCTTCCAATACGTATGTTGTTTGTGCCCAGCGTACTGCCGGCAGCGGTACCATTACCAATACCATAGTCAGTCGCAGTTTGGTGTTGCAGGAAATAGATACTACCGGCGCTGACTATGCCGAAACCTACTACAGTAGTACCGGTGATATTGCCCCCGGCACCGTCATTGCCGCTGACTCTTCCATAAAGGCTGGCGTCAAGCCATCCGGCGGTCGCTATCAAAAGGGTCTGCTTGGAGTTGTCTCAACCCAGCCAAGCCAAATCATTGGCGATCATACGGATAGTGGCACGCCTGTCATCGTTGGTCTTGCTGGACGGGTGCCGGTCAAGGTGTCAAGTGAAAACGGTCCAATTCTGGCTGGTGACTCGCTGACCTCATCGTCGACACCCGGTACTGCCATGAAAGCTACCAAGGCCGGCACAATTATCGGTACGGCATTGACTGACTTTACCGGGCAGGGCCTGGGCGAGGTCATGCTGTTTGTCAGCACTGGCCAGACTGCCGGATCTTTGCCGCTGACGGCCGATAACCAGCAGCAGGACGGCAAGCAATTATTGGCCGACCTGGTAGCCGGCCGAGCTGCTGCTGCCGATCCGGTCGAGCTGTCCTCAATATTTACTGATCGCCTGGCCGCAGCCGTAGAGATTGTGACACCTAAAGTAGTCAGCGATACGCTGCAAACAAACAACATTGTGATTGGCGACAGGGGTATTAATTTCACTAAAGAAAATGGGGAAGTCGTGGCTTCGATTGACGCATCCGGTGCTTTCCATGGTGCTGCTGCGCCATCACCGCTGCTAGGTGCCGGCGACGCCCTGCATATCGATACTCCTGCTGTCACTCCGGCCGCTGATTCGGCTATCCAAGTCTTGGGCGCTGCTGGCAGCGCTAGCACTGCCAGCAATACCCCGAACTTCAGTGTCAGCCCCGGCGGTGATGTCACGGCCGCCGGCAGCTTTATCAGCAAAAACGGCTCGTTCCAATTGATTGATGCCACTGGCAAACAGGTTATCAGCATTGATAACGGCGGTAATGCCAGCTTCTCCGGCAACCTCAATCTGGCCAGTGCCAGCCTGAGCGGCGGGCTGAATGTTGGCGGCGACGCTAACTTCGCCGGTCTCAGTACCTTCCAAAAGCTAGCAACCTTCCTCGGCAAGACAATTTTCCGCCAGGATGTGCAATTTGACGGCCACATCGCTGTGGCAGGCGACGGAGCCGGCTACGCTTCCCTGCGCGCAGGTGAAAGCAAGGTGCACATCGACTTCAAAAATCCGTACACTGCTCCGCCTGTAGTAAGCGCTGCTACCACCGACGGCCAGTTCGTGACCTATACCGTCGACAAAGTGAAGGCCGATGGTTTTGATATCACGCTCAAGGATCCAGCTCCTGCCGACATCACTTTTAGCTGGACTGCCATCGGCGTTAATAGTCCTCGAACCATCGTTAATCCGCTGCCAGCCAGCCCCTGAGTGGTCAGGTGCTACCGTTCAGGTCTTGTGATTTGCTACAATAGGAGCAAGCCTTAGGAGAGTCATCCATGCCATCGATCGCCAATTCCACCCGTACCTTTATGAAGGCCCAAGTCGAGCCTAAGAAACCCAAGAAACCGCGCAAAAAACTCAAGCTCACCATACAGAAGCCCAAGGTCGGTTTTGCCTGGTGGCTGGTGCTGGCTTTCGCGCTGCTCAGCGTATTCCTGTTTGTGCAGTACCGCGAAGCCCAAGCAAAGCTGCATACTCCCAGCACAGCTGCCAATACCAAGCAGGTCAATGACGTTGTCGCTAAAGTCCGCAGGCTGGTAGTTGTACCTAGCGACCAAACCCCAACGGTAGCCACTGTCGCTCACGCTGAAAAACTCCGCAGCCAAACATTTTTCGCCAATGCCCGCGACGGCGATAAAGTAGTGGTATTCAGCAAACAAAAGCAGGCTATTCTGTATCGCCCCAGTACCAACCAGATCGTCACTATCTCTGCGGTACAAGTCACCCCAGCGGCCGCTACTCCTGCGGCACCAGCACCATAATTCCGATGCAGCATTCAGCAAGCAGCTGCCAGAATGATTTTAAACTGCTGCTGCACTGCGTTAACGGGGCGTCAAGCGCAGCCTGGCGGTAAAAGCAGTGCCATGCTCAGCTGAGCTTATCACTGTAATTGAGCCGCCAAAATCATTTTCAACATATTGCCTGACAACAGCCAAGCCGATGCCGATACCCTGTCCATCCTCGCCCTTGGTGCTATAAAATGGTTCAAAAACCTGGCTCATTCGCTCAGCGGGAATGCCTGAACCATGGTCAATGACCCGAATCAGCAGCCACTGCTGCCTGCTGTCAATTCTGACCGTGACAAGCCTGGAGGTGCAGTCTCGACTAGCGGTATCGTAGGCGTCGGTGGCATTAATAATCAGGTTGGCCAAGATTTGCTGGAACTTCACCGGATCACCAAATATTTTGTAGTCGGCCGACGCCTCAATCTGGAGCTGGACTGCCTTTCGACGGGCCAAAGGCGCCAGCACCTGCCTGACTTGATTGACCTGTGCTCTGACACAAAAACGCGTAACCTGGCTTTCGTGCCGGACCTGCTGCCGAGCTGCTTCGACGTAGCTTTTTAGGAGCAGTATAGTACGCTTGGCCTGTTGAACATTTTTGGAATGCCGGCTATCGTGCTGCTCAAGGTACAGCAGAGCAGCTGCCAATGGATTGCTGATCTCGTGCAGCAGGCTGGCACTCAGCCGGCCAAGCTCAGCAAAGTGCTCCAGCTGGCGCAAACCATCTTGCTGCGAGCTGGCCGGCATAACGATTGCAGCAGACTCAGCAAGTGCCGGATCGCTGGCCGCCACGAGATCAGTTCCCCTCAATACTTATAGGTTCGACGAGCTTCATACGATAGCCTAATCCGTGGACGGTTTGGATCAGCGGTTCCTCAAATGGCCGATCAATTTTATCTCGCAGGTATTTGATGTGCACGTCAATGGTGTTTGTCCAAGGATCTTCACCCCCAGACCAGGCATGCCGAGTGAGTGTACCTCGACTGACGACACTGCCAGCGTACTCCATGAGACATTCTAGCAGCGCGAATTCCTTGCGGCGCAATGCGATGGTGATTCCCTCTCGCTTGATGGTGTGCGTTTGGCGGTCAAGACATAAGCCGTTGACATTCATTTGCCTTGCCAGCTGCGTCACCTGGCCGGTATTGCGGGTTAGAACCCGCAAGCGGGCCTTAAGTTCACCAAGACTAAACGGCTTGCTCAGATAATCGTTTGCGCCGGCATCCAGCAAGTTGATCTTGGTCAGGACTTGGCACTCGCCGCTTAAAATCAAAATCGGGACTCTGATGCCCCGAAACCGCATTTGCTGGCAGACTGCCAAGCCAGATATGTCCGGCAAGTTGAGGTCAAGGATAATAGCGCCGTACTCGCGATTATCAATCTGGAACAAGGCTTGTTCGCCTGAAGTTACTAGGTCAACAGCGTAGCTATTGCGAAGCGCCAATGACAGAGCACGAGCAATATTGGTATCATCATCGACAAGCAGGATTTTCGGTAGTTGCATGTTGCTCATTATCACCTACAAACATTAAAAAAGAATTAACTTCTTGTTTTTTGTGAGATGAGTATATTACAAATTAGTAAAATTGTCTAGAAAATACTATGCTAAATAATTTAACTGGGGTTTCGGAAACGGGATTGGACTTCGTCCCAGTTGACGACATGCCACCAGGCCTTGATGTAATCGGCGCGTTTATAGGTGTAGTCGAGGTAGTAGGCGTGTTCCCAGACATCGAGGCCGAGGAGTGGTTCCAGGCCGCCACTATTGAGGGGGGAGTCTTGGTTGGGGGTGGTGACGATCGACAGGTCGGGCTGCAGCCAGGCCCAGCCGCTGCCAAAAACGCCGAGGGCTTTGGCGCCAAAGGCGTCCATGAAGCCTTGGTAGTCGCCGTACTTGGCTGTGAGGGCGTCGGCAAGGGAACCGGTCGGTTCCTGGCTGCCGTCAGGGGACATGAATTTCCAAAATAGGCTGTGGTTGTAGTGTCCGCCGCCGTGGTTGCGAACGGCAGTGCGGATAGTCTCAGGCACGGCATCAAGATCGCGGAGCAGGTCTTCAAGGGAGGTTGATGCCAGCTCGGGGGCTTGTTCGAGAGCGGCGTTGAGCTTGTCGACATAGGTCTGGTGGTGCCGGCTATGGTGCAGCTCCATGATGTCCTTGCTGATGTATTTGCCAAAGGCGTCGTAGCCATAGGGCAGATCGGGCAGTGTGTACATGTGATTAATCCCTCCGCTTAAGTCTATAATTATACGCTATACTTATCCCATGCAGCAGCCCTTGCCCCAAAAAATGAACGGCGTGGTTTGCCGCTACAAAGGCAACGGCCGCAAGCTCGGCTACCCGACTGCCAATATCGCGGCGGCTGCCAAGCTGAAAGACGGCGTCTACTTTGGCTACGCCGACCTGGACAGCTTCAAGCATCACCCGGCGCTCATTTTTGTCGGTACGCCGACGACTATGGGCGACACCGAGCGGCGGCTAGAAGTGCATTTGCTGGATATTCCTGATACGGATTATTACGACCAGCAGCTGGCTGTTTCACTCGAGCATTACCATCGCCCCAACCGGACATTTGACGGTGTCGAAGCGCTTCGGACTGTGATGCGCGACGATGAGGCTGCGGGCCGCCAATGGTTTATTGATCAGTCAGGCGCCTGATAGCGATCACAAAGGCCGCTTCCTTCAGCGATATGTCGTCCTGTTCGGATACTTTATAGACATCATCGACAGCGTCGGTCATATAGGTTTCGAGCTTGTCGTTGACTGTTTTGAGATCCCAGTGCTGGTCCTGCATATTTTGCTGCCATTCCAGGTAGCTGACGATGACACCGCCGGCGTTGGCGATGATATCGGGAAGAATGACGGCTCCCCGCTCGGTCAGATGATTATACGCGGCCTCGTTGACGGGAGCGTTGGCTAGTTCGATGATGTAGCGGGCTTTGACCTGCTCCATATTGTCGGCGGTGACTGCATCGCCGAGAGCGGCCAGCACTAAAATATCGACGTTGAGGCCGATAAGCTCTTCATTAGTAATGATGTCGGTACCGGGAGCCGTATAGTCGGCAAAGCGCTGGCGGCCAGCTTTATATTTATCAAGCTTCCTAGCACTGAGGCCGGCTGCATCGTACAGAGCGGCGCCGGAGTCGCTAGTGGCGACTAATTTCCAATTGGGCTGGGTTTGCTCAGCCAGCGTAGCAAAAAACGAGCCGACATTGCCAAAGCCCTGGACGGCCACGCTCAGCTGGTCGTCGGCTTTGCCAAGATGTTTGAGCAGCTGGCGCAAGGCAATTAATCCGCCGCGGCCGGTCGCGGCGTCGCGGCCTTCGCTGCCGCCGCCTGCCAGTGTCTTGCCGGTAAAGCTCGCCCGATTGGTATCGCCAGTCTGTTTCTGGAATTCATCAACCATCCAGTCAATAATTTGGGGGTTGGTGTTGACATCCGGTGCCGGGATGTCCTTGTCCGGACCGATGTGCGGTGCCAGGTGGGCGCTATAGGCTCGGCTCAATTCTTCAAGTTCGGTCTCGGACAGCTGGCGAGGGTCCACCGAGATACCGCCCTTCCCGCCACCGAGCGGCAGGCCAACTGCGGCCGTTTTCATGCTCATGAGGGTTGCCAGAGCGGTCACTTCATCGAGATTAACCTCAGGATGAAAGCGGATGCCGCCCTTGTACGGACCGCGCTTGTTGTTGTGCTGTACCCGGTAGGCCTTGTACGACTTGCCATTTTTTAGCTTCACATCAAAACTATGCTCGGCATCGGCTTTGAGCAGGGTTTCGATCGTATCATTACTGAGGTCAAGGCGCTGGCCGACACGGCGGATAAGGGACTGGGCAGTTTCAAGCATATCGCTACTATCATAGCAGACGGTGCAAGCAAAAACCCCTGATCACGTATACTGTTAAGATATGAACCTGATAGTAAAATACCTGCGCAAAATCATCGTGTTTATAATCGGGATAGTGGTCTTTATTCTCGGTGTTATTTTAATCCCGCTGCCGGGGCCTGGCCTGCTGGTCTGCTTTGCCGGCTTGTTTATCCTCTCGTTAGAATTTGACTGGGCCAAACCCTATCTTGAGCGTACCAAAAGTGAAATGAACAAGGTAATTAGCAAAGCCAAAGCTCGCCAGAGCAAGATCAATAAAAAACAGTAATTATGCTCTGCAGGAATGCTGCAGGCAGCAACAGCACTATCCCTATCTACATGAAGCTGTCGATGGCGATAGTCACGCAGAGCAGAGTGATGACCAGCAGCGAAAACAAAAACATGGTGCGGCCCCAGCGTTTATCGTCATGGCTGCGGTAGCCTTTGAGCCCGAGTCCCAGCCATGCCAGGCCAAGCAGGGTGGATACCACGAGCGAAACGTAGCTGGTGTAGCCAAAGAGAGTCAGTGAAACGGCCGCGGCCGTAAAGGCTGAGATGTAGAACAGGATTTGTATTTTGGTGATCCCTACGCCCTTTGCCACAGGCATGACCGGCAGTTTTGCGGCGGTATAATCGTCCAGGCGATAGAGGGCGATAGCGTAAAAGTGTGGTATTTGCCAGGCGACGAGGATGACAAATAGCAGCAAGGCAGCCATATCAAGCTGACCGGTAACGGCGGTGTAGCCAGCGACAACCGAAGCGGCGCCGGGAATACTGCCGACAATCGTGCCATAGACTGAACGGCGTTTAGCGACTCCGTAGATGACGACGTAAAACAGCACGGCGAGCAGCCCGATAGCGACTGTTAGAGTGTTGGTATAAACGGCTAAAATCATAAACCCCAGCAGATTTAAACCAGTTGCGTAGACCAGTGCCTCTGTCTCCGAAACGGTTCCCAGTACCAGGGCGCGCTTGCTGGTGCGGGCCATTTTTTGGTCAATGTTGCGGTCGATATAATTATTGAGCACACAGCCGGAGGCAATCACCAGCGACGTGCCAGCTAGCGTGGCCAGCAGCAGCCAGCTGTCAATGTGGCCTTGGGAGGCCAAGAAAAAACCTGCCGCCGCGGTCAGCAGGTTGCCGCGAATGATGCCTGGTTTGGTTAAGTCGTAGTAGGTCTTAAACACGTTAATTCTGAAATCCTTCATCTTTAATAATAAACCCATTTGTCTGATCCGGCGACATATGGTCATGATGATAGTTGAGGTTGTTCATAATCCATAGCGACCCAAAGACCAGGATCACCAGGACAATCAGCATAAATAAGAAGACAGCCAGGTTCCAGCGCGGCTTTGATTCGTGTCCCAGGTGCAAGAAAAACAGCAGCTGTACTAGCAGCTGGACGATTGCCAAGAGGATAATGGCAAAGATGACTGCCCAGCCGCTCGCTAAATGAT
Organism: uncultured Candidatus Saccharibacteria bacterium; assembly: GCA_964640775.1. GTDB lineage: Bacteria > Patescibacteriota > Saccharimonadia > Saccharimonadales > UBA4665 > CAYMUN01. The sequence continues at coordinate 28,966 of CAZXIT010000004.1, forward strand.
TTGCGACCATCAGATAAGCTATCCCGGTCAGGATTAATGACGAGATAAAGCCGACAGTATAAGACTGGAAGCTGCCATGGCCGGTTTCGGATTGCTGGCTCATACGGCCCCCATCAGGTACACGATGGTGAAAATAAAGATCCAGACAATGTCCAGGAAGTGCCAGAACAGGCTCAGCAGCGTCAGGCGCCGGACAGTCGTGGCCGCTAGGCCCTTGCGCCAGACCTGGATCATCAAAACGCTCATCCACAGCAAGCCGGTCGTAATGTGCAGCCCGTGGGTGCCGACAAGCGTAAAGAAAGCCGACAAAAAGCCGCTGGCCCGCCAGCTATGGCCCTCTTGGACGAGGTGATGAAATTCATTAAGCTCCATGCCTAGGAAGCAGAGACCCAGCAGCATGGTGATGCCAAAGCAAATCAGTACCTGCCGCTTGGCAGCTCGTCGGACGGCCAGCATGGCCAGTCCGCAAGTGTAGCTGCTGGTTAGCAGGATGAGGGTTTCGGCCAGCACAAAGGGCAGGCTAAACAGCTCGCGGCCGGAGGGTCCGCCGTAAGTATTGTGCTGGAGTACGGCGTAGGTAGCGAACAGACTGGCGAACAGCACGCAATCAGTCATGATGTAGACCCAGAAGCCAAAGACGGTTTTGGGATCGGCTTCAGCGGGGCGGGCAGGGGCTTTGCTCATAGCTGTCTCCAGGGTTTGGTGCCGGCTTCATGGGCAGCAACTTCGGCGGCCGTGACGGTGTATTCTATCTCGTCGTCAGTCGAACGGACGATGACACAGACTATCAAGGACAGCAAGCCGATAATTGCCAGCCACCAAATGTGCCAGATAAAAGCGAACCCAAATATGAAAGAACAGCCGGCGATATACAATCCAAAGGGTGTGTTTTTGGGCATCTGGAAGTCGTGGTAGGCGGGTTTGCTGCGCTGCTTGCTGCCCGCGGTGTATTTCATAGCCCAGAAAGCATCCCGGTCAGTCACTGCGGGGATAACCGCAAAATTATAATGCGGTGCCGGTGACGCCGTCGACCACTCCAGTGTTCGGCCGTCCCATGGATCGCCAGTCTCGTCACGGGTTTTATGGCGCTGCTTGATGCTGACAAACAGCTGCAGCAGCTGGAAGCCAATACCGGTCAGCACCACCATGACGCCGATCCCAGCCACGATAAACAGTCCTTGCCAGCCCAGCGAAGCGTCGTAGTGGTCTAACCGCCGCGTGGCACCCATGAGCCCCAGGATGTACAGCGGTACAAAAGCTAGCAAAAAGCCGGTAAACCAGCACCAAAAAGCGCATTTGCCAAGGCCCTCGTGCAAACGAAAGCCAAAAATTTTGGGAAACCAGTACATGTAGCCGGCAAAGTAGCCGAACAGCACGCCGCCGACGATCATGGTATGGAAATGGGCGACTAGGAACAAACTGTTGTGCACCTGGAAATCGATGGCCGGCACTGCCATCATGACGCCAGCTAAGCCGCCGATAGAGAATGTCACCACAAAGCCTAGAAACCACAGCATGGGCGTGGTGAGCTTGATTCGCCCGCGGTACATGGTAAACAGCCAGTTAAAGACTTTGACACCGGTCGGGATAGCAATGATCATTGTCATAACTCCAAAGAAAGCGTTGACATTGGCGCCAGCGCCCATAGTAAAGAAATGGTGCAG
>CAZXIT010000005.1:0-28944 GCA_964640775.1 uncultured Candidatus Saccharibacteria bacterium
GAGTCGGAGGCTGCTGGCGCGGGACTGGCAGCTGCGGCTGCCGGATCGGCAGCCGGTGTGATGGCTGGTTCTGGCAATGGTGCCGATATTGGATCGGGAATGATGGCAGCCGCGGCTGGTGGAGTATCGTCAGCAGGACTGGCCGGCGGGCTGGTACTATCGACGAGACCTTGTACGGCGCCGGCCATCAGAATATCATCAGCCGCGGAGTCTGCTGCGTCACTGGCGGCAGTTGCAGTGACTAGCGGGTTTGGATCAGAACTGGCCCCGGCGACGAAATCTTCAATCTGAGCTTCGACATTGGCTTCTTCGTCGGCCGTTGATTGGGCGACGCTGCCGGTTGGCAGCGGAGCGGCTGCAGGCTCCGGAACAGGACTGGCGTCAGGCACAGCCGCCACTGGCTCAACCGGGGCTGGTGCAGGTGCGGGCGCAGGCTCCGGCGTGGCAGCAACAGCTGGTTCCGGCATAGCTATGGCTGGCTCTGGAATGACAGCGGCTGGTTCTGGCGCGACCATAGGAGCGGTGGCTGCGGGTTCAGTAGCAGGAGCGGGCACTGGTTCCGGGGCTGCTACAACGGGCTCCGCCACCGGCGCAGCTGGAGACGGTGCTGGGCTGACTGGTACTGGCGTGACGCTTGCCACTGGCTCAGCAGCGGCTGGTTCGGGTACGACGGGAGGTGCTGGAGGCACTGCCATGGCTGGTTCGGGAGCGGGGACTGCCGCTGGCGCCGGGCTGGCAGCTGGTGCCGCTGCTGGATCAGCTGCGGGTGTCTCAGGTGCAGCGGCTGGAGCGGGCGCTTCGGCCGGTGTTACCTCGTCTTGGAGCAGCTCGTGCGTGACTTTGACGATGTCTTCTAGGGTAACCTGTGATTTGACTAGGTAGCGGTCGGCGCCCAAGCGGTCAGCCCGCTGCTGGTCGTCGCTTTGGCCGAGGGCGGTCAGCATGATAATTTTAACGTGCTTAAGATCGTCGGTGTTGCGCAGAATGTCGAGCATCTCAAAACCGCTGATTTTAGGCATCATGACGTCGGAAATGATCAGTTCGGGTTTTTCGGCTTTGGCGACAACCAGCGCCTCTTCGCCGTCTTTGGCGGCCACGATGTCATAGCCTTCGGCCTGCAGGCGCGCTTCGTAGATCTCGCGCAAATTATTGTCGTCTTCGACCAGCATTAATTTTGCCATGGTTGCCACCCTATATTAGTTGCTTATGGTTAGAATCTTTTTCATTGTAGCATGCCGCCGCCAGAATTAGATTGGTTTCGGCGTACCGCCCGACGCTCCGGCCGCCTGCAGCTCGGCAACTTTCTGGCTGCTGAGCCGCGGCAGGTTGATATAAAAGCTGCTGCCTTGGCCAAGCGTGCTCTCCACCCAGATCCGCCCGCCATACAATTCAACAATTTTTCGGCAAATGAAAAGCCCCAGGCCGGTCCCGCCAATGGTGCGGGTAGCTGAATTATCAACCCGGTAAAATTTTTGAAACAGGTGCGGCAAATCATCAGCTGGAATGCCGGGGCCGGTATCCTTGACGTAGCACTGCACCACCTGTTCGTTGCCGGTGAGGCCGAGGGTTACCCGTCCCTCAGGCGTGTATTTAACGGCGTTGTCAAACAAGTTGGTGATAACTTCCCGGATACGGTCCGGATCGGCATAGACATACAGCAAGGGCCGGACAATGCGTTCGCTGCCGCTGTTTTTGGTGGCGTTGATGGTGGCGCCGGCACCACCGGCACCGCCGGCAAACTCCACGAACAGTCCCTTTTTCTCAGCTACCAGGCGCAGGTCGCCGCTCAGGCGCTCCATGAAGTCGCCCAGTTCGACGACGCCCGGGTGGCTGGTCAAGCGGCCGTCTTCGGCTTTGGCGCTGGTCAGCAGGTCCTGAAACAGCTTGCCAAGGTGCTGGGTGGAGCTATGGGCCTTCTCGAGGTAGCTGCGCGCCCGGCTGTCGATGGTGGCGACTTTTTCATTGAGGCAAAGCGCGAGGTAGCCTTCGATAGCGGCGACTGGCGTGCGCATTTCGTGGCTGGCGGTGCTGATAAAATCAGCCCGCTGGCGCTCTTCGGCGCGCTCTTTGCTGACATTGCTCAGCACGGCGACGGCGGCGGTTACCTCTTTGCTGCTCGACACCAGCGGCGAGAGATTGAGGCTGATAGGAATCTGTTTTTGGTCGCGGGTGACCAGCAGCACGTCCTTGGCTCGCAGGCTTTGGCCGGCTTCAAAAATCTGGTAAAACGGATTGTCGGCCTGGGCGCAGGGCTCGCCTTTTTCATTGACCAGCTGGATGACCGAATCGACGCTGAGGCCGGTAGCTTCTTCTGGACTCCAACCGCAAATCGTGCCGGCTCCAGGATTCATCAGCTGCACCACCCGGTCTTTATCGATCAGGATAACCCCGTCTTCGATGCTGTCGAGGATGACTTTAAACCGCAGTGTTTCATCGCGCAGGTTGGCTGGCAGCTGTGCCTGGCTGGCCGGGCTTTTATGTCCGAATAAACCCATAGCTAGACCGACCCTGTCCGGCCTCTCTGCGCAAGAAATAATGTTTCGGTGCCCATATATAAGTATTTCTAATCTCAGTGTATCAAATTTCCCTCGATACGCTTACGCTTTTGTACGGGCTGGACGCTCTCTAACAGATGTGGTAACATACCCGGGCTGTCGTTTGCCTGTCATAGGCGAGCCCACGCGGCCTCATCGTCTAACGGTTAGGACACCAGGTTCTCATCCTGGCAATTGGGGTTCGATTCCCCATGAGGTCACCAGTGTATTATTTGAGATTATCGTAGAATGTTTGCCTGTCAGCCTGGCTGACTTGCTCGAGATTCCTAGCAAATGTTTGGTAATCAAGCTCCCTGAATGTGTTGAGCTCCTCATTTTCCAGGTAAACCTTATCTTCTCCGGGTGTGTCTAGTACGATGATACAGCCAATTTCTTGGTCACTGTAGGCGGGCAGCAGCCGGTGTACGTACTGTTTGTCCTGGATGTACTTAAACTCCAAGGCCTTGATGGTCACGTCCTTATACGGATATTTTTTGACAAGGGCCAGAACCTCGGGCTTCTGCAGTACCTTGAGCTTGCCTTTGTACTCGATGGCGCCTGCGGAGTGGCAGAACAGCCTTGCTTCGTCTTGGTCGACAGGCAGGTAGTAGCTGGATTCCGGTGCTCTGCTCCGGCTGTCTACCAGTCTGGCTTTTATGGGTTTTGAGCACTCGTAAAACCAAGTGCCATCACCGTAGCTGGTAATTTCCTTGGTTTTCGGCGCAAATACTGTCGTTTTCTGGGCTGCAAACATCGCGGCTCCCGCAATCACGGCGGCGAGTACCACGCCTGCAAATAGCAATTTCTTGCGTCTCATGTAGGCAAAGTATAGCATTTTCAATCTCTGCCGGCATACGCGCTAGGCAGCCGGTTGCCGTGACCTCAGACGCTGTAGAGGGTTTTTATTATGCTGCTCCTAGCGTTTTGTGGTAAAATTATCCCTGTAAGCATAAGAGTTGCGTGTGAGCGCCTCCTTGATATAACAAACAGAAATGAAAACCGTCATAAAACACCGGTGGAACCGTGGCCGTCATGGCGTACCCTTTGCGGTACACCTGCTGGAATTGGCCGTTGGTGTGCTGGTGGTCACTGGTGGACAAGGTATGTTATCGGCCTTGGTGGGCGCTTCGCCGGACATTACGCCGCCCAGTGTGCCCGCGAGCCTGCAGGTAACCGGACGGTCAGCCAGTACCATTGATCTGTCTTGGGCGGCCTCGAGTGACGATGTCGCTGTAACCGGCTACCATGTCTATCGCAATGGCAGCCTGGTGGCAGCGCCGGTCGGTACGGCATATACGGACACTGGACTGGTGCCCAATACCAGCTACAGCTATACTGTCAGCGCCTATGACGCCATTCCCAACGAATCCAGCCAGTCAGCCCCGCCTGCAGCTACTAGCACCCTAGCTGATAGCCTGCCGCCCAGCGTACCGGCCAACCTGCACCAAACCGGCCAGACTACCTCGAGCGTGACGATTGCCTGGAACGCTTCATCCGACAATGTCGGGGTTACGAGCTATGATATCTACCGCAACGGTCTGCTGGTTCGCACCCAGGCCGGCACTAGTTATAACGACCCCAGCCTGGCCGTCTATAGCGGTTATAACTACAATGTTACTGCCCGGGATGCCGCCAATAATACCTCAAACTTATCGAGTACCTTGATTGCCTCAACATCGCCTGATACCACGCCTCCCGGGGTACCTGACAACCTGCACAAGGCCGGCAGCACGGTGTCGACCATTACTCTGGCCTGGGATGTCTCAACTGATGATGTCGGTGTCAGCGGCTACCACGTTTATCGCAATGGCAGCCTGATCGGCTCGCCAGGGGGGACGTCTTACACCGATACGGGCCTGACGGTCAGCAGCTCCTACACCTATACCGTCAGTGCTTACGACGCCGCGGCCAATACGTCTAACCAATCAGCACCGTTTTTAACGACCAGCTCGAATGACACGACGCCGCCGACCATACCGGCCAGCCCGCATACCACAGCAGTCTTCGATACGTCAGCCAGCCTTGCCTGGAGCGCGTCGACTGATGACGTGGCGGTGACAGGCTATAAAATTTATCGCGATGGAACCCTGATCGGCACCTCGGCTGCCGCCAGCTACAATGACACAGGTTTGTCGCCCGTCACTGACTATACCTACAATATTGAGTCCTATGACGCAGCCAGCAATACTTCGGTATACTCAGCCGACCTAGCTGTCAGGACAGCGTTTGACACTACGCCTCCGACGGTACCTGCCGGCCTGGCCATGACTGCTCGGACCGATACGTCAATCAGCCTCAGCTGGACAGCCGCTACAGATAATGTGGCGGTCAGCGGCTACGACTTGTACCGGGATAGTGTTTTATTGACTAGCACCGTCGGCACTAGCTTTACCGATAGCGGCCTGGCAGTCGATACGAGTTATAGCTATCAGGTGCGGGCTCATGATGGTTCCAGCAATCATTCTGCCCAGTCCGCGGCGCTCGCTGTACGAACCCTGCCCGACACTGTTCTGCCAGCTGCTCCATCGGGCTTGTCTTCGTTGTCGCAAACGACCACGACGATTGACGTAACGTGGAATATGGCGACTGATGATGTGGCGGTTGCCAGCTACAATGTCTACCGTGACGGCGGGCTGGTCGCGAGCGTAACCGGGACGGACTATACCGATAGCGGCTTGCACTACAATCAGCAGTATCGGTATACGGTGCGGACTGTCGATGCCAGCAATAACCAATCGCCAGCGTCGCCAGCGTTAGATATCGCTACCCTGCCGGACACGACGCCGCCTGCAGTGGCGCTGAATGCTCCAAGCAATGGACAGGCGCTGCAGCTTACCTTCCCAATCAGTGCTGCGGCCAGCGATGATTTATCTCTGAACCGCGTCGAGTTCTACGTCGACGGCAGTTTGATCGCCAGCATTAGCTCGGCCCCCTTCGCGCTTAATTGGAACAGTTATGCCGTCCACAATGGCTCGCGGACAATTACGGCAAAAGCTTTTGATAGCAGCGGAAACTCCAGTACCCAGTCCGTAAGTGTAGCGATCAATAATCCACCGCCGCCCTTGACCGCCGATGTCAACGGCGACCACCGGGTGAATATCCTTGACCTCAGTTTATTGCTGTCACGCTTCAATAAACCCGGTGCGGCTGATTTTAATAATAACGGCAAGGTTGATATATTTGACTTAAGCGTTTTGCTGGCCCGCTTTGGCCAGGATAATAGCGGATACCATTAAACAAAACATGAAACTGCAAAAACTACTCCGATTGACAGCCGTTATTACCGCCCTGCTGACCCTGGGGGCGCCCGCTTTGGCGATTGCAGCCGGGTCTATCTCGCTGAGCGCCAATAAGAGCACGGTTAGCAGCGGTGGCAGCCTGATTGTCGCCATATATGTGAATGCCGGCGGTGCCGGCGTCAATGCCGTCCAGGTTGACCTGAATTATCCGGCCAGCAAGCTGCAATATGTCGGTTTTTCGGCCACCGGCGGGGCATTTGAAATCGGCGCCGCCAGCAGCGGCGGTGACGGCGCGGCCTCCATAGCTCGCGGTACTACTGGAGTAATCACAGGCAGCGCCCTGGTCGGTACGGTGACGTTTCGAGCCCTGGCAGCCACCGGCAGCGCGGCCATTGGTGTATCTGGCAGCTCGTCGCTGGTCGTTGACGGCACTGCTATTGTCTACAGCAGCAGCGGCACGTCAGTGAATTTTGGCGCGGTAGCCGCTGCTCCGGGCCAACCGGCAGCCGCCCCGGCTGCCCCGGCACCGCCCAAAGACACTGCGCCGCCCACCATCACCGCCGTCAAAACCAAAGACTTGTCGCCGTTCGGCGTGACGATTACCTGGACTACCAGCGAACCGGCTGATACCGCGGTGGAATACGGGGTCGATACCAATTATGGCCTGAGTGCCTCCTCGGCATCGCTGGCAACGGCACATTCTGCGGCTCTAAACAGCGGTTTTTTGGCGCCGCAAACCTTGCTGCACTACCGGGTAAAAAGCGCGGATGGGGCCGGCAATCCGGCCGTTAGTCCGGACCAGACTATCCAGCTGCCGGGAGTCCCGGTGACAGTGATCGTCCGCGGTCCTGACGGCCAGCCGCAGGCCGGTGTCAGCGTCACGCTTGACGGCGATAGCGGTACGACGGATAGCAAAGGCCGGGTTACGCTGCATTCCAGCCTCGGCAATAAAAAGATTACCACTAATTTTGAAGGCCAGGCCGTGCAAAAACCGATCACGGTCACTAAAACTGCTATGCCCCTGCCGCCCTACCAGCTTGATTTGTCCAGGCAGCCGTTTAACACGTGGATGCTGACTTCCATCGGCCTCTTCGTGTTGGTACTGGTCTTGCTGGCGATTGACGGTGTCCTGTTTGGTTCGCGCATTTTAGGCCGCCTGGCAGGGCTGCATATTCACCGCTCCCTTGTACCAGCAGCTACAGCTGCTGCAGTGCCGGTCGTAGCCGCAGCTGGTTCGGCTGCGGCAGCAGCACAGCCAGAACCCAGCCCAGCTGCAGCAGCGCTTGACGATAGCCCGGAGAAGGCTGTCACGAGGCTTATGGGCGAGCCGGAGCCGGCGCCCGCTCAACCGATTCGGATCGATGACGTTAAGCCGCTCGCCCCTCCCTTCAAAATTGAGCTTCAGCCGCTGGCTGCCTCCAAGCCAGCCACCCCGGGTGCTCCCAAACTGAAATTTGGTGCTGCTCAAAAAATTAGATCCAAGAGAAAAAAGCCCTCTAAGCACGCCTGACACGGGCATCATGCATTTGCCCTGGCTAGCGGAGAATTGGCAGCTCCTGCCAATTGGTAGTGTAGCCCGGACTCTTGAGCTGCTGGCGGGGCTGCCAAGCGGCACTGAGGTCTTCGGCAGCGCAGCGCAGCATATGGGCGCCAAAGCGCTCGTTGATAGCGTCTACGGCGCCCAAGCGGGCCTGCGCGGCGCTGGCGCCTAGCAGGTCAACATCGCCGAATAAGTCGGGCTGCAGTGCTGCCTGCCCAGCTAGGTTATAAAGCAGTACATTGGCGCGGTGGTAGCGGGCTTGAGGCTTAAAGCTGTCCCGAGCGGCTCGTACTAGCCGGGCGCTCATGGCGCCGCTGTCAGCCGTAGGCGTGCGAAAGTGGATTTCGTACTGCTGCCGCTCGTAGCCCGGTTGATGGCGGCTGGTACTGAGGCTGAGCTGGGCGCTGCCAGCCAGCAAGCCTTCGCGGCGCAGGCAGAGGGCAGCCTTGGCGGTCAGGCTGGCGATAGCAGCTTCGATAACCGGAAATTCGCCGGTGTCCTCGCCAAACATTCGGCCTTTCATCACCGTCTGGCGCACCCGGCCAAAAGCTTCCAGTGGATGGCACGCCTGGCCGCCCAGCTCGGCGACCAGCTGGCGGCCGTGAATGCCCATCAGCTGCTGGGCCTGGCGGGGCCGCATCCGGCTCACGTCGAGGGCAGTATAGATGCCCTCAGCGCGCAGGCGTGGTGCCAGCCGCCAGCCAATGCCCCAGATATCCTTGATTGGGGTGCGCAGCAGGCAGGCTTCTTTTTGAGGCGAGGCTAGCGTATAGAGGTCGAGCACATTGCCCAAGCCGGCATCCTTTTTGGCCCGCTCGCTGGCCAGTTTGGCTAGGGTCTTGCTCGCCGCAATGCCGACAGAGACCGGTATGCCCACTTCCTTAGCCAGGCGATTTCGCAGCTGTCTGCCCCAGCCGCTGTAGCTGGGGATGTCTAGCTGGCTGAGATCCAGAAACGACTCATCAACTGAGTAGACCTCGGTACGCGGGGTAATACTGGTCAGGGTACGGACCAGCCGCTGGCTGATATCACCGTACAGCTCAAAGTTGGCACTAAACTGGACTACTTTTTGCTCTTTGAATAGCTGGCGGTACTGAAAAGCCGGGGCAGCCATGGGGATGCCGAGCTGTTTGGCTTCGTTGGAGCGCGACACAACACAGCCATCGTTGCTGCTGAGGACTACGACGGGTCGTGCTTCCAAATCAGGCCGAAACAATCGTTCGCAGCTGACAAAGAAATTGTTGCAGTCAATGAGGGCAAAGACGGGCTGGTTCATCAATCTAGCCGCTGGAGGGGTCGATACTGATGGATGACCCCAGTCACCACTCCCCAGGGCTTGTCCTCAGCGGTGAGCTGGTGCTGGCGGCAAAGCGTTGAGCCGCTCGGCCGCCAGGTCACCAGCAGATCGCTCGGCCGGGCCTGGAGCGCGCGGTCAATAATTGCTACGTCACCGTCGTAGATGCCGTTTTCGGCCCAGTGGTGGCCGGCTACCCGAAACAGATACGTGCTGGCTGGGTGGTGGATGAGCAATTGGTTGAGGTCAAGGGCTAGCCGCGACCCCTGCCCTCGCCGTTCATCCGCCGGGTTGGGAAAACCGCTGTGGACTGATACGCCGTCGCTGCCGGCCATAGTTTGAGAATCGTTTTGCATAGTTTTGTCTCCTGCTTCATGTTTTTAAATGCCGGCTTTCATACCGACGAGCGTCCAGCGGTTGTCACCGTCCAGCCGCAGCCGGTACTGAGTCTGACCATCACTGACATCGAATAGTTTGACGAGCTGCTGGCCCTTTTGCACCAGGTAGCGCATGCCGGACTCCAAAAAGGTGTATTCCCGGCCCTCGTAGACCATGCGCTTGGGATAGCTCTCAAAGCGCTGGCGCGCCGGATTGCTGCGAAAGTAAACTGAGGTGATTTGTATTTCTTGGGTGTCGAAAGTAGAGATTTCCATAGTCGTAAGCTCCTGTTCAAATGTAATAAAAAGAGTGGCTGATCAGGCGAAGCTGTCAGCAAACGGGTTTGTAAGGAGTGGAGCTTACAGCGAGGCAAACGCTACCGTTCCAAGGGTTGCCTCTCGTGCTGGAAACAAATGTTGAACTATGGTAGAAAACAGGGGCCGGAGCATGTCTTCTAAGGTGTAAGTCCGAGGGGTAAATCTGGCTGGCAAAAGTCCCCAAGTGGCTAACGCTTAGTATACTCTCCCATGTCAATGGCGGTCAAAAATTATTGAATGGTGTCGAGGAATTTGACCAGTTCGTGGGGGGTGAGTTCGGCTTTGACGACGTAAGCGTCGGCTTGTTTTTCGATATCGGCCCGAACGTCTTCGCGCTGTTCGAGGTTGGTCGTGATGATAATTTTAGCTCTGAGCGGCGGCACGCGGGCTGGATCACGCAGAATACGCAAGATTTCGATACCTGACAGATTGGGAATCATCAGGTCCAGCAGGATAATGTCAAACTGGTCAGTCTCGGCGACCTGCAGGGCCTGCTCGCCGTCGGCGATGGCTTCTACCTGGTAGCCGCCCTTGGTTAGTGCCCGGACATAGAGCTCGCTGATGAAGCGTTCGTCTTCGATGCAGAGCACTTTGCGGCCCTTGGAGCCTGGTTTGGCGGTGGACGAGTCAGGTTGCATACGCCTAGTATACCAGCTGTCCTGCATTTTATCGGCGGTAGAGGGAGTGGTTTTTGATCCAGCCGTGGGCGCCGCTGGTAATCTCTTGGTTGCCGTTTTGCTTCATGGCCTCCGTTAGTTTGGCGTACGGTATCAGCGTGAATCCAAACGTGCTGCCTTCGTTTTCTTTGCTCTGCACCCACAGCCGTCCGCCGTGAGCGGTAATAATCGCCTTGCTCAGGTACAGCCCCAGGCCGGTGCCGCCGATTTGGGCGCGATTGCGGTGGTCGCGGTAGAATTTGGTAAACAGGTTCGGCAAGATGCTGCTGCTGATGCCCAGCCCGAAGTCCTGGATGGTGGTCTCTACCAGGCCTTCTTGGTTCAGATGGGCGTCAATTTTGATAATTTTACTGGTACCGCTGTACTTTATGGCGTTGTCGACCAAGTTGCTGATAACTTCCCGTATGCTAAGCCGGTCTACGCCGACCGCCGGCAAGTCGGGCTTAATCCGGCACTCCAGGGTTATGCCGCGGACTTTGGCCCGCAGGCTCATCATTTCGACGGCACTCTTGAGGGCAGTAGCCCAGTCTTCAGATTGCAGCCGTAGTTCCATCTGGTCGCCGTCTACCCGCGCCACATTGAGGATATTATTCACAAAAGCCGTCAGCTGTTCGGCTTGAGAGTGCATTTTGAGCATGAAACTTTGCAGCTCCGGATCCTGGATATTATGGCCAATTTCATCCTCAAACACCTCGATATAGCCGCGCAGGAGGGTAAGCGGCGTGCGCAGTTCGTGGACGCCAAGCGCCATGAAGCTAATCGCCTGGTCGTCCTGGCTGTACTGTTTGGTGTGGTCGAATAGCACCAGCATGGTTTCGTTGCCCTGGGTATTATCGCGGTTGTAATAAGCCGCCAGGTCAAACAGGCGCGAGGGGTGGTTATCCCGGATGTTTAACCGGACGCGCTCCCAGCTGCTGACGGCCGTGGCATTTTTGCTTTTAACGGCTTTCAGCCAGGTATCGAAGGTGTCTTCGCTCGGGAATGACATGTCGAGCACCATGTAGACGTTTTTGCCAATCATGGCGTCGCTGGCAATGCCGATATAGGCCGCGGCTGCGGCGTTGGCGTATTTGATAGTCTCGCTGGCATCGACAACCACTAGCGGCAGCGGTAAATTTTGAGCCACAAAGTTTTGTGATAATGCGCTTGTCTGCTCCTGGACTTCAGCTGCCGCGTGGCTGGCAGTCGTCGCCAATTGGTAAATCTGGTTGGTCAGAGTGGTCACCAGCTCGCGGCCGACACGCAAATCCTTGAGTGCCGGAGCTGCGATGCTTTGCTCTGCCGGATTGAGGTGCAAGACGGCCTGCCAGAGGGCTTGAGTGGGCTGTATCAGGTAGCTGCTTGCTGTACGGGCCAATACATATGTTAGCAGTACGGCTGCGGCCAGGCTAATTATCGCAATGATGAGGTTATTGAGCCCGGTGTAGCCAAGCAGCAAGGTGTACAGTGCAGCGAGGAGCACATTCTCAAACAGCAGTACGCCAAAAAGATAGTGTCGGATTTGGCGGAGGAGCTTTTGCAGATGATCCATAAGTTACTTAAGGGGCGAAAGCGACTGAGTCGGCACCTGACACAGCAGTGAACCAGGTTTGGCCGGGGTTAAGCAGCAGCGGTTTTTTGCCCGTGGTATCAGTTAACACCAGCTGGTCTTTTTCGCTGCGCTTGGTCCATGCCCCGGTGGTAACGGTACCGTCCTGAAACACATGGACCGTACCGCTGCCGATTGTCTGGTACTCGTTGTGGTGGCCGTCGCTTTGGAGACTGTACGGGATATCCAGGGCTACCACCACAACGGGACTGATCTGGACATTGCCGTTAGCGTCCATATGGGGTGCGCCGCCCTCGCTGCGATTATAGGTGTTGGTCACAGGATTATAGTCGTAGTGCACGTTGTACAGCGCCCCTGACAGCTTGAGACCGACAGTCTTGGCAGTCGGGGTTTTGCTCGGTGACGCCTTTTTGCGAGCGAAACCGGTAAAGCTGCTGCTGGTGTAGCCTTTGGCCGCCTCCAGCTGGTTGAGATTGCTCATCCCGGTGTAGACGTTATGAGGGGCTGCCCGGCTGCTAATGCGGTGATACGAGCCGCCGTTAGCAAACTGGTCGAGGTCGCGCACCCCCCAGGCCTTAATGTTGATCAGGGCTTCGGGGCTGCCGCCGACATGAGCATAGCCGGCATCAAAGCCGAGCGCCCATTGCACATAGTAGGGCCGCGCGCTGCGGATTGGACCAATGTCTTCTGGCGCGGTGTCTTGGAAGAGTGCCAGGAAACGGGTGATGCCGCCCTCAGCAATTGCTTCAAATACGACACTGGCCTGGCTGAGTCCCGACTGCGGGCGGGCGTCCAGGCTGTTTTCGATCATTATCCCGGTGACGGGCCGGGCATTGACAGCCGGGTCAACCGGCAAGCCGCTCAGCGTCGAGGGCACGGTGGTGGGTTTGGGAGGCAGCGGTTTGGCTTTAATGACCTTGTGGCTGACCACCGTCTTTGGCTGGTCCTGGCGGCTAAGCAGCAAAGCGCTCGTGATGCCGCCGATAAGCACTGCTAATACCGCTGCAGCGATCCACTCTTTTTTGCCGGGCGGCCAGGAAAGCGCCAGTTTTTGGCGCCAGGCGCCTTGAAGCTTCACCGTTGGCTTCAGCGTTGCAGGCGGTTCGTTAACCGCTAATTCAGCTGCCACTTCTTCCGGCGTATGGAAGCTGGTGGTTTCGGATTTTGGTGTTGCTTCGGGCGACCTGGTGTGTGCCGCCGACAAAGACTTAGCGGACCGCTTGACCGGCCTGAAGTCATCTAACATGGCTCTATTATATCAATGCTTATGCTATGAGACCAGCCCCCTGCCTCAGCGGTCTAGACTAAAACGGCTAGCTGGTTGTCGATGCGCTGCAGCGTGCGCTCTTTGCCGAGCACGGCAAGCGTGTCGCTCAAACCGGGGCTGGCTGCCGCCTGGGTAGCTGCTATCCTGATCAAGCTAAAAAGAGTCGATGGTTTTTGATCGGCCGCCTGCAGCAAGCCATTCAGCCGCGAGGTGAGATCTTCGGGAGAGAAATCGCTTTGCTCAAGCGTGGTTTTGGCCTGCTCAAGCAGACTGCGCAGTTCGCCGCCCGAAAGTTTTTTGAGATGCTTATTATGTGCAATTAATCCTGGATCAATAGCTAGATCTTCAAAGAAAAATATGGTTAATTCTGGCAGCTCCGCAAAGTATTTGAGTCGCTCCTGGATCACTGCCAGCACGGATTTTTTGTAATTATCATCGTATTTTTTTGCACTCTCCGGCCAAAAGGCGGCAGCTTTCTCGAATAACTCCTCGAGGCTGAGCCCGCGGATATGGGCGCCGTTCAGCCACAGCAGGCGCTGTTCGTCAAACTGTGCCCCGCCCTTTTGTACGCGCTCCAGGCTGAATTTCTCAATCAGCTCTTGGACGCTAAAAATTTCCTGCTCAGTGCCGTCGTTCCACCCCAGCGTAGCCATAAAATTTATCAGTGCTTCAGGCAGGAAGCCGTCGCGGGCATAGTCCAAGATGTCTTTGGCGCCGTCCCGCTTGCTCAGCTTTTTCTTGCCATCAGCGCCCATGACGAACGGTACGGTGGCGAGTATCGGAGGAGGAATATCGAGTGCTTCGTACAAGTTTAAAAATTTTGGCACGCTGGCCGTAAACTCCTGTGAACGGATAACATGCGTAATCTCCATCATATGGTCATCGACGATATGGCAGAAGTTATAGGTGGGGTAGCCATCGGATTTGATGAGGATAAAGTCGTCGATTGCTTCCGGTCCGGCGTGCAGGTCGCCCAGCACCTCGTCATGCCAGTCATAGGATTTGGGATCTGATCTGAAGCGCAGCGGCCGTGAACCGTCCCACTCCGGCGGGTTCTCTGGACGGTGGCTGCGAAATAAAAAGGGACTTTTAGCCGCCTTTGCCTGGTCGCGAAAAGCATCGAGCTCCTCCTTGGAATACGGGTCGGCGTAGGCCCTGCCGACCGCTATAAGCTTGTGAGCCCATTCTTGGTATATATCGAGGCGCTCGCTCTGCAAATAGGGGCCGTGGGACCCTCCGATGACAACTCCTTCATCCCAAGTGAGACCAAGCCACTCCAGCGACTCCTGAATATGCTGGCTGGAACCCTCTACTTCTCTAGCCTTGTCAGTGTCTTCCAGACGCAGGATAAACTGCCCGCTGCTCTGCCGGGCCAGCAGCCAGGCAAATAATGCTGTTCGCACCCCGCCGACATGCATAAAGCCAGTGGGGCTGGGGGCGAAACGGGTACGTACGGATCTCATGCGAGGGCTGATCGAGCCCTTCGTTTAAAGAGGCCGCGGCGAACGGGCTTTGCCGGCTCTTCCTGGTGAGCGGTCGCTTGGTGAATGGCGTAGTCAAGCAATTCGGCGGTGGTTTTGGGTTTGCGGTCATGCGAGCTGGGCCGCGGTTTAGGTGCTGCTGGATGAGTGGCAGTCTGGCTGGCGGGAGTTGACAAGCTGCCTCCGAAAAGATCCGATGAGAAGCGGCTGACCAGCTGGCTTTTGTTGATATGCTTGGCGTGTTCGAGACGCTGCATATCCAGGCGTCTGACGGAAGGCTTCACCTGTACGTCGCCAAATGGCTGGCTGGTGAGATGTCCCTGGGCTTTGACCGCCTGCCGGTGGCTAGGCAGCGGCTTTTTGACCGCCCGCCGCATCAGTGTATGTGCCGGCTTAGGGCTGTGGGCTGCCGTATGCTGGGCTGGCTTCCTGGCAGCCGGCTTTTTGGCCGCCACACTGGACGAGCTGGCTCTCGGCTTGACCGCAGTTTGCTGCTGGTGATGACTGGCGGCTGAACCTAGCAGATCTCCGGTCTTAGTGTCGTAGTGTTTTCCGTTGATGATAATGATGTCTTTTTTGCTCACGGCGGGCCTCGTATTGATTTTTGCTAGCTATACGGTTATCTTAACCCCTCTTGTGCTCTAGGGCAAGTCAATTCATACTATCCTAGACCATACTATGGATTTTCTTGACGCAAAAAAACAGCTCCAACACCGTATCATGCTCTATTTGGGCTATGTGCTCATCGCTATTGCGATTGTTATTGGCACCGTTGTGCTGGTCTATCAGGCGTACGGTTTCGGGCTTGCCAAAAATGGCACAGTCATTCAAAATGGCCTGCTGTTTTTCTCCAGCCAGCCCCATCCTGCTGTCATATATGTCAACGGCAAGCCGCAAAGCGCTCGGACCAATGTCCGCCTGTCGCTGCCTGCCGGCATTTACAGCGTACAGCTCAAGCGTGACGGCTATCGTGACTGGCAGCGCAAAATTGAATTGGACGGGGGCAGCGTCGAGCACTTTGATTACCCATTTTTACTCCCCCAAAAATTAATTACCAAACCAGTGCAGAATTATACCGTTTCACCCCAGCTGGCCACTCAAAGCCCTGACCGCCGCTGGCTGCTGGTCTCGCAGCCGGCTTCCCTCGCAACCCTGTCGGTGCGCGACATGAAAAATCCGACAAAACCGGCGGCCAATATTAGTTTGCCGGCCAGCGTGCTCAGCAAAGCGGCGGCCAGTGAAAGCTGGCAGCTCGGCGAGTGGGCAGATGATAATCAGCACGTCTTGCTGCAGCATATCTTTGATGGCAAAACTGAATTTATCCTATTGGATCGCAGCAGCCCTGATCTGTCACTTAACCTGAGCCAAACACTATCAGTGAACCCAGCAAAAATTACCTTGAAAGATAAAAAATACGACCAATATTACATCTACAATGCTGCCGATCAAAATCTGCAGACTGCCACGCTGAAATCGCCGGCTCCGACGGCGCTGCTGAGTCATATCCTCGCCTACCAATCATATGGCGACAACACTCTGCTCTATGCTACTGACAGTGATGCTCCAGCCGGCAAAGTGCTCGTCAAGCTGGCTGTGGGCAGCCAGACCTACCCGATACGCAGCCTGCCCAGCCGGAGCACGTATCTGCTGGATCTGACCAAATATAGCGGCACGTTCTATGTGGTCGCCGGGGCTGCGGCGAGCGATAAAGCCTATATCTACAAAGATCCAGTCGGCCAGCTGCATAATGACAGCAAGCACGCTGTCTCCCCGGTGCAAGTCCTGCATGTACCGACGCCGAACTATGTGAGTTTTTCCAGCAACGCCCAGTTTATTATGGTCGAAAGCGGCACTAAATTTGGCGTGTACGATATTGAGAATAAGACCGGCTACAACTATACGCGTTCCGAGGTGCTCGACGCCCCCCAAGCGCACGCCAGCTGGATGGATGGGCATCGTCTAGCGTATGTCAGCCTAGGCAAGCTCCAGATCTTTGATTATGATGACACGAATCGCCAGGCGCTTGTCCCGGCCAGCAGCAGCTTCATGCCCTTCTTTGCCCCCAATTACAAGTTTGTCGACGTACTAGCCCCAGCTGCTGCGGCGGCCAATCAGCTGGATCTGGCTGAGACGGCGCTGCTTATTCCGGCCGATCAGTAGCCCTAGTTTGCCTAGTCTTTCTTGTTTATCCAGCGCAGGATCCAAAGGACAGTGGCAATTGGTACGACCACTTCCAGAACTTTGCCCGAGGCGCTCTTGAGCAGTTTGCCCAGCAGCGTTGGGCCGTTGCCTGGCAGGGCTGGCGGCGAGGCGGTCTCCGAACTGCCGGCTGCCGGTGCTGCCGCTGCCGGAGCATTACCTGCTGGATCAGGGCTGATTTGCTGTCCGACAACTACTAGCCGATGCAAGCTGGTACCGGGGGGGTCGCAAGTGATGAGCGTCGCGGTAGCGGTCTGGCCAGGTACCGGACCCAGTACGCCGACTTGCGAGGGCTCGACAATTGTGCGGCTGATGACCTTGTAGGCATACACCTTGCCATTGTAGCTGAGGTAGAATGTGTCCCCCGGCACCAGAGTATGCAGCAGTACGAAAGCGAATTTATACTTGCCCTTATTAAAGATGTTGTTGCTGCTGTGGCCAAAAAAAGCGGCGTTGCCAGCCTGGCCGGGCATTGCGGTGGTCGGATAGTGCACGATGCCGCTTTCCAGCGCGTTTTCAATGATCGCTTCATTGGTCGAGGTCTGGGTATAGTCGGCCGGTATCTCGACATTAATTTTCGGAATAATTACCTCAGGAATGTTATTGGCGGCCACGCTGCTGCTGCTGACGATTAGCGGCGTTGCGGCGGTTACCCGGCTGGGCTGGATAAAGGGCGCTATGATAACTTCGTTAAAAAATCCGAATAGAAAAATAATGACCACAATCAGGCCCATGCCCAGGCCAAACAGCAGTGACTGCAGGTGGTGTTTAGGATTCAGCTGGCCGCCGGCTGTGACAGTGTGGCGAATAGCCGCCTGCACTTCTTTAGGGCTGCGGACATCTCGTAGTTTCGGCGCTTTGCTCTTCGCCGCTGCGGCATTGCGCAGGCCGGCTTTTTGATTTTTGTGGCTGGCTAGCTTCTGGGCTTGATTGGCTGCTGCCGGAATCGGCTGGGCGTGGCGGGTCATCAGCGACTGGCTGTCATAAAACTCCTGCCAGACGACGTGTTTTTCGCTGTCAGGCAACGCCTCGTAATACTTATGCCACTCGGTTTGGATTGTCGCCAGATCTTTGCCGGATGAGCCCAGTCCGTACATAAATTGCTGGTGCTTGCTGCGCTGGTCCACCTCAGCCGCCTCGGCGAGTTCCTGGGTAGCCTCAGGCTCCTCAGAGTAAATGTGCACCAGTTTGGCACGAATAACATCAGAAGCCAGATTGGCATCGGCGCTGCTGGCAGGCTCATTGGCTGCCGGAAGTGACAAATCGTCGAGATCGTCAGCGCCGTGGGGATCAAACGTATTCGTGGCCATAGCCCCTCAAGTATAGTACAATTACCCCTTGTAGCCTACCGGCGTCAGGCTTCCGCGGGCGAGTGGCGGAATTGGTATACGCGCACGACTCAAAATCGTGTTCCTTACGGATTGAGGGTTCGATTCCCTCCTCGCCCACCATTTATTTGATCCTCTTCCGCGCAAACGCAATATATGACGGCGACCCGATCAGCAGGCTTTCTTTGGGTTTGATGGCGTACGGCGCAGCAACGCGCTCCCAGTCGGGATTGCGGCTGGTCAAAAAACCATCCGCCCCTTGAAGCGCAAAATTACTAAGTCTTAACAAGCCGTAGAGCAGGCTGATATCTAGCGGCGTGATAGTCTCCAAAATTGTCAGCTGCCCGTCATCTTTTAAGACCCGGCTGGCTTCCTCGAAGAGCCGCTGCAGGGTGATTAAGTCTGCGGCCGTTTTGGCCTCCGGCCGCCCTATCCTGCCGCCTGCTTCCCATGCCTGATTGCGAGTATCCCGCAGATATTTGTGACGGGCACGGTCAATGATGGGCTCGCCGGCGACATTTGCAAACAATACTTCGTCTGCCGAGTGATCGGGCAGTGGCAAGGCTTCCCCGCTCCACTGCAGGAATTCGGCATTGCAGTCGCCAGCAATGCCAGCGCTGTCGTAGCGCTTGCGTACAGAATCGGCCGCATTGCCGCGGCCATATAGGTCCTGAAAGCCGAGATCTACCCCAATGTACTGATCATCACCGGTAAATTTCATAGCGCCTATTTTTGGGACTGGATTCGGCCCGCAGCCGACTTCGACAAATACGCGTCCGGCTGTTCTCTCGGGGTAAAACGGCTTAACGCCAGCTCGCTCGCTCATATACTAATTGTAACATAATTTAGCCTGTATGTAAATAATTATGAAAGCTGCAGCCGGTTGTTTACTATAAAATAAGCATGAAGAAATTCGCACTGATGACCGCTGATGACCAAACCGCACCATTTAGATTTATCAGTCTGGGACTGCTGCTGGCGGCAGCCGTCAGCTTGATTGGCTTGCAGCTCAAACCAGGCGGCTGGGCAGTTTTGGCGGTATCGACGGCTAGTTTGCTGCTGGCGGACCGGCAGTATGCTAAAGACCTGCTGCTCGTTAACCTCTCGGTAGGGATTATCGGCTTAACACCGATCACCACCGATATCAGCTATGGCCATTTTGCACTGATGAGCAGCACCCTAAGTGCCTCTATAGCAATTCCGTATCTTGTCTCGCGGTTTGTATATAAGGATCGCCGGATTCGCTTTCCGTTTCATCACGGCCGCAAGTGGTACAAAAAAGAAGTCGCCTATATCGTCTTTGCCGGGCTCATGGCTTATCTCATACTGCCGTTCTATTTGACCAGCACTGGCGCCTATCATAACTGGCCGTCAGGCACCGATACCAGCAGTATCGTCCGGCTATTTATTGGCACCAATGCGCTTGGCATCTGGGATGAGCTGTTTTTTATCGGCGTAGTTTTTGGCCTGCTTCGAAACTACTTCTCTTTCATCTGGGCTAACCTGTTTCAGGCTGTCTTGTGGACATCGTTTTTGTACGAGCTGGGTTTTATTGGCTGGGGTCCAATCGCGGTCTTCCTGTTTGCCCTGCTGCAGGGCGCAGTTTTTAGGCGTACCGAGTCGCTGCTATACATCGTCACGATTCACCTCAGCGTCGATTTTTTCCTATTTTTATCGCTGATTCATGCCCACCATTCACAGCTGATTCCCATTTTCCTGACCTAGGTGATTAGCCGAACAGCAGCTGCAGGGCCAGTAAGACACTCGTCGCAGCGAACAGGTTAATGATGAATTTATTGCCTTTTTTGACAGCAATGTGGGCGCCGATAAAACCACCGGCAAACGAAGTAAGCAGCATCACCATCCCAAACCTGTAATCAACCAGCCCAACGGCTATATATGTCACCAGGCTGACGGTGGCGACAGTCAGTTGAACGGCTCGGCGGGTGGCGCTGGCTACTAAAGCAGTCATACCAAAGCAGCAGACGAGGATCACCATCTGAAGGCTGCCTGCCCCCGAACCTAGGGCAACCTGCAGGAAAATACCGGCCAGCATCAAGATGAGTCCAATAATTTTCATCCAGCGGCCACGCGGCCGAGTGGTGAGCCCCATATTTCGAACATAAAGCATTGGTATGCCAACAGCTACTATCACGAGGCCCATAAGTTTTTGCAGCAGTTCCGAGTGGCTGCTAAAGTGCGCCAGTGTCAGACTGCCGCCCAGCGCACCAACTGCACCGAGAAGTGAAAAAATTATTACTGTTCGCTTGTCGGTGATTTTCTCTTTGAAAAACCGGCTGCTAGCACCAGCTGAAAGGCCGAAGCCGCCAAATTTGGCGGTGGCAATTGCCGAGGCTGGCGACAACCCCAAGATGACCATAAGCGGTGCCGAGACCAAGCCGCCCCCGCCTCCAGCAGCTCCGCTTAAAATAGCTGCCAAAAAATTTACGAAGCCAAAAATTAGCAAATGTCTGATGCTTGCTCCTTGCCCAAAATGCCTAGTTGTGTACGCGTGGACTTAAGTATAAACCACCCGTTAGGGCCAGCTAGAGTTTTTAGTTTAGCCGGTGTCTGTGTTTTAATGACAGCTATATGGATGATCAAACAGAAAAATTAAAAGCTTATATCAAACAGCAGCTGCAGGCAGGGCTCCAGCCTGATGAAGTTGAGCAGCAGCTGCAGACCAGCGGCTGGCCGCCGGAAACGGCGCACCAGGCATTTTTGGCGGTCCAGGCCGGTATGGTGCCAGCTTCAATACAGGCCTCAACTCCGGCTGCGCCGGCTGCCAACCAGTCAGCCGTTCCTCCGCCGCAAGCCATCGGGACTGGCCGCGGCCGTATCAAGACCGGCTGGCTGCTGCTCAAGCAGAGCGCCCGTATCTTAAACGGCAATAGGTACCTGTTGCGCTACCTGCTGATGACGTACGTGACGGTGATGATCGCCAGTATCATCTTTGTCGTTATCTTTATTGTTGGCCGAAATCTGTTCTTTGATCCCAATGCCGCTGACCCTAACTATGACTTAACACTGATCGGTATCCCGATAGTCTTCGCGAGCTACGTCGTGATATATTTCCTGGTTAATTACTATGCCGCCGCGCTGGCTGCCAATGTACTGCAGATTTTCTTGGGCAAAAGCGAGCCGTTTAGCGCCTACACCAAACTGGCGCGCTCCAAGGCGCCAGCCATCTTTATGTTCTCGCTGATTGAGGCCACGGTCGGCATGATCCTGCGCTTCCTAGTAGAGCGTATCCGGTTTGTGGGCTGGATCCTAGCCTGGCTGCTCGGTACAGCCTGGTCGCTGGGCACGATGTTTGTGCTGCCGATTATCGTAACTTCGGATACCAGCGCGCCAAGGGCCATAAAACAGTCAATTACCTTTTTTAAATCTACCTGGGGTGAAAATATCACGGCCAAAGTTACTGTCAATGCTCCGTTGTTCCTGATTAATCTGCTGGTCATCCTGATGTTCCTCCCCCTATTCTTCATAACCTTCTATAATGGCACCGTGATTCTGGCGCTATTCCTGATAGTCATCTACGGCGTGATCCAGCTATCAATCGCCATTGTCGGCTCTTTTGCCAACAGCTTGATCAACATCTCACTGTTTTACTATGCTGCCTACCACCAGATACCACCTTCCTTTGACGCCGATTTGCTCAACCATGTGTTCGTCAAGAAAAAGCGGCGCTTGTTTGGCAAAAAAGACCCAGCAGCCAGCTAGGCCGCCGCGGCGGGTCTGTTGACGGCGGTCGTTAGGGCTGCAAATGGCTTGGCGGAGTTCTGAAGCCACCAGACGCTGGCTGCAGCGGCCGTCCTAACGCGCCATACGGGCTGCTCGGCTGCGAGTTTGGTGGTGCTGACCTGGCCTCGCACAGAGACTAGTATCGTTTCCAAGTGCTTGACGATGATGGCCGCCTGATGCTGGCTGGTAAAGTCGTGCAGGGCGCCTACCAGCCGCAAAAAGTCCATATCAAAGGTAAAAGCTGTCCCGAAGCGGGCACTGGCAGCCAATTTTTGCAGCTGGGCGAAGCTGAGTACCAACAGCGTGTCTTTACGCTGCAGCAGCATCTCCGGGGCTTTTGTGAAGTAGTCCAGCGCGTCTTGGGTGAGGGTTAAGCGGCCCGGAAACTTGGCAAGCAGCTGCTCGAGGAGGATGGCGGTTTCAGAGTTGCGCCCGAAATCTCCGGCGAGCAGCACCCCGTCAGCCCAGCCGCCCATAGCCAGTAATTCGGCCAGCGCTTTTTGGCTAAAGCTGCCGCTCGGCGTGCTGGGAGCGTACTCGCCGGCTTCAAAAATACGGCCGACAGTCTTTTGCAGGCTATCCGGCAGAGCCGCCCTGGCAGTACCGATGCCGGCTGTCACGGCTGTGCTGTAAGCTTCGGCAGCGGCCGCAAAACCATGGGCGTTGCCTCCGACGATCAAGAGCTTCCCAGCCTGCTTTTTGTGTTCCGGCCGGCTCCACAGCAGGTCGGGAAACAGCGGCTGTTCAGCGGTTTGTTTGTGCCAGTAGTCGAGCATAGTGATTAATTATAGCCGTATAGCGTTCCGGATGCTGCCAAATATCATCATGCGAACCGGGCAGACTGATAAATGCCCACTCTTTATCCGCTAGGTAGCGGTCCAGCTGCTCCGAGCGGGGCCATGGATCATGCCGGTTGGCAATAAAAACTGTCTGGGCTTCCGGCAATAGAACTGGCTGCGCGCTTTTGGAGTTATGAATGATATCCCGATTACGTCTCGGTTGCCGCAAGCCGTAGTACAGGCTGTACAGAGCGATCTGTAGCCCGCGGCCAAGCTGTCCTCCGGCCACAAAAGCCCGAATATTTTGGCCGTGTGTTTGTAAAAATATCCGGCTGGGCGAGCCCGTGGCGATCGGCATGCCGACGTACACGACGAGTTTGGGCTTAGCGTTGGCGGCGATGCGCACACAGCCAGCCGAATGAGCCATGATTATATCGCTGCGAGCCATATCGTCGCTGATGTGCAACCCGGCACGCCGTACAAGGCGTTTGGTTTTCCGGCCGTTCGCCGGACCGCCGAGAAAACCGTAGCTTATCGCGAAGCTGAGCGGTTGCTTAGCCTTTAAGTGTGTATGGACCATCACAGTTTGTTCCTAGTTCGTAGACGACGTTTTTGCGTTCGACAACGATATTCCAGCCCTTTTTGCTGGCGTGCTCAAAGAGCTTCTTGCTCGGGTTGAATGCGATCGGCCGCTCGACCAGCTCTAGCATGCTGATATCGCCTTCACTGTCGCCAACAGCAATACTGCCCGTAAAATCCGTGCTGTACTTCTCAGTTAATTGTTGCAGCAGCTCCGGTTTGCGGCCGAGAGAAAGCTCCTTGCTGCCGGTAAACCGGCCGTCTTTGACCTCGTAGCCGGTAGCCGCATAGTCATCAAAGCCGTAGTATGCCACCAATTTGTCGACGATCAGACTGGGCGAGCCAGAGATAGCGAACAGCAAGTAATTACTGGCTTTTAATTCCCCGATGAGGTCGCGAGTGTAGGTATAAACTTGGTCCTTGTATTCATCAAATACAGCTTTTGCGGCTGCCGTGAAGTCCTGGACATCCAGATCCAGGAGCGCTGCCTCAAAGACGCCGACCAGCTCCATCTCGTATTCCCGGAAAGAGTCTTCGCCGCTGCGGCGCTTCCAGTCCATCCGGGCTTGCCTGACTTTTTGAAAAGTCCTTTCATCAATATAGCCGCCTCTGGCCAGCCGGTCGGCCAGCGCATGATACAGCTGCCAGCGAATAACTGTGCCGTCGATGTCAAATACCGCGAATGGCCGGTTTGGCATCACCCGGCCTCGGTTAGCTGCCGCAGCAGCAGCCGCTGGATGTTGGAGGCTTCATGCTGCCGCAGGTGGCCATTAATTGTCCAGATAAGCTGGCTGTTTGGCAGTGCTTTGTCAAGCCGGTAGGCTGCCGCGGGCGGGCAGACCATGTCGTACCTGCCCTGCAGCAGCCAGATGGGCATCGTTAATCTAGCAGCCCCCGTTAGCAGCTCATCTTCACCCAAAAAAAAGGTGTTGGCGGTGTAGTGCATTTCCAGACAGGCGTTTGTCGGATCATACGTCTCAAACGGTTCGAGCGTGTATATATCGTCAAGCTTCAAGATGGCGACTTCCATGGCCTGGAAGGCATAGGCTGATTTTTTCACGGCCTCGGGGTCGTCGGATACTGCCTGCTTGAGATGATACGCTGTCGGGTCTGCTTGGTAGTCCGAGGGAACACTGTCCGTATATTTTTCCCATATTTCCGGAAAGAATTTGCGCCAGCCACCTTGCTCCAGCCAGCCAATCTCAGCCGCTGTGTTGGTGTAGACTCCGTTGAGTACCATGGCGGCTACGCTGTCTGGATAGCGAATACCATACGCCAGTGCCAGCGTAGCTCCCCACGATCCACCGACTAGCACAAATCTGTCCAGCTGGAGGTGTCCGGCTAGTTTTTTGATATCTTCTACGAGGTCCTGGGTGGTGTTATGCTGCAGGGCGCCGGCAGGCAGGCTTTTGCCCGCGCCCCGCTGGTCATGGAATATCACCCTCTGAGTCAGTGGATCAAACTTCTTTTTATCGCTGTCGTCGCAGCCATTGCCAGGCCCGCCGTGCAAGACAAGAATTGGCAATTTTGAATCAGGATTGCCCCAGTCCTGGACGTACAGCCGGTGGCCGTCGCCAACCTCGAGAAATGACTCCTTGATAGTGTATTGGTCTGGTGTCATAGGTCTAGTGTAACAGATACTGGACAGTGGTCGGAGCCGAGGACATTGGGGTGGATCTCGGCCGCTTTGACCCGGTCTTTGAGACTGGTGGAAACCATAAAGTAATCAATCCGCCAGCCGACATTGCGCTCTCTGCTATTGGCGAAATGCGACCACCAGGTGTAGAAACCATTGCCGTGCTTGAACATCCGGAGGGTGTCGATGAAGCCGGCATCGACAAAGGCCTGAAAACCGCTGCGTTCTTCGTCGGTAAAGCCCTTTTTACCCTTGTTTGATTTCGGATTGGCCAAGTCGTCTTCGGTGTGGGCGACATTGAGGTCGCCGCTAAAGATAACCGGTTTTGTTTTCTCCAGCTGGCGGGCGTAGGCCAGAAAAGCCGGGTCCCAGTGCCGGTGGCGGAGCGGAATGCGGCTGAGATCGTCTTTGGCGTTGGGAGTGTAGACCGTTAGCAGCCAAAATTTGTCGAATTCGGCAGCGATTACCCGGCCTTCGAGATTGGGGTCGCCGTAGGTGTCGCCGGTGACTTCGTAGGTGTCAATAATATCTTTCGGGAAGCCATTGATAACCTGCTGCGGTTTCACCTTGCTCAGGATGGCGGTACCTGAGTAGCCGGGTTTGTCGGCGGAGAACCAGAAAGCACTGTAGCCGTCGAGATCCAGCGAGGCCTGCTCGATCGCTTCGATCTGCTCCGGCTTGGCTTTAATCTCCTGCAGCGCGATAATGTCGGGCTGCTCTTTGTCAATAAACGGCTGCCAGAGACCCTTTTTGGCCACGGCGCGGATGCCATTGACGTTCCACGAATATATCTTGATCATGGACTCAAGTATAGCTTTAGGGGTAAAGTTTTGCTAGACTGAGTCATTAGATGGATGCCCAGCCTTACAAGCGATTACTGTTAAAATTATCCGGCGAACAGCTGGCTGGAAAATACGAATTTGGGGTTGACCCGGAGATTGCCTCGTTTCTGGCTGCCGAGGTTAAGAAAGCTGTTGATGCCGGCTGCCAGGTAGTAATGGTTGTCGGCGGCGGCAACATGGTGCGCGGCGCCGAGATAGCCGGACATGGCATTCGACGCGTCACCGGCGACCAGATGGGCATGCTGAGCGGTTTGATCAACTGTATGGCAATGACCGATATATTTGAAGCCAACGGCGTCCCGACGCGCTGCCTGAGCAATATCTTTGCCCAGCAAGTCGCCGAATCATACTCCTACCGCCTAGCTGAAAAACACCTGCAAAAAGGCCGGGTTGTTATTGTCGCTGGCGGCACTGCCCGACCCTACGTTACGCATGATACGGCCGGTGTTAGTTTTGCGCTTGAACTGGACTGCGAAGTCGTCCTCAAAGCTACCAAGTATGACGGAGTTTATGATAAAGATCCGGCCCAGTTCGACGATGCCGTCAAGCTCGACACCGTTTCGTTCCAAAATGCCGTTAGCAATGACGCCATCAAGGTGATGGATAAAGCGGCGCTGGGACTGGCCATGGAACAGCACAAGCCGCTGATCGTCTTTGATGCCATGAAGCCTGACAACCTGCTCAAAATCGTCTCCCGCCAGCCGGTCGGCACGCTTATCAGCTAATTTGGGACTAGACGCTTAGGTCGCCGACATCGAGTATAACGTGGTCGCCGGCTTTGGCCTCGCCGCGCAGGATTTTTTGAGCAATGGTATCCTCCACCGCTTTTTGCAATGCCCGCCGCATCGGCCGGGCGCCCATCAGCGGATCATAGCCCGTGGCGACAATTTTTTGCATTGCGGCTTCTGTTAGCTGCAGTGTAATATTTTGGGTCGACAGCGTTTGGTTGACTTCATTCATCATCAATGCGACCACTTGGAGCAGCTCCTGCGGGGTCAGCGGCCTAAATAGTACGATCTCATCGAAACGGTTCAGCAGTTCAGGCTTGAACTGTCCGCTGCCAATCAGCTGGTTGATGAACTCCGCCTGGAAGCTTTCCAGGGCTTCGCCCTTTTCGACATGCTCCCTGATTGTCTGGGCCCCAGCGTTGCTGGTAAGGATCACGATGCAATCTTTAAACGATACGGCTTTGCCGGCGGCGTCGGTCAGCTGGCCTTCGTCCAGCAGCTGCAGCAGCAAATTGAGTATGTTGGGGTGGGCTTTTTCGATCTCGTCCAGCAGCACGACGCTAAACGGCTGCTCTCGAACGGCCATTATCAGGCTGCTGGTATCTTCGCGGCCATTGGACAGCAAGCGGCTGACATCCTCAGGCCGCTGATATTCGCTCATATCAAGCCGTACCATATTGGATTCGCTTTCAAAGTAGGTGGCGGCAATGGCTTTGGCGAGTTCGGTTTTACCAACGCCGGTCGGGCCCAAAAACAAGAAGCTGCCGATCGGCCGCCGGGGGTTGGCCACACCGGCTCTGGCGCGGCGCAAGGCGTTGGATACTACCTGAACGGCGTGTGTTTGGTTGATCATGCGCTGGTGAATTTTCTCTTCCATATGCAGCAGCGTGTCGGCTTCCGCAGCCTCAGCAGTCCCAACCTTAACGCCTCGCGTCTGTTCCACCGCCATCTGGACACTGCGGGCACTGATTAGACCGTGGTCACTGTGCGGGACGGCCTGCTTGAGCAGCTTGATGGCCTTGCCGGGATAGGCCTCGTCCTGGTCGTAGCGGCCGCTCAGCCGGTAGGCTTCGTGCAGGGCTTCGTAGGCAACGAGAGCATGGTTTTGGTTCTGGATAGTGATGGCAGTGTCTTCCAGCACGCGCATCACCCCGGTCTCTGGCATCTCCTGGAGTACCACTGGCGTCAGCAGGCCGGCGAAACTCTGGTTTTGGGCTCGCAAGCGCTGGAAGTCAGCAGGCGTTAAGGCTAGGATGATCGGTACGGCCCGGGCCTCGATAATTGACGAAAGGATTTGGGTAGCGTCAAAGGTACCTGGCCCGCCGCCGAAGAACATCTGAGCATTATCAAAAAATAAAATAATGTGGCCGGCGTGGCTGGCTTCATTGGCTAGGCTGATCATAATTTGCTCGAGTTCGCCTGGCTCATGGGCATTGGACGTAATGTCGCTGGCATTCAGCGCGATGACCTGATGGAACGCCAGCACTGGCCCGCTATTCCCCTCAATCAGGCGCTGGGCCAGGGCAAAGACATTGGTGGTCTTGCCGATGCCGTCATCGCCGATCAAGGCTATGCCGCTCGCCCGGTTGTTAAACGCCGCTTCGATTGCCAGCACTCCGTCAGAAGTGGTGAGTCCGCCAAAATGAGCGCCGTTTTGGGTAATGCTTTCACTGACATTGTGGCCAAAGCGGTCAAGCTGCGGCGTATAGCCAAAAGCCCAATCCCGGCCGATGCCGCCGGCGTTCGTCTTGAGCCGGTGAGTTTCTTTGATATTGCGTCCCAGCCAGTTGGCAATTGCTTCGATATCGCCAGGCTGGGCTTTTTTCTCGATGAGCAGCTGGCGCACGGCTGCTGAAGCCAGCAGCAGGCCGGCCACTACAAAACCCGGCTCAATGACCGGGTTTTCATTTTTCTGGGCTTGCTGCACGGCCAGCTGCAGGGCGTATTCCAGCTCAGCTGGTTCGGTGCTCAGGGTAGCCGCAACGACGTCGCGGCCGATAAACAGATGGTCTGTAAAGAACACTGCCTGCCAATGGTCCTGCAGCGCCAGCCACATAGCTTGGGGATTGAGAGCCATGGAGGGTTTGATCCGCGATAGTACGTCAACTGATAAAAGGCCTGTTAAATCCGCGCCGTTTGGCGGCAAGACCGATAGGTAGCGCTTCCACCAGACAGCCAGCATGTAGCAGACAATAGCCGGCCCGAGCAGCAGCAAAGCCACGCCCTTTGCCCCCGTAAAGCCGATACCCAGGCTGCTGATAAAAATTACCAAAGCGGCAATGACGAGTGCTCGGTAGCCGGTATCGCCAAGCATTTTTTCAAACCTGGCTTCCCGAACCCGCCGGCTATTAAAATCAATCAGGCTGCCATTCATAGCAGCAGTATCCCTGCCGCGATGCAGGCCGGGGCTGCCAGCGGAAGCAGCGGCCAAATGATCATTTCAGCTATCGACAGTACGGCGACCACACAGATGCAGATAATGGCGGCAAACAGTACTGCCACGCGAACCGTAAAGCCCACCGCCCGGCTGACCAAGTTGTCACCCAGGGCCTTCATCTTGGCATCCAGGCTTTTCCCGGTTTCGGTGACGAGCCGCCGCCAGGGCGAAAAGAGGGTGCGCGAGAGCTGTCTGACTGAAAAGCTGGTGGAAACTGCTGTGATGCGCGGGCCGAAACTTTTGAATACCATTTTCCAGCCAGCACCGTACCACCACGAAAAGAACGACATGATAAGCATAGCCATAATTGTAGCACTACTTGCGCCAGTTGCCGCAGTGTCTTGGCGGAGGGAGAGGGATTCGAACCCTCGATGGGATTGCTCCCAAACCGCCTTT
>CAZXIT010000006.1:0-23326 GCA_964640775.1 uncultured Candidatus Saccharibacteria bacterium
GGTACACTCGATAATACTTCGCCACCGCAATAATTCCTCCAAAATGGGTGTAAACTTGTTCCTGTAACAACCTCCAGTTTTCTTGTACTCAAACAGAGGCCTTCAATGCCGTTGTTTTTGTTATAATTCTCTCATGTCATTTCAGGCGTATATAGACAATATAAAAGCCAAAACGGGGAAAACTCCTGAGGAGTTAAAAAAATTAGCTGATAAAGCCGGTGTGTACAAACCCGACATGAAAGCGACTGAGCTTGTTGATTGGTTGAAAAAAGAGTTTGACTTAGGTCACGGGCATTCAATGGCTATTTGGGCAGTCTTTAAAGACAAAGGCTGGGTGAATTCTCCAAAGAAGTAGTTTTCCTTATATCCCCCCACAGTTGCCTGGCCGTACAAAATATTACAGAAACGTATTTGGTTTGCTTCTATGATTGACACAGCTCCCGCTTGGGAGTTTGTATTATTAGTTATCAGCAAGGAGGTGCCTATGAAAAAAATCCTAACAGCGGCGATGGTCGTCGGCTTGGTTGCCGCACCGAGCGTGGCTTTTGCCAGCCACGGTGACGGTGGTGGCGGTTTTGGCCGTGATGATATAGGTATGCAGCAAGAGGACCAGCAAAATAACCGCCAAGAAGATAGACAGCAGGACAATGCCGTCGTATCTTCTCCAGCCGTTGTTTCTCCACAAACCACACCAGCGGCAGCTGCGAATACTACATCGGCTCAAGCCATGGCTATCGCCCAAAGCATGATGCCCGGCAGGACGGTCGTGCAGGTTGAGCAGGAAATGGAGAACGGTATGACGGTCTTCAGTGTCCGCTTCAGTGACGGCAGTCGAATAAGCGTCAACAATATGGGTCAGGTTGGCCAAATAGCCGAAGTCGACGAAATGGAAAATGAAAATGAAAACGGACATCAGAACGCTGGAGGCGACGACAACTCCGGGTCTTCTGCTCAAATGAGCATAGATACCAGTTCTCGAGGCTCTGATTAAGAAAAAACCGCCAAGCTGCTTTGACAAGACAAACAGCAACAGCCCCCAGCTTATGCGCCGGGGGCTGTTTTACTACCTCTGCCTCGTATGAAAGCTACTCAACTAACAGCGAGCAGACTGCCATAGTCACAGTTAAAATCAAAGTATGACCTAGTCGATGGTCGGCAGCGAATTTTTGTTGCTTGCGGCATAGTGATTACCCTCCTATGGATGCTTCTTGTAACCTCTTATAGCATAGACCGTCAAAACTTGATCTACTATGAAATAGTTAACTTAATATATGTTAACTATTTCACTTTTATAGAATGTACTAGGCGACGGTTTTGGTGTAGGTAGCATACGAAAAAACAAAGCCGTTTTGCTCTCGCAGATCGCCCTGCTCGCTGAGTGCAAAGTGATCCTCAAATGTCGGAAAGAACTGGTGGCAGCCAAAGTCAGCCTCGATTTTGGTCAGGTACAGCTCGTCAGCCAAGCCGAGCTCAATCACTTGTGAAAACAGGTTAGCTCCGCCGATAACCCATAGGTCCTCGCTTTGAAAATCTCGTAAAAATTTTTTGAGATCCTGGACAGTTTCTACGCCGTCTATCGGGTTTTTATCATGGGTTAGCACGTAGTTTTTACGGTCTGCCAGCGGGCCTTTGAATGTCTGAAAGGTGGTGCTGCCGACCAGTATGATGGCACCGTGGCTCTTTGTAAGATCCGTGAAATGTTGTTCGTCCTCTGGAATATTCCACGGCTGGCCGCCGTGTTTGCCAATGCCCTTTTGACGGTCGATTGCTGCAATTAAACGTATCATATGATCTGCTTATTGTTGCGCACTTGGCTTAGTAAGTAAAACGAGCCGGTGATAACACAGATCTCCTCCGGAGCCCGCAGCAGCGCGCGGAGGGCCTCGGTATGGTTTTCAATAATCATGTTCGGCATCCCTAGCTTCTGGAAGGCCTCGGACAGCAGCCGCGGATCTACTGCTCGGCCTGGGGCATCCTGCGTCGCCGTAAAGGTTGTGATAATCAGGCTGCCGGCTACTGAAGCAATCAGAGGAACGAGCGCCTGGTAATCTTTGTGATGACTGATACTCAGCAGTACAGCCGGCTTGCTGCCAGGGTAGAGTTCCTGAAAGCTGCTGAGAAAAGCAGTCATTTTTTGTATATTATGCGCCCCATCCATCACGACTGTCTTATTCTTGATGTGCCGAATTTCCATCCGGCCCGGGATATAGGTATGCTGTACTTGCTGCAATACTTTACTTGTTAAGTGTTGGAGATTATCACGCTTCTGCAGGTGCTGATAGACAGCATAGGCCAGCAGCCAGTTGCGGCGCTGATATTTCGGCAAAGTGGTAAGGTCAGCCTGGTAAGCGGCGGCACAGGCAGCCTGGTCGATGAGGTGCAGTGCGGCTTGCCGCCGTCCGCAGTATGGCTGGAAGACGCTGAGTACCTCCGGTGCCGGCTTATAGCTGAAGACATCGTTATGGGGCTGTACTATACCAATTTTTTGCTTGGCTATTTCGGGCAGTGTTGCGCCGAGTACATTGACATGGTCGAGCCCAATATCAGTAATGACGCAAATCTTATCTGGACGGGTGGCCACATTGGTACCATCTTTCAGGCCGCCCAGCCCGACTTCGACTACGGCATACTCGACTTGTTCGCGGTCAAAATACCAGTACACGAAGCCAATCATCATCTCAAACCACGAAGCCTTGACTGGCCCGCTCTGCACAAGTGCTATAAATTCACTCAGCGCTGCACAGAACGGAGCTTCGGGCACCGGCACACTGTTGATCTGCAGCCGTTCATTCAGCTCATCGACATGCGGCGAGACTGTGAGTCCAGTTTTATGGCCGGCTGCGCTCAGCAAGGCTGCTATGTAGTACGCCGTGGAGGTTTTGCCTGAAGTACCAGCCACATGGACGACCCGCAAGCGCTCCTGGGGGTTGCCGAGGAAGTCCATCAGCTGCCGCATGGTGTCGAGTGTATACTCAACCCGAGCATTGCGATAAAACTTCGTTAGATACTGGTTAACCTCGGCGAAATTGGTGAGCGGCTGCACTATGGTCTGGTCTCCTTCTCTGTTACCATAGTATACGGTACAAGCGCCCGTAGCTCAGTGGATTAGAGCATCTGTCTTCGGAACAGAGGGTCGGCGGTTCGAGTCCGTCCGGGCGTACCATTTTCATTTTTGCTATAATTCGCATATGGATGAGATAGATACGCATGCTCTGGCAGCTAGTATATTCGAAGGTGCTGCTGCCTACATTAGGACGTATGGCTGGCAAGTGACCGGCATGAGCTGGCACGGCAGGCCCCGCTGTTCTATGGGCGCGCTAGCTTCGGCTCACCAGGATAGAATTTGGGACGAAGAGCTAGCCGAGCTTATGTACCGGCAGCTGTATGATGAATTAGACGGCGCAAGTCTTACAGAATTTAATTACCGGCATCGTGATGGCGAAAAAGTAGCGCAATTGTTTGAAAAAACCGCTGCCAGACTTCGTTATGCGTATTCTCAACTCTTGTTTGATCGAGCGGCCTAGGTTTTAAACTATAAGCAATTTGTATTATTGAGCATGAGCCCGTATTCTAAGGCGTATGACGGCAGACAAACAGCGCGGTTTTACACTCATTGAAGTTTTATTGAGTGTTATAGCCCTTAGCGTGGTCGTTTTTGTTGGTTATTACGTCTATAATCAATCGTCTAGCAACGATAAAAGTGCGGCCTCAAGCACGACTGCCAAGCCGCTCACACCACTAAAAAAGGTCAAACCGGCCGACCCGACGGCTAGCTGGACAGCCTACACTACTACCGGCAATGGTTTCTCGTTTAAGTATCCGAGCGGCTGGACTAAAAATGTCTGTGATGCCAATTTTGTCCTGCTCGGGCCGAGTCCTGATGCTGCCGGGCACTGTCAAAGCGATGCCACCGCCCAGATTGTATTGTCATCTGTCAAAGGCGACAACCGCACGACTGCCAAGCTCGAAGCTGCCAGCTTCCCCGACTTAAAAAGCGAAGCGGTAACAGTTGACGGGATTGCCGGGGTCAAAGAGACTGGAACGCTGCAGGCGTCAGGCGAACAATTTGTCGGACCAACCAATGGATCGAAGCTAATCAACTACGTCTTCTACACCAACGATACGACTTACATCATGCTTTACGTACAAATACCTGCGTTCACCGACGTATCCAGTGATTTCAATCTGCTGGTCACCAATACCTTGAAATTCATCAAGTAGCCGAAGCCTTACCCGTACACCAGCACGCCGAACTGTACTACAGAACGCGGTATTTTAGGAGCATTGTGCCCCTCTCGTTGAGCTGCCGCTGGTTGAGAAGCTGCAGCTCCACGTCAAGCGGCACGGCAGCCAGCAGCGGCTGGCCGCTGCCAAATAGACGAGGTTCAATGGTCAGGTACAGCTCACTGGCCAGCCTGGCGGCTAGGAAATCACTGATAATTTGGCTGCCGCCGACAACCAGTAGGTTTTCAAAGCCGCGATTCTGGAGATTGTCCACGAGCCGGGCTGGCGTGGCATGCACGAATTCCAACTGGCTGGCGACAGTTTGATCGGCATATTGCTCGGGGTGGGTTGTCAGAACTGTCCGCAGTTTGTCGGGGCTCAGCTGAATTTTATCTTTGACTGATTGGTAGGTGCCCCGGCCCATGACAATAGTATCGTGGCGGCGAAGCAGCCCATAGAAGTGCTCCTGGTCTTCGTCTGATACCCACTTGTAGATGTCCGATTCGCTGTGACGAGTCAGTTTGGCATCAGCTGACATGACCGCAGCGATAGCTATGTGCACGGCTTAGGCCTTCTTTGACCCGCGCAGCCACCACACGCCAAGATACACAAGGGGTGTTTCTACGACTGACAAAGCGCAGCGAATGAGCCAGTATGGAATGATGATGCTGACTAAGAACGAGGCATTGGAGCCCAGGGATTGATGGAATGAGTAGAACGCCAAGACGATAAAAATCGTAGAGTCGGCAAACTGGGATATGAAATTCGACAGGTTGTTGCGAAACCATAATGCACGTTTGCCCAAGCGCTCGCGCAATTTGCTAAAGATGACGACGTCCAATAGCTCCGAGCTGGCAAAGGCGACCAGACTAGCCGCGGATATTTGAGCAGTCGCCGCGAAGACTTGATCATAGGCAGCTTCGGAACTGGCAAAGCGGTGCGAGGGTGGCAGATGCGTTGCCAGCAGAGAATATCCAATCAGCAGTGCCACGACTATCAGACCCGAAAACACCATGCTCTGCGCCCGTTTTTTGCCATGAACTTCAACTACTACATCGGTCAGCGTGAACAGCAAGGGCATGACAAAAATCGCGACAGTGGCATTAAGATGCAGCCAGCTGAAATTGGTCAGTGGAAATGTCTTGCTGCCCATGAGCTCGGCGACCATGACGCCAAATACGTATACGGCCATTACAATATCAAACTTGCGGACACTAACCATCCTCTTGCCTCCGATTAGATTTTTTGCGCACCACTTGATCATATAGTGCACTATAGCCATCGTAAATTCAAGGTGCTGCGGCGTCCATGGCTTTTTCGATATTCAGAGCAATCAGTGCAAGATCAGCCAGGTCGCCGTCATAGGCTATGCAGTTTGGCTGCCACTCCGGTTTGAACTTGTTTTTGAATTGCTCCAAGCCGCTGTACGAAAAGCGACCCCCGCCGATAATCTTGGCAAGTCTGAGCAGCGAGCCCTTGGCTCGGGCAAACGGCACAAAGCCCAGGTCAAATTGTTTGCTGCCCGGTACATCGGCGGCGGTATGTATCGTGTTCCACAATAGATACGGCATCGTTTGATTGCAGTCCGGGAGATAGCGCAGCAAATCTACCGTCACGGTTGGGAGCGGCCTAAACTGGGACACCTCATTAGTGAAAGCTACTACACGTCCAGTTTGGTCGTGCAAATAGTGGATCACGCAATTTTGAAGATATGTTTCATTAAAATAACCGAGTGAAAAGCCCCTTTCGGTGTGGCCGTCAATGCTCAGCCAGGCTTGAGATACAGCCCGCAGCTGCCCAATTAGCAGGTCGGTGTGCGGCGGCTTCGATTGCTGGTAGCTATAACCCTGCTTAACAGCCCGGTTTTTTTGCCAGCGCCACCATTTTTCATTGGCAGTACTGGAGAGAAACTGGTTGATATCAATCACCGCGCTGCTGCCTATTTGCAGCAGCTCCAGACCGGCATTCTCGTACAGCTGCATGCTCGCTTCGCAAACTGGTAAAAAACAGGTCTTTAAGCGTTTGCTCCTGTTGTCTGCCAGGAAATTATCAACTAGCTGCTGCTGATTGTCGGACACGGGATCCGCTAAGGCAAAGACTGTCGATCCGACTAATTTGTAGGCAATAAAACCGTCTGTATCCTGCTGCATGTAATACTGTTTATCCGCCGGCCACAGTTTGAAATAATCCTCTGAGCTTGCTGAGTGTGCTTCAAGTATGTTTTTGATCCTGCGCCGGTCTTGATTGGTTTTATGCGCGCTGCCGTATGGCCGAAAAAGTATCCATAAAACTGTCCCGATGCTGATAAACAAGAACGCCGATATAGTATGCGCCAGCAAAGCACTGGCGATATCAGATCGAGGGATTGGCACCGAGCGAGCGGCGTAGTCAAAAAAATTATCAAAGGTTCGACTGGTCACGATCGAAGCTTTATTATCCCTGTCCAGAAATAGCAGCGCTGCCAAAATGGCTACCAGCAGCGCTGCGACCATAAAGTACAGATCTCTGAGACGTATTGCCCAGGTCATGGGGATTGTCCCCCTGGTAAAATCGTCCTTCAGTACAAACAGCCCGCAGAATGTCGTTGTATATAAGATCATCAGCACCGGATGAGGCGAAACAACAGAATATTTCAGGACCTCTACTCCGCTAATCGCCAAAAATATTTGGCGGGCCCGCAGTTCTCCTCGTACCAGATGGCGGCTCAAATACAGCATAACTACTCCGATGATAACCCCGTGCTGGGCCAGCCAGGCGCTGTCACCAGCGAAGTATAATCCTCGCAGCCTGCCTAGCAGCTGAATATGAGCCAGGCTTAAGACAATCGCCAGGATACCATTAGCCAGGGCCCAGGCGGCAACCGCAAATTTGATGATATACAACTCTTTTTTTCCGGGTTCAAATTTTTTGGCTGCCAAAAAATCACGTACAAACCAGGCGATCCAGGCGATAGCTGCAGCTTGGTAAATATACTGTGACAGGGTGTTAAAATGTCCCTGCTCGGCTAGCTGGCTGACAAAGAGCGCGCCGTAAGCAATTTGAAATACTACGGTTACGATTGACACGAGCTGCTTGCGGCGCCAGGCATCATAGACAGTTAATGCAAAAAATGCCGCGGCTGTAGAGAGTGTTTCCAGAGCATGCAGCATAAAGCCAGCCGAAAAATATTCCTGGCAGACCTGACCGGATACCCGGCAGGTAGTACTAAGCAGTGGATCCAAGACCATACCCGCGCCGATGACAAGCAGCAAGCGGACAGCCACTTTGCTTGCCGGCCGGTGCAAGCACCGGACCGCAACCAGGACCAGCAATAGCCCCGCCAATACATCGCACGATCTAAATAACCACGAGTACGGTTGAAAAGCAGTTTCATATTGGCTAATCAAAGCCGTGCGGTAGTCTAACGCATGATTAAGGTACGGCGCCCACAGCCACGTAGTGCCAAGCACTATGAAGAGAATTTGCCATGCAATGACAGCAGTTCGGCTATTTTTTTTGGCTATCCACATGACTTTATTGTAGCTGGTAGCTATACTAAGCAAGTACTATCAATTTAATTTCCTGGGGTGGCGTGTAATTCGCCAATCGGACGTATAGCCGTCGACCATTACCCTCAAGTGATGGATGACCATGTGCAACTCATGGGCCGACCGTATAGTCGGGACTCGCTCCTAGAGCGAGAGTCGCGTTAGGAGCGCGGCAGAAAAGGAACCAATATGAAATATATTAAATTTGGCGCACCTGCGCTAATCTTGGCGGCGCTGTTGTTTAGCGTTGACGGCTTATTGCGGCGGCATTTGTATACGCTGCCGGCACCGGTAATTGTATTTTACGAGCACCTGTTTGGCTTTCTGGTCTTAGCGCCAATCGTTTTGTCATCACTCAAAGCCTTTAAAAAACTAACTCGCAAGCAGTGGCAGGCTATCATCGGCGTGTCGTTCCTATCCGGGGCACTGGGGACAATTCTCTATACTGCTGCCCTGGGACGCATCCAGTTCATTCCGTTTTCGGTCGTTGTACTGCTGCAGCAGTTAAATCCAATATTTGCCATCGGCGCTTCAGCCCTGCTCCTCAGAGAGCCCCTGACCAAAAGATTTCTGGGCCTTTCAGCGGTCGCTTTGGCTGCCGCCTACTTTGTGACGTTTCCAAATATCAGCGTTAACCTGTCGACCGGCAACGGTACGCTCATAGCCGCCCTGTTCGCGGTAGGTGCCGCAGCTGCTTGGGGTACTTCCACCGCTTTCTCCAAATATGCCCTCAATGGTACTTCGTCGCTGCATGTCACTGCCGCCCGCTTTGGCATTACACCCTTCTTTGCCATACTTTTTGTACTGTTTTCCGGCGATACCGCGTCGCTGACCGCTATTACGTTTGACCAGTTCAAGTACCTGGCAGCTATCACCTTTTCGACAGGACTGGTGGCACTGGCTATCTATTACTTCGGACTTAAACGAATTCCAGCTTCACGCGCGGCGATTCTCGAGCTGGCTTGGCCGCTGTCGGCTGTTGTGGTTGGCTATATGTTCCTGCACCAGGGCCTCACGGCTACCCAGGTCATTGCCGCATTAGTGCTCAGCGGCATGATCTACCTGATAGCCAAAGACGCCAAAGCCATCGCCGAAACTAAAAAAACGCGCATCGCTTCCAAAAAATAATCCGCGGCTGCAGCCTATGTCTAGCCGTCATCCATGTATAATGAGCGGATGAATGTGACGATTGTCGGGACGGGATACGTAGGACTGGTGACTGGCTGCTGCCTGGCTGAAAGTGGCAGCCAGGTGGTATGCGTTGATAATAACGAGGCCAAGGTCGCCGATCTCAGGCAGGGTATTATTCCCATTTACGAGCCCGGCCTTGAAGTTATAATGCAGCGCAATCTGAAGGCCGGAAATATATCCTTTACGTCTGATTTGGCTGATGGCGCAGCTGCGGCGGAAGCTATCTTTTTGGCCCTGCCAACACCGCCACGAGAAGATGGTTCGGCAGATTTGTCAGCGGTACTAAGCGTCGCTAAGCAGCTCGGTACTTGCCTGCCGGCACACTACTGCGTGGTTATCGACAAAAGCACCGTACCGGTTGGTACCGCCGAACAAGTACGCCAAGCTATTGGCGAGAATGCCCGCACGTCATTTGACGTCGTCTCCAACCCGGAATTCCTGCGCGAGGGCTATGCTGTCAAAGACTTCATGGAGCCAGAACGAGTCGTCGTGGGGGTCACTTCTTCTGAAGCCGAAGCGGTCATGCGCCGTCTTTATGAGCCGTTTATAAACGATACACGCCCTCTGTACGTTACTGATCCGGCCACCGCCGAGCTGGCCAAGTACGCTGCCAACGCCTTTCTAGTCACCAAGATCAGCTTCATGAACGAGATGTCGCACCTCTGCGAAAAAATGG
Source organism: uncultured Candidatus Saccharibacteria bacterium (assembly GCA_964640775.1). Lineage (GTDB taxonomy): Bacteria > Patescibacteriota > Saccharimonadia > Saccharimonadales > UBA4665 > CAYMUN01. The sequence goes on from CAZXIT010000006.1 coordinate 9,619, forward strand.
GCGCCGATGTCGATATGCTGCGCCAAGCCATCGGTTCGGACAGCCGGATCGGCCATAAGTTTCTCTACCCCGGCATTGGCTGTGGCGGCAGCTGCTTTCCCAAGGACGTCCGCGCCCTCAAGCATATGTCAGAAGAGCAGGATTATGATTTCAAACTCCTAGGCGCTGCCATGACAATTAACGATCAGCAGCAGGGCCTCTTAGCTGCTAAACTACTTGATCATTTCAGCGGCGATATCAAAGGCAAGCAGTTTGCTCTCTGGGGATTGGCATTTAAGCCGCATACTGATGATATTCGCGAAGCCCCGGCGCTGACGATTATTGACCAGCTGCTCGAAGCCGGCGCCCAAGTCACGGCTTACGATCCGCAGGCTGGCGAGCATGTACGCAAACGCTACCAGGATAACGACCGAGTACAAGTCGTGAATGAGCAGTACGCGGCTCTGGAGAACGCCTCAGCCCTCTTAATCGCCACTGAATGGCCGGAATTTGTAGACAGTGATATTCGGCGCATCAGCAGCAGTTTGCTTGAACCGCTGGTCTTTGACGGCCGCAACATCTTTCGTCCTGACGATATGCAATCCGCCGGGTTTACCTACTATAGTGTCGGACGGCGGCCTGTCATGGCTGCCACCGTATGAAACATCGCGTCCTGGTGATTGCAGCTGCCGTCCTGCTAGCTATCGTGCTGGCAGCGCTGGCGGAGTTCATATTTATCAAATATAGCGGCGGGCCGGTACCGGCGCCTGTGATTCCACGCGGCGGGCGGACACTAGGAAAGGGGCCGGCTCTAACGTACGTAGTGATGGGTGACAGCACCGCCATTGGCCAGGGCGCAAAATATGAAAATAGCTACGCCGTGGCTAGCGCCGACCACCTAGCCGAAGACTACCAGGTCAATTTCGCAAATGTCGGTGTGTCCGGCGCGATCACGACCGACGTTCTAGCTACTCAGCTCAAGCAGGCTGCCGCCTACAAACCGGACCTGGTACTGCTGGCCGTCGGAGCTAATGATGCCCGGAGATTTGTGGGTGGCGGCACAATTCAAACCGCTCTGCAGCAGATTGTCGACGGCCTCAAAAAAGCCAATCCGAAAGTGCAGATTGTTGTTACCGGTTCGCCGGCGATGGATGCCGTACCTCGCTTCCCCTGGCCGTCAAACAAGCTGCTTGGCCTGCGCACACGGCAAGTCAACCGCGCGATTGCGCCAATCATCAGTAAAAATCACCTCACCTTTGCCCCTGTTGCCGATAAGACACGGGCCGCCTTTCAAGCAGATCCGAGCTTATTCGCGGCTGATAAATTTCACCCCGACGCCCGCGGCTACGAACTCTGGAAACCAGTCATCAATGATGCCCTCGATCAAGCCTTGGCAAAATAACATTTCCCTGAGGGGATGCTACTATAGACGGACGCGCCCGTAGCTCAGCTGGATAGAGCGTTGGTTTCCGGTACCAAAGGCCGGGGGTTCGAATCCCTTCGGGCGCACCAGATAAATTTTTGTAAAATGGGATTGCAATGAGCGACCGGCATGTATTACTAACTGGAGCGACCGGCATGTTTGGACGCTACTTGGCACGAGCACAGATGAAACGGCCAGCAGAACGGCTCACGCTGCTGGTGCGTGCTGACAGCCAAGCCGCGGCAACTCATAGAATACAATCTATCACGGGCAGCAGCACGGTTCTGTCCGGTGTCTCCGTGCTGCAAGCTGATCTCGGGGAGCCCAATCTTGGCTTATCAGCCAAAGACTATGCCAGCCTGGCTAAAAGCGTTACGGCCATATTGCACGCCGCGGCTCCCACCCGCTTTGACCTGCCATTGGCCGAGGCCCGGGCCAGCATTGTTAAAACCACTGAGTGCCTTGCCCGCTTTGGCTCATCTGCCAGGCACTTGGAGCAGTTTGGCTATGTCAGCACCGCCTATGCGGCCGGCCGTCACACCGGCTTGATCGCTGAAGCGGCCCTGCCGAACGTCGGATTTGTTAATTCATACGACCAGGCAAAGTATGAGGCCGAGAGCTTTATGAGATCTCAAACTGCCACCATACCGCTGACTATCTACCGGCCAAGCCTGATTGTGAGCCCCAATAGCAATAAATACCATGCGGCGGTCATGCTCCTCAAACTGGCCCAAGCAAACTTGCTGCCTGTATTGCCCGGACAGCCGGGCGACCTCGTCGACATACTGACGGCCGATGAGGCTTCAGCTGCGATTAACAGTCTTTTTAATAATCATTTTGTGGCTGGCGAAACATATCATGTTGCCAGCGGCTTGCTGGCTCCCCAAATCCAGGACGTGCTGTCTCTGGTGCAGTCGGCTCAGGCAGTACATTTCACCGGTTATGATCCGTCGGCCTACCGGCACGCACTCAGCAAAGCAGTCGCCAAAGCGCCAAAACTACGAGCAGTGTACCATCAGATTGACTGTGTGGCTGCATATCTGCTCTACCCCAAACAATTTAGTACGTCGCAAACGGAAGCTGCCCTAGGCTATAGGCTTGGCCAGCAAGACGCCACCGCGGCTCTGGAGCAAGCGCTTGCACTCGCCTGAATATTGGCGCGGCTGGCTGGCAGTTTGCGGCCAGGTTATTGGGTGGCCAGTGTATTGGTTTTTAGCCCGCGTAATTTGCCGAGCTACGGTGGCCAACCAGCTGGTCCTGCCAGCTGATACCAAGGCTCGCTATATCATTGCCGCCAATCACCAGAGCCGACTGGATGCCTTTGTGATTGCCGGCATAATCGGGCCTCGTTATTGGCGCCAGCTGCTGCCTTACCGCTATATCACGGCCAATCAATATCTCTATAATTGGCGGACCGGCTGGATATTGTGGCCGCTTGGCGGCTTTCCCGCCTTTTCCAAAAAACGAGGTACTTCGGGTCTGAAGCGTGCCGGGCAAATTTTTGACCTAGGCCAGACAATTGGTATTTTTCCTGAAGGCCGCCGCAGTCGGCCCCGAACAGTCCGGCCTAAAAACGGCGTAGCCGTCCTAGCAGATCTTCCCCATGCCTATATCATTCCAATTAACGTGCAGTGGCGCCATGGTCCGCGGCGCGTCAAAATAACCGTCGGTGCGGCCTATCGGCCAAAACAGCCGTCAGCCGAAAAGATTCTCGATACTATCTATACTTTAGCTGAGGCTGTATAGCTTCATTAGCACAAGCAGCAGTCCGCTGGCCATAGGCGGCAGCAATAAATTGTCTAAGCCATGCGACAGGCTGCCCTCAACCAGTGTCAGAAAACCCGCCAGTGCCGTGCTGAGTACCAAAGCTGGCAGCAATGCTGTTCCAAAACTCAGCATTACTGCCAATCCGACAGCCAGCGCGCTTACGAAAAATGTCAGGCTGCCGACGTACGACTTGCGGCCAGCCAAAAGCGTATAGCTGGACCGGCCATACTTTTGGCCAATCACACTGGCAAATCCATCACTGATAGCCATGATCAGCAATCCGTAGATATACAGCGGCCTTTGCGGAAATAGCAACGCCGTTATGGCAATGGAACATGGAAAATAAATCTCACCGTAGGTACGGCGCGTGACAGCGTGTATCGAGCTCAAAAAATTAATTCGTTTGGACACCAGCATCACTGGTATAAATAACAGGCTCAAATAAGTGATTTCTCGAAACGATAGTACAAATGGCAGGAACGCCGCTGATGTCCCAGCTAGGATGTGGGCCGCCTTGCGCGAGGTTTCTTTTTGAATATGAGTATTGCGGCCAATCAGCTCAACCAAACCAAAGAATCCACCATAGAGAGCTGCAAATACAATAATTTTCATGATATTTGTCTGGTACCTAGCCTGGTCATAGTGTCCAAAAACATTGCTGCAAATAGGCTGCCGAGAACCACGGCTGCTATATTTTGCTGCAGCAGTGAACGATGATCATTGCCCATCAATATTACCGCCAGGACAATGATGACCGCCCCGCTGGCAGCCTTCACGATTGATCCGATGATGATTTGCTCCCGCTTGCGGCCATGCGCCGCGTACAGCAGCCGCAACCCTGATAGCGAACACCCGAGCAACGCCAGTAGTGGAACTAGTACCTCCGCCCGATACGGCACAATAGTCGCTAAAATAAGGCTGCCGGCTGTCAGGCAAAAGGCGCTTGCCAGACAGGTCGCTTTGCGGCCATGGCGCAGGATAAAGGTTCGCTTGCCAAACGCAGCATCACCTTTGACGTCACGAAAGTCCTTAAGGATGATTCGGCCGATGAAGCTAACGTAGAGAGCCAGCAGGAGCAGCCAGCCATCATGGGTTATTGACTCACCCAGCGACCATGCTCCAATCAAGTAGGGAAAAGCCACGTAGCCTGCCGGCAGGAGCAGCGGCGCCAAGGCACCGCGATGTGAAATTTTTGCCGGTGTCGTGGAGTAGAGATAGTTAGCCAGCAGGCACACCACGCTGAGCAGGCCAATTCTAACGTCTACCAGGAAGCCTCCGGCCAGTGCCAGTATGGCTGAAAATACATTGAGCCTCAGGATTTGCCCGCGACTGACACGTTTGTTAGCCAGCGGCCTCTCAGCGACGCCCTTTAAATTAATACGGTCAATTTCGTAGTCGGCTAGGTCATTGACGGTGGTGGCATTGACATACCAAGCGGCGATTATTATCACCACCGCCAGGGATTGCCAGGCAAAATGCTGGACATAGCCGCCTTGTGCCATGCCAAGTGCGGCGAATATGAGCAGGATATAGGCGACATTCGGCCGCAGCATTCTCAGAAACAGGCCTATGCCAGCCATAGACTGCTACTTGCTGCTGCCGTATGAGGAAAATGCGAAAAACAGCAGTACAAAAAATCCAACAAACAGCATGCCGCCAACCGCAAAAATCACGCCGATTGTCATGCCGATACCTTTAATAAGCTGGCTGGAGACGCTCTGCTGGGGGGGAGGTACATCGTTTTGGGTATTGTACGATACACCTTGCACAAGATTGTACTGAGGCATTTCACCAAGCAGCCTGCCGCGCTGTGTCGCATAGATGACCGCGCCGAGTCCAAACGTTCCTAAAATGAGAGCTGCCCAAAAAATTTTGTCCCTAACGGGGTGCGTCAGGCAGTCGACCAGCATCCAGCACCAGAAAACAATTACGCCCAGCAAGAATAATGCCATACGCCAATGGTATGATAAACGAAGATATAAGACAATAGCGTTATCACCACTTGAAACAACTCACCCTACAGCATACTCGACGATGGATAGCCGCTCTGCTATGCCTGGCAATAGGCCTGCTGGTAATCATCGTTAGCTCCAGAATGTTTACTATTAGTGCCGGCAGCTTGCGCCAGGCTGCAGCAGCTAATGCCGTTGCCTTTCACGATCAGAGCCGCAGCTTCGACATCGTGCCCCTGGAGCAGCAAAAACGCGGGCAGGGCATTATATTTTATCCCGGAGCTCTAGTTGATGCCAAAGCCTACGCTCCCAAACTTGCCAGCGTAGTGCACGCCACCCGCACACCGGTTTTCATCGTTAAGCCGCACTTCAGATTAGCTGATCTTGATGTAGCTATTGCTGGCAATGTCCTGCGAAGCCATCCGGAAATTACACGCTGGTATTTTGGAGGCCATTCGATGGGCGGAGGGGCAGCCTGCCAATACAGCCAGGCTCATCCAGATGTAGTAAAAGGTCTGTTTCTGTTCGCGGCATACTGCGCTCCAGACGCTGCGGCATTTGCCGGCCAGACGCTTGCTCTTGCGGGTTCAAATGATTCGCTGGAGCCACTGTCAAAAATTCAAAATCACCTGCCTCGGCACACAACCATTATTAGTATTGACGGGGCGAATCATGCCAGTTTTGGCGACTATGGAAGCCAGCCATTCGACGGACAGCAAACTATCAGCCAGGCCGCGATGACCGATACTATTACGCGCAGCATAGTGAGCTTTATAAAATAACCCTTGCATTTAGCGGGCTAGCTGGTCTTCGACAAGCGCCGCTTCGATACGTGCTGACAGCGCTTCCACGCTGGTATCATTGGTAAAAACCCGGTGAGCGGCTTGGCGTCCGGCGTCAATTTCATGCTGATAATCTTTGAGCCGTGATCCCAGGGGCTGGCCGGCAGCTTCGCGCGCCTGGAGGCGCCGTTTAATCTTTGGCAGGCTGTCTTCAATCTGGTATATCGTGAAATTGCTGTAGTGCTTCCTGAGCAATGGCAGCAAATTAACCCTCAGCATTACCAGCGCAACTCGTCCTTTGGGCGGAGCTGTGATCTTTGGCAGACCGTACCAATACGGCAAACCAAATGGCTGTACCGCTTCCAGAAAATAGCCGGCAGCTTTTTTATTGGCAAACTCAGCTTCACTGGCAAACATATGTTCCAGCGTGCCGCTCGTTTCCTCTGGCCGGGGCGGCCTAGTTGTCCATGAAGGCGTGACATCGATAATCTCACGCGCGTGCAGCAGCTCAATCGCGCTCGATTTGCCAGCGCCAGAAGGGCCAATGATCACTAAGAGCTTTCCGTCCCGATGAAGCTGCAGGCTCACGCCACTTTGTCTAGAGCTTTGTGGCTGCCAAAAAGCAGTGTTGTCCATAACAGCAAGAAAGCTATAGTCATAGCTATGCCGTCGAGCAGTATCAGGGTGGTATCCATGGTCGTCGCCAGAACTATGCCGCCGATAGCCAGGGTCGTCAAACAGCCTTTGATCAGGGCAGCTAGGGAGCTTTTTTTATACTTGCCGGCAACCGCACCGGCTGCAGGCAGGATTGAGACGCAAATTGCCAGGATGTAGGCAGCTTTGACAGCGGTATGGAGGCCAAAAAGCAGAAAGCCGCTGTCGGTAACCACCAAATGAGCCGGATATACAAAAGTACGCAGTACAAACAAGCCAATCGCTCCTAAGGCTCCGATGAATAGCGCTGCAGCGTAGGAGGCCGAATCCTCGAGGTGCTGAATACCAGCCAGCAGAAAGGCAAACAGTGATAAAATCAGGAAAACTGCCGCCAAGCCGGCTAAAATTCTAAGGTTGTTGAGTCTGCCGGCTGCCAAAAACCCCCAGGTGGCAAAGGCCAGACCGCCTGAAATAAGTGCTATGCCAAACAGTCTGACGGCACGGTCACGCTTCGCACAGAATGTCAGGCCTGCTGCAAAGCTAGCGGCCGCAGCGTGGAAAAAGAATAAAGCAACGAGGATAGCCGTGGTAGTGCTTATCATGATTACTATCAATATAGCATAGCTGGAAATATTACAGGTGCTACACTCTATTGTATGGGTATTATTGAAGCGGTGGTTTTAGGAATCGTAGAGGGGGTTACGGAGTTCTTGCCGATTTCCAGCACTGGGCATCTGACAGTTACCGAAAAACTATTCGGATTTTCCATTAGCGACCCAGGCATTACAGCCTTTACAGCCATCATCCAGCTGGGAGCAACGCTGGCAACACTGCTGTATTTCCGGGATGATATCTGGAGAATTATACGCGGCTGGCTGGGCGGTTTGGCTGATACCGGCAAACGTCAAACGCTTGATTACCGGTTTGGCTGGGCGGTTATCATTGGTTCTGTCCCGATTGCTGTCGTCGGGCTGTTATTTAAGCACCAAATCGAACATAATCTGCGAAGTTTGTGGATCGTGGCTGTTGCGCTCATTGCCTGGAGCGGCGTCATGTGGCTGGCCGACAAAACTGCCAGCCAAAAGCGCCATGAGAAAAACGTCGGCTGGAAAGACACACTTATCATTGGCTTGGCTCAGTGTCTGGCGCTCATACCGGGGGTTTCGCGCTCTGGAGCCACCATGTCGACCGGGTTGCTGCGGGGTTTTGACAGAGTGACGGCTACCCGCTTGTCTTTTTTCCTTGGCATCCCTGCCCTGCTGGCCGCAGGACTCTTGGAAGCCGTCACCAAAGCGTCAGACATCAAACTCGGGGTCGGCTGGACCCCCACTGTTATCGCTACCATCACTACCTTTGTTGTTGCCTATGTTTCTATCGCCTGGCTGCTGAAATTCATTAGCCGGCATACCTACACTGTCTTTATCGTCTACCGGGTCGGCCTCGGGCTGATACTTCTGGTTTTATTGGCTTCTGGCGCACTGTCCGCAGCGTAGGTGGTGGCATTCCTTACAGCCAGCAAATATCAGGCGGCTCATACTGATAAACGGATAAGGAGAACATCACCATGAAGACATTTAAACAGCTGCGCGAAAACTTTACTGAACATCGGGAGCTGCGCAAGCTTCTGCACGACGACAACTATAAGCTCGACTAGTGGACTTTAGCCGCAGTACGAGGCGGCTGCAGTTATTTTTTGCTGATCTTTGAGGCCTTGGTGGCTAGGGGTTTTGGTGCTGGAATGGCCGTGTGCTGGGCCATATCATGAAGATCACGCAATACTTGTTCGATTGTCATGATGATCCTTGCTTTTTATTAGTGTGAACAGGACGAGCTAAGCGTAAGCCTATTAAATAGCAGCTGCTGTAAAATTTCTTACACTGAATTAGCTGTTATCAAGGGTCGGTGGCAATAACTTGGTAGGATTGACGTACTTGGCGTGCAATAGTGCTTGCTGCAGGGTCTGGAGTACCTGCTCGGCCTGCTGGTAGCTCATACCGACTCTGGCGACCGGCAAACTCTGAGATGGACTGCTCGTCTGGGTAAAATTCAAGGTGATGCCGGCTTGGTTCCAGATAACGTCAACACCATCGCTATACATAGTTCGCGTATCAATGCCAACCAGCATGACTACTGATTTGCTGCTAATATCCGATATGGAATCAGGACGAATATGTTCCGGCATATCGCTGTCATAGTTTGCCAGCTCCCATAGCTGGACAGCTTCACGGTCTTGAACGCCAAAGTAGCTAATCAGAAGCAGCAGGATATCCTCCGCTGGCCGTTCAATCCCAGCCTCAATCCGTTCCAAGCGCTGCTCGTCAATTTCCACGGCGCCCGACACTTCGGTAATCGTATGGCGTGACTGCTCGCGCACGTATTTCAAGTGCTTTCCCAAGGTGATAAATGGCGCTTGCGATTCACTCATACCTTACCATGATAATCCCGTCTTGGCGCAGGTGCAAGCATAAGTAGCCGCCGGTGTTGCTAGCCAAGCACTCCCGCACTGTATAATCAGAACAGCTATGAATATTATTCCTGATGTTAGTTTGACCGCCTATTCCACCATGGGTGTCGGCGGCAATGCCGCCTTTTTAGTTGAGGTCACTACCCGCATGGAAGTTTTGGAGGCCCTGAGCTGGGCCCAGGAGCGCGGATTGCCGGCAGTGATGATCGGTATTGGCAGCAATATCATTTGGCGCGACGAGGGCTATCCCGGGCTGGTGTTGGTTGATAAAATTCTCGGCTACGAGGCCTACGAAGAAGACGAAATTAATGTCTACCTGACAATCGGCAGCGGCGAGCCCTGGGATGATGTTGTACAGCGCAGCGTGGCTGCCGGCTTAACCGGTATCGAAGCGCTCAGCCTAATTCCTGGTACCGCCGGCGCTACACCCGTACAAAATGTCGGGGCCTACGGCCAGGAAATCTCTCAGACTCTGACGACAATTGAAGCTTTTGACACCCAAGCCCGAGACTTCGTAACCCTGCGTGGCAGCGACTGCGGCTTTGGCTACCGCAGCAGCCGGTTTAAAACCATTGATCGCGGCCGTTTCTATATCACGAGCATCACACTGCATCTGACCAAGAGTAATCCGCAGCCGCCGTTTTACGGTGCCCTCCAGACCTATCTTGGGGCAGCCAAGATCACCGACTACACGCCGCTGGTCATCCGCCAAGCAGTTATCAGCATCCGGAGCAGCAAACTGCCGGATCCAGCTGAAGTACACAATACCGGCTCATTTTTTGCCAATCCAATCGTCAATGACACTGAATATTCATACCTGGTAGAGAATTTTCCAGATATCCCCCATTGGTCCGTTGGCACAGGCAGCACTAAGCTTTCCGCAGCCTGGCTGATCGATCAGGCCGGTTTTAAGGATTTTTATGACACCGAAACTGGTATGGCCACCTGGCCAAAGCAGTCGCTGGTGCTAGTTAATAAGAGCGCAAAAAGCACTGCTGACCTCATGAAGTTTCGCCAGCTGATCATCGATGCCGTGCAGGCAAAATTCAACATCACGCTCCAGCAGGAACCAGAACTGCTGCCATGAAAAAGCCTGGCCCCGCCATCAGCCCCCTCGACACTGGCTATTCCGGCACGCCGCTGATTCAGAAACTGGGCTTCGCACCGGATGAGACTGTCTATGTAGAAGACACGCCCGCCTGGTATTCGGAATTTGCCGACAAAAACGGCTTCTCAGTAACACCCGACTTGCCTGCCAGCCACGCCCATCTGTTTTTTGACACCAAACAATACCTAGCTGAATGGTTGGATGAAACTGAGCTAATCCTGATTGAGAAGTCCCTCTGGGTCAGCTGGCCCAAAAAAGCCTCGGGCGTGAAGACTGACCTCACCGAACAGACCTTTCGTGACCTCATTTTGCCGCTGGGCTGGGTTGACACCAAAGTCGCCGCTATCGATGATACCTGGAGCGGCCTCAAATTCCTGCGCCGCAAGATCTAGTTGTCGCTGGGGAGGGGAAATTGCAGAGCGAATTGTTTGACTTCGTCTCTTAACATGTTAAGTTTGGCTTCGTCGTCGTGGTTGTCGATAGCCTGTTTCATCCAATTGGCGACGGTGACCATATCCTTTTCTATCAGGCCGCGGGTGGTGATAGCCGGGGTACCGAAACGGATACCGCTGGGACGGTACATTGGCAACGTATCATCAGGCACCGAGTTTTTATTGAGCGTCAGACCGATCTTGTCGAGAGCGACTTCCACGACTTTACCGTCCAGATCAAAGCTTTTATGCATATCAGCTAGAATCAGATGGTTGCTGGTACCGCCGGTGACCAGCGAAAAGCCATTGGCCAGTACGGAATCAGCCAGGGCACTGGCGTTTTTAACGATCTGCTGGGCGTAGACCTTGAATTCCGGTTTGAGGGCTTCGCCAAAAGCCACGGCCTTGGCGGCGATGATGTGTTCGTGGGGGCCGCCCTGCATACCGGGGAAGACGGAGCGGTCAATCAGCGTTGGGATATTATCCAGGGTTTTTTCAGGGGCCTTGAGCGGAGTGCTGACGGTGCCGCGGCTGAGGATCAGGCCGCCGCGCGGCCCGCGCAGGGTTTTGTGCGTCGTGGTAGTAATGACATGAAAACCATGGTCAAAGGGGTTCTCGGCAATGCCGGCAGCGATCAGGCCAGCGATGTGCGCCATGTCGGCCATCAGCAGAGCACCGACTTCATTGCCGATCTCGGCAAATTTGGCGTAGTTTAACTCGCGGGGATAGGCGCTAAAACCAGCGATGATCAGTTTCGGCTTGTGCTTGAGAGCTAGCTGGCGCAAAGCATCATAATCAATTTCGCCAGTTGATATGTCTTTCATCTTGTAGGGGATAAAATTGTACAGCTTGGCCGAACGGGTCATCGGGTTGCCGTGCGTCAGATGGCCGCCATGGCTGAGGTCCATGGCCAAAATGGTATCGCCCGGCTCTAGCCAAGCGCTGTAGACAGCTTCATTGGCCGGTGCCCCAGAGTGAGGCTGGACATTGGCGTGGTCGGCCTTAAACAGCTGCTTGGCCCGGTCGATAGCCAGCTGCTCGAGGATGTCAGTGTTTTCCTGGCCGCCATAGTAGCGCTTGCCGGGATAGCCCTCGGAGTATTTATTGGTAAAAACGCTGCCCATGGCGTCTAGTACATCGCGGCTGACATAGTTTTCGGACGGAATTAATTCTAACCCCTCGCGCTGGCGCTTTTCCTCGGCGGCGATTAAGTCAGCCACTACTTGGTCGATCATGTTGGTCTCCCCTCTTTCATAAAGTTTGTAGTACGTACCTTGGGCCTCAAGTAACGTAACTAGATCATGCCCCTATTATAACAGACTGAGCTTGAATCCCAGGCGTGATAGTGAAGGCTGTGGTTAGAGTAATCAATTTTGCAAGAATCACCTGCCGGCCTCTTACGGCCGGTGTACGCTAGAGTGTACACTTAAACGTACACCGGCATTTTAGATAGCACACAGCAACATTCCCTGGGCTAATTTCACACCGCGGCCATTTTTATTTCTGTCAGGCCGGGTTGCTCGTAAAACACCATATGTGGTATGATCTGGGGACGTATGCTTTCTACTAATGAGAAAATTGGTCACTTAATTGCTCAGGTACGACAAGAAAAGGGCCTCACCCAAGCTGAGTTTGCTCGCCGTCTCAATACTTCCCAATCAGCCGTTAATCGCATGGAGCATGGACGTCAAAACCTTAGCCTCGAGACACTGGGCCGGATTAGCGACGTACTGAATAAACAGCTTATCAGTCTCAGCAGCGGCGCCATTAATCTCCGGATAGAAGGCGGACACGAGCTCAAAGGCAAGATTGCACTCAAAACCAGCAAAAATGCCGCTGTCGCCTTGCTCTGCGCCAGCCTGCTCAATTATGGTGTTACCCGCTTCACGTCCTTTCCACGCATCGAAGAGGTCTACCGAATCATCGAGGTTCTGGAGAGTATTGGCGTACAGGTCAAATGGCTCAATGGCAGCGACCTAGAAATCCGGCGGCCCGAAAAACTCAACCTGGACAAGCTAGATGCTCATGCGGCTCGTAAAACCCGCAGCGTTTTGATGCTCATCGGCTCGCTGATGCACGATTATTCGGAGTTTAAAATTCCCTATGCCGGCGGCTGCAAGCTGGGAACTCGGACCGTCGAACCGCATCTCTTCGCGCTTGAAGAGTTTGGCGTCGACATTGTCGCCCGCACCGGGCATTACCGTATCAAGGTCAAAAAGAAAGCGCCGGGCGAAATGGTGCTCTACGAATCAGGCAACACGGTCACCAACAACGTACTGATGGCCGCCGCCCGCACCACCGACCAGACATTTATCCAAGCTGCCAGCGGCGACTATATGGTCCAGGACCTCTGCTACTTCCTGCGCAAGCTCGGCGTACAAGTTGAGGGTATAGGTACGCCATTTGTGACTGTCCGCGGCTTGAATCACATCAAAAAGAATGTCACCTTTGCGCCGAGTGAAGACCCTATCGAAGCCATGTTTTTTATCTCCGCGGCCGTTACGACTAATTCTAAAATTACCATCCAGCGCGTGCCGTATCGATGGATAGGTTTGGAACTGTTAAAACTTAAAAAAATGGGTGTCCCTATCACCATGGGCCCGTCGTACAAATCAGCCAGCGGCAATGTCGATCTGGCCGACCTGACTATCAACAAACATAACGGCAAACTCAAGGCCCTGCCCGAAAAGCTCCACCCCAACCTCTTCCCCGGCCTGAATCCGGACAACCTGCCCTACTTTGTGCCCATTGCCTGCGTCTGCCAAGGCCGCACTCTGATCCATGATTGGATGTACGAAAACCGCGCCCTGTACTACACCGAGATGACCAAAGTTGGCGCCCAGGTCGAATTGGCTGATCCCCACCGAATCTACATCATCGGTCCAACAAAATTCATCGCTGCTGATGTTGTCTGTCCGCCAGCCCTCAGACCAGCCAGCCTGCTGCTGATTGGCATGCTGGCCGCCCATGGAAACTCCATATTGCGCAATGTCTACACCATCAACCGCGGCTATGAAGATATCGCCGAACGGCTTAACAGTCTTGGCGCTCGAATTACTGTCCTGCACGATATCTAAACTGCTCTCGGCATGATATAATCACCTCTGTTGCGGGTGTCGTATAATGGCTATTATCCCAGTTTTCCAAA
>CAZXIT010000007.1:0-22546 GCA_964640775.1 uncultured Candidatus Saccharibacteria bacterium
GCCACCTGGTCAGCGGGTTGGCATGCCACGGTTTATGGGCCCGGGCTTTGAGAAAGCGATTGATGGACAGCAGGTCCGGCGAAGCTGCCATAAAGGCACAGACTGCGGCCAGCAGCCAATGAATGGGCTGCTGAACTGCTAACAAGATTACAAGGCTCAAGCAAAGCAAGGCGTCAACAACTAAGCTGGCCGCGAACGACTTGCTCCTCAGCATCTTGTTGTCCGGCTTGGCGTAGTCAAAGTGCGGAATTATATCGCAGACGATGTGTGATGCAAGCGCCGCCGGTACTGCGACTATGGGTTCGCCGGCAATCAGGCCAATTAGCGCACCGGTCAGAGCATGATTGATAGCTCGCATTTTAAGCGTCCCGAAAATTTTTGATCATGTGCGCAAGGACCTGGAGATCGCCTTTTTCCTCAGTGCCGGTCGGCAGATGCTTTAAGCTGTAGACTCCGGACTTAAGCTCATTTTCACCGACGACCAAGACATGATCGACGTCCTTTTTAGCGGCAGTCTTAAACTGGTCGCCGATTTTTTTGCCGCTGAGGTCGACAGCCACATTAAGCCCAGCCGCTCTGAGGGCGGCAATTGGCTTTTGGGCTGCAGCGCTGATATCACCGACCAACGCAACATAGACATCGGTTTCCGGCGGAAGGTCCGGCATCAGGCGGTGCAGCTCCAAAAAGTTGGCCAGTGTGACATCGCCCCACCCAAAACCGACCGTCGGCACCGGCGCTACGCCAAACAGGGCAACCAAGCCGTCATAGCGGCCGCCGCCCAGCATCGAGCGGTTATTGTCGGGGTGTTTGTCGAAAACTTCAAAAACAATGTCCGTGTAGTAGTCAAAGCCGCGCATGATAGTCGGGTCAAATTTTGCATTGTTGACGCCGGCCGCAGCCAGTCCCTGCAATAATTGCTGCAATTCCTGAGCGGATGGCAGGCTGCGCAGTTCAGCGGGCAATTTACCCAGCTCAGCAGTGTCCAGTACCGCCAATAATTTTTCGACGGCACCGGCCTCCCGAGCCTTGGCACTAATGCTAGCGTCAACTTTGGTGATGAAGTCGCTGCGCGGCATTTTGTGCATGCCATCGACCAGCTTGCCGACAGTGTGGCGCTCTGTCTCGTCAAAACCCAAATACTCTCCCAGTGCAAAGTCCATCAGCTGGCGGCTATTGAGCCGAATGTCGTACATGTCGTGGCTAGCGCCAAATGACTGAAACATGGCGTCCACCAGGGTGATGATCTCGTACTCGGCTTCAATTCCGGCTACGCCAAAAATGTCGACATTGAGCTGCCAGTGCTCGCGGAGCCGGCCGCGCTGCGGCCGCTCATAGCGCCAGAGATTGGGGATACTGTACCACCTGAGCGGATAGCCCAGTTCCTGGCGCCGGGCAGCCACCATACGGCTAACGGTCGGCGTCATTTCTGGCCGGATGACCACCTGGCGGCCGCCGCGGTCTTCAAAGGCATAGGTCTGCTGGCTGACGATTTCCTCGCCGGTTTTGGCCAGATAGATCTCGAGTGGTTCTAAAATCGGCGCATCATACTCTTCGTAGCCAAAACGCTCGGCCACCTCCCGCAGCCTGCCGAACATATACTTCTGCAGACGCTTTTCTTCCGGGTAAAAATCCCTCGCGCCCTTATAGGGCTGGGTTGATAGTGCCATGCTTATTTATCATTATACGTTACTGATTGCTGCTTAAGGAAGCGCAGGATTCCTAGAGCGCCGAAGGTCAGGCTGTAAATAATGGCCTGTCCGTGGCGCATGCGCGGCAGGCGTTTCTCGGGTACAGCTGAAATTATCGTGGCCGGGTATGGTACTATCTGGTCGCCAGGCGAGTAATAGGAACGCATCTTGGCCTTGTCGGCCGCGGTTAGCCTGGTCAAGCTAGTCTGCAGCCGTTCCATCGATGTCTGGAAGGCCGGATTGGTGGCATAGGTCTTCTGGCTAACCGTTTCAGGGGCGTTGATTTTGGCGCAGACGTAGATCAAACCGGAGACATGGTCTGGTCGCTCAACATAGGCGTTCAGCACGGCGCTGGCACCAGCACTCGCCCCAAAAAGTGAGATGCGATGGCCTTGGGCAATATAGGCGTCAATCTCATCAAGCAGACGTTTGAATTTTATGTCGTAGGTCTCGCTGCCTGCCCACGGCATACTGTGGCAATGGCCATGCACGCCGTATAGACGCCAAATTTTTATCAGCGTGCTTTGAAGGAAATAAACATCATCTTGGATGCCGGGTATATAGATGATGTAATGCTTCTGTGTCATTTTTAGGTGTTTTGACGAATTTGGTGCGGATGAGAGGACTTGAACCTCCACGCCCTTTCGAGCACTAGTTCCTAAAACTAGCGTGTCTACCATTCCACCACATCCGCACAGCTTACGTCGTACCGAAGTATTTTAGCTAATTTTCTGATAAAAGACCAGCTGGGCGTCGCCGTAATTTTTATCGTGGACCGGCGTGAGGCCCTCAAACTTTAGGGGCTGCTCACGGCCTGGCCAGGATAAAACCAGAGTGCCGCCGTCAGCCAGATGACGCGGCAAGCTTTTAAGATCGCGGTACGGGACGTTATCATAGGGCGGGTCGACAAAAATCAAGTCAAAAAACTGGGCTTGGTGGCGGGTGGACCAAGCGCCGGCAAAGGCCCGGATGGCTTTGACCCGGTCTTCGATGCCCAGGTCTTTTAGGTTGGTTGTAATGACAGTGTGGGCGCCTTTGTCGACTTCGATGGCGACAGCGCTTTTAGCGCCGCGGCTGATAGCCTCGATCGCCAGCGCACCGCTGCCAGCAAAGGCATCGAGCACACTTAGACCTTTGATATCGCCCAGCGCACCAAAGATCGCCCCGCGGACTTTCTCGCTCATCGGATGGGTTCGATGTCCATGGGGACTCATAAACGTGCGGCCGCCCAGAAAGCCGGCAATGACACGCATAGCTTACGCGGTTGTCCTTGGCTTCAAACCGGCCTCTAGGGCAGCGCCGTACCACACCAGCGTAATGGCGCTGACAAGCCTTGGGGCCAGCTGCCGGCGCACGCGGTAAGCCAGCGGGATCGTCCAGCCATACTGGTAAAATTTATCGTACAGTTCGAGCCTGGCCACATCTTGGGCCTGCTCGCGAAACCAGTCGGCGAGCGGCTGGGTTTTGAACGCAGCGATTTGCGCCGCAGTTGGTGACATTTTCCGCATGGTCATAGGGGCTATCAAGGTAGCCACGCCCCATTCAAAGGCCGTGTGCGTCAAAAACAGACCTTTTGGGCCCCACATTTTCCAGTTGTTGCTGAGCTGTTTGGCCGGGGTATCGCCGGCCATCACCACCTTTTTGCGCACCGTATTGCGCTCCGCCAGGGTACGGCCACTGCCTAGTTCAACCAGTTTTTCGCCGTACGGATAGTGATGTGCCGGTGTCAGACCGTCTACCACGGCGTGGGCCAGCCAGGCAGCCTCAAAGGCCGCCCGTACTTCATCCCCGGCCTTGAGGGTTTTGACCAGCCGGCGATAATGGTCTTCGATCAGCTCGATTAGCTGGGTATCGGCTGCGTCAAACGGCTGTATGTAATGCCAGGGCTCGTCCTTGGCCGGGCTTTTGCGCTTGATGGCATCGGGGCCGTGGTCGCCCTCAAAGTGCAATATAGTGCTGATCAGTGGAAACTGATTGGCGGCAATGAGACGGTTAAGGTGTCGACGGGCGGCCCGGTCAATCTTTTGGTGCGCTCCCAGCAGCTGGCCGGAAAGAGAGTTAAAAGTAGAGCCAGCGTACATGGTTAATTGAGATTCGTGACGGCTCGCAGCCGGGTGACATTGGTCATGAGTTGCTTATATTGTAACAGATCATCACCGCGATCGAGCAGCGCGGCTGCCTCGCGCCGAGCGCTAGCTATCAATCTTGTATCAGTCAATTGAGCAATCCGGAGGTCCAGCTGGCCGTGCTGCGAAGTCCCATAAATGGCTCCCGGTCCGCGCAGCTGCAAATCCAGCTCCGCCAGGCGAAAGCCATCATTGGAGCTTTCCAGGGCGCGCAAGCGCCGGCTCGGCGGCTGCGAATCACTCGGCAGCAGGTAGCAGTAGCCTTGCTGGCCGCTGCGGCCAACCCGGCCGCGCAGCTGGTGCAGCTGGGCTAGGCCAAACCGCTCCGCGCTCTCGATAAGCATAATACTGGCATTGGGCACGTCGACACCGACCTCAACGACGGTGGTAGCCACCAGGATGTCCAGCCGGCCAGCCACAAATTGCTGCATGACGGCTTGTTTGTCGGCTGGTTTTAATTTGCCGTGCAGCAGGCCAACCCGGCGATGCTTAAACTCATGCCGGCTGAGCCGTTCATAGACTTTTTCGGCGGAGCTGGCTTCCACCACCGTCGAATCGGCAATCAGCGGGCAAACCACGAACATTTGGCGGCCAGCGGCCAGCTCCAGGTCAATACGCTCGTAAAGCTGGGTGCGGGAATTAGGCGAGACTATCTCTGTCAAAATCGCCTGGCGGCCGGCTGGTTTTTCGTCGAGCACCGAAATATCCAGCTCTCCATACAGGGTTAGGGCCAGCGAGCGCGGGATCGGCGTAGCGGTGAGGCTGAGGACATGGGGCATATGCCCGGCCTTAGCCATCAGCGTCTTGCGCTGTTCTACTCCGAAGCGATGCTGCTCGTCAATCACAACCAGCGCCAATTTATGCATGTCTACCGATTCCTGAATCAGCGCGTGGGTACCGATGATAAAGCCAGCTTGGCCGCTGCTAATAGCCGCCCGGGCATGCTCTTTTTGGAGGCTGGTCATGCTGCCGACCAGCAGTACCGCGCTGGACGCCCGCCCCAGAGGCTGCAGCAGCTGGTGGATCGTCTCGGCATGCTGGCGGGCCAGCAGTTCAGTTGGAGCCATCAGCGCCACCTGCATGTCCTGCGCCAAGGCCATCAGGGCCGCCATCGTAGCCACCACTGTTTTACCGGCGCCCACATCTCCCTCAACCAATCTATTCATCGGCTGTTTTTTTTGTAAATCCTGATAGACCTGCCAGGTTGTACGCCGCTGCGCGCCGGTTAGCTGAAACGGCAAATGCGCCACAAACGTCCGGGCCAAGTGCTCGTCAAACGGTATGGCCAGTGCCGGCTCGGACTGGTTTTCCCGCTTGTTGATCAAGCTGGCCAGGCTCAGGCTAAACACTTCCTCGAAGCCTAGGCGGCGGCGAGCCCTTTCCAGCGCCTCGTCAGAGGGAGGAGCGTGAAGCGTGGCCAGTGCCTGCCCGCGGCTCATGAGATCCTGTTCGGCAGCAATCCAGGCTGGCAGGCTTTCAGGCAGCTGGCTCATCAGAGTCTGGACTTGGGCGACCGCCAAGCGAATTTGCCGCGAAGTTAGGCCCTTGGTTTCGCGGTAGACGGCCAAGATCCGGGCTGCGTTGACCGGCAAATCGCTGGCCAGCTCAACACTGGGGTTCATGATACTAAACCGCTGGTGGCTCAATTCATACTGGCCGGATATGAAGTAGCGGCTGCCGGGCTTTAAAGCCGCCGCCCGGTACGGCTGGTTGAACCATATGAGCCGCACGCTGCCCTGTTCGTCGCTGGCGACGGCTTCGGTGATGTGCATGCCCCGGCGCACGTAGCGGCCGCTGGCCTGCTTGATAACACCCTCGATACTAACCAGGCCCGGCTGCAGCTGGCTGGTAGCCGTCACCTGTGAATAATCCTCGTAGCGCCGGGGATAATAATTAATCAGGTCGCCGGCAGTCTTGACACCAAGCAGGGCAAATTTTTGGGCCAGTGATTCTCCGACGCCTTTTAACTCCGTCAGCGGACTATCGATGTTCATGGCCTTTATTGTATACGGCTTAGGAGTTTTTACTGACGAGGAAGAAGATGCTCGGGCCAAAATAGACAGTTGCCAGAGGGCGCTGCAGCATGCGCTCCGCACCAAGCATGATTTCGCGGGGCATGATTTTTTTGAGACGGACGCTGCGCAGGTTGGAAACTGACAGTGTCGCTTCGACATGCAAGCCAGCGTGCGATAGCTGTCGAATGACCGTTGCCGGGTTGTGGTTAACGAAAGGAATTTCATCTTCGCGCTGGTTGGCTGCCGAGCGAATATCCACCGGCTTCACCGGCAGGCGCTGCATCCGCGCCATATGGCGCAGGCGGTTGCGCATGTGCAAGTAGTTGGCAACTTCGATAATAGCGCAGCCGTCATCGCTCAAAACTCGGGCAATCTCGCGAAATTCCGGACTGGGATCAGGCAGGTGATGCATCACTCTAATCATAGTCAGCAAATCGACTTCGCCATCTTTGAATTTTAAATCGTCGGCTTGGAGCAGGCGGCGGTCAATCTCAGGGTGGTCTCTCAGAAATGCTTCGGCAATATCCAGCTGCTGCTGGCTGGGTTCGGCCAGGATGACTTTGTCGGCATAATTTTCCAGCTGGACGCAGAGCCGGCCGTAGCCGCCGCCAACATCAACAGCCTTTTTAAAATGCTTGCCTCGCAATAATTTGGCGATAGCCACCTCTTCGGCAGCATGTTCGTACTCTCGTCCGTCCCAGTAATGCAGATAGTTGTGCTTGGGATCGTTGTACTGGTCGGCTTTGCGTTTCGCCGAAGGTGTTTTTGACGATGCTGGTGTTTTGGGAGCAGTTTTCGTCATCTTGGGTATCAGTATACTGATTTTAAATAATTAGCCAAGCTCTACCAGCGCCGAATCTTTGAAGCGCTTGCCTTTGCGCAGCAGCAATCGGCCGCTGAGAAAGTCGGCCGGCTCAAACTGTTCTCGGCTCACCTTGGTGCCATTGATGGAGACAGCGTTGTCATTGATAAGCCGTCGGGCTTCGGTGTTGGAACTCGCCAAGCCACCGTGCACCAGTGCTTCTACTATGGAGCCATCTGCCACAGATGAGACGGTCGGAAGCTCTGCGCGCATCGCCGTAATAACGGCCTCACCTGCTTGATCGATAGCGGTTTTGCCGATAAGCACATCTGTCACAGTCTGAGCAGTACGCATCGCCTCCTCGCCATGAACCAACTTCGTCACTTCTTGAGCGAGGCGAGTCTGGGCAAGGCGCAGTTGCTGGTTGCCAGCATGCTCGGCCATAATAGCGTCGATCTCGGCATGGTCGAGTTCGGTATACACCTTGAGGTAGTGAAAAACGCCGACGTAATCCGCATTGATCCAAAATTGATAAAACTGGGTGGGCGTGGTTTTGGTGGGGTCGAGCCAGATAGCACCCTCCTCTGACTTACCAAATTTCTGACCGGTGGCCCGGTTGATAATCAGTGGCACGGAGAAAACATGGGCCTCGCCGCCAGTCTTGCGACGGATCAGATCGACGCCGGCGATACTGTTGCCCCACTGGTCGGAGCCGCAGACTTGCAGGGTGACACCGTCGTGCTCATACAGCTGCAGAAAGTCATAGGCCTGGACCAGGACGTAGCTGAATTCGGCGTAGCTAATGCCGGCGCTCTCCTCGCCGAGACGCGTTTGGACAAAGTCGCGGGCCAGCATCTGGCGCATCGGCACATGCTTGCCAATATCACGCAGGAAATCAAGGTAGTGCATGGCCTGAAACCAATCATAATTATCGACAACTTTGAGCCCATCGCTGCCAAAGATCTGGTGGTACTGGGCAATGATAGCCGCCTTGTTATGCTCAATTTCCTCGGCGGACTTGAGGCTGCGCTCTTCGCTTTTGCCATCTGGGTCGCCGATCAGCCCGGTCGCCCCTCCGACCAGCAGCACCGGATGATGACCGTGTTTAATCAGGCATTTCACCATCATAGCGGCCGCAAGATTGCCGATGGTCATGGAGTCAGCGGTGGGATCCACCCCCCAGTAAAACTTGATTGGCTGGCCGTCCAGCACAGCGAGGTCTTTATAAGTAGTCTGGTTGGCAAAACCACGCCAGACAAGTTCTTCAGAAAGCGTCATAACCTCTAGTATACCTAAAACCAACTAAAGCTAAACATAGGCTTTTTTATCAATACGTTTGGTATAATAGGCGAAGCTATAGAAAACGGGGAATTTGATGAGGGAGACACTTGACCACCTATGAACACTAGCCCAGGCCGCAGCCGGCGACCCAAAAATACGGTGACCACCAGAAGTGGCAAGACTATCAAGATCAACCATTCCCTCGGTGATCGCGTCAAGGCTCGCAAAGCGGCCCGCACGGCCGACAAAGCCGCCTACTTGAGTACTCTGCCCAAGGAACGCCTCAAGCGCGCCCTGTACCGCTTGCATCCGGTGCGCGTCGCCAAATACTGGTTTAGCCGCGAAGGCGGCATTATGGCACTTAAGATCATCGGTATCTCCATCGTAGTCGGCTTCTTTATGACGATTGGCCTGTTTGCCTACTTCCGCAAAGATCTGCCCAAGATCAAAGACCTCTCCGGCGACAGTCTTGGCGGCACGACTACTTATTATGACCGCACAGGCACCACCGTGCTCTTCAATGATTACAACTCCGTGAAACGTATTCCGGTACAGAGCAAAGAGATCTCGCCATTCGTCAAACAGGCGACGGTAGCTATCGAGGATAAAGACTTCTATAAACACGGAGCCTTTGACGTCCGCGGCATCATGCGGGCCGCGGTGCGCGACGCTACCGGCAGCAGCGGCGCCGTCCAGGGCGGCTCGACCATCACCCAGCAGCTGGTTAAATTAAACGAAAACTGGACTGATAATCGCACTGTAACCCGCAAAGTCAAAGAGCTCATCCTGGCTGTCGAACTAGAGCGTGAGTACTCCAAAGACGACGTGCTGACCGGCTATCTCAATATCGCGCCGTATGGCGGCTCAGAATACGGGGTTGAAGCCGCCGCTCGGGACTACTTCCAGAGCAACGCCAAAGACCTGACCCTCGCCCAAGCCGTTATGCTGTCGGCCATCCCCCAGGCACCGACCTATTATTCGCCCTACGCCAGCAATAAGTTTAATCCGGCAGTCACGGGCGACTATTTCAATGAAGGCGCGCTGGTCGGCCGCATGAGCTACATACTCGACCAGATGGTCAAACAAGGCTATATCAAAAAAGCCCAGGCCGACGAAGCCAAAAAGGTCGACATCCTGGCCCAGATCCACCAGCAAGCCAACAAGTACCAAAACATCAAAGCCCCGTACTTTGTCCAGGCCGCTCAGACACAGCTGAAGCAAGTCTTTGGTGCCACCACTGTCCAGCGCGGCGGCTGGAAGGTCATTACCACCCTGGATATGAACATGCAAAATAAGTCCGAGGAGCTCGTGGCTACCAACCTGCCGAAAGTCAGCCGCTACGGCGCCGATGAGGAAGCCATGGTCGCCGAAGACGTGCAGACCGGCCAGATTGTATCGCTCGTCGGAGGGACTGATTTCAATGATCCTGATCATGGACAAAATAATTTTGCGGCTAGTATCCTGCTGCCGCCCGGCTCGAGCTTTAAACCCTACGACTATGCCTCCTTGATCAATAACAACAATAATGTTGGCGCCGGCTCAGTGCTGTACGACTCCAAAGGCGCTCTGCCCGGCTACTCCGGCACCTGTCCCTTCCCGCCAACCCTCAAAAAGCCCTGCCCGGCCGGTACCCTGCCGTTCCTATACGACTATGATTTCAAGTTCCCTGGGCCGCTGACATTGCGCTACGCTCTCGGCGGTTCGCGCAACGTACCGGCCGTCAAGGCCATGATGTCGACCGTGCCCAACGACAAGAGCAAAGGCCATGTCGACTCGATCAACAAGACTATCAGCACTGCATCGGCCATGATGGACAACCCCTACCTGCAATCCAAAAAGGCCAAGCCCTATAACTGCTATGGCGACGAAGCCCTGACTGAACCAACCCAGTGCTATCAGGCTTCAGCTATTGGCGACGGTGCGTTCCTGCACCTCGATGATCATGTCAACGGACTATCAACCCTTGGACGTCTGGGTTCGGCCATTCCGCGTACTTACTTGCTGAAAATCACCAATGCCGCTGGCAAGGACGTGGCTCTGCCCGTCCACAAACCCACGCAGGCCATCAAAGCCGACACCGCCTACATCGTCAACGACATGGCTTCCGATCCGAGAGCCAGCTACCTGCCCGGCAGCTGCACCGATACGACCTGCACGGCACTGGCCCGCGGCGGCTATAAATTCCAGCGCTTCAATGGCTGGCACTTCGCTGTCAAGACCGGCACCACCAACGACGGCTACGACGGCCTGATGACCAGCTGGTCGACCAAATATGCCGTGGTAAGCTGGGTTGGCCATCACACCCGCCACGTCACCCTGCGCAACAATATGGAAACCCTGACCGAACCAATGACCCGCGGCTTTATGGAATTTGCCCACACCGGGCTGACACCGGTCAACTGGGTCCAGCCCAAAACCGTTAAAAGCGCGCCGGCCTTTGTGGTCCGCAACCATGTAGCGCTGTACTCCATCGAACCCAGCCCCACCAATGACCTCTATCCCGGCTGGTACACCGGCGGCGGCAACACCACCAAGCCTACCTCGCAGACTCTCGACAAAGTCTCCGGCAAGGTCGCCACCAGCTGTACGCCGCCCCTGGCCAAAGATACCGTCTATAATGCCAATGTCGCCTCTTGGAACATCGATATTTTCCAGGGCGGCCGCCAAAGTGTCGGCAGCGGCTCAACCGGCAGTACCAAAACCACCGCCGCCCCCAATGATGATGTCCATAATTGCAACGACAGCCCGCCGACAGTGACCCTGACAGCGCCGCCGAGCTGCGACACTACCTGCACGATCACCGCCACCGTTACCCAAGGCACCCACCCGCTGACCGATAGTCAGTACGCCCAATACCCCGGCACCGTCACCTTTAAGCTTGGCGACCAGACCATCCACAGCGAAAACGTCAGCGACTCTCCCAGCACCGTGTCGTTCGCCTACAATCCCAGCTCCTCCGGCAGCAGTCCCCTGACCGTTACCGTCACCGATAGCGTCCTCTATCAGGGGAGCGATAGTACAACGCTAAATTTTTCCATACCGCCGCCAGTAGTAAGCATCAACGGCTTCACGGCAATAATAGCCGGCGCTAACGTTACCTATAATTGGAGCGGCGGCACGCCTAATTTCAATGTCTTTAGAACTGCCGACAACCTCCCGCTCTGCTCAAACATCTCCGCCGGAAACTGTTCGTCCCTAAAAGCCTTAGCTCCGCATAATACACCGGTCACCGTCAAAGATTCAGCTGGTCAGACAGCCCAGACAAACGTCCAATAAACATACGCTCTAATCTTTTTCGAGAAATTGGTTGAGCGCGGAGCGGACGTCAGCGACGCCATTGAGACCAGTTAGTTTTTTGCCAGTTTTCTGCAGCGGGCCGATACCTCCGTCAAAGCCGAGTTTTTTGGCCTCAGACAGGCGTTTGTCGACACTGCCGACGTGGCGGACTTCACCGGACAGGCCGACTTCGCCAAACACGACGGCGTTTTTTTTGAGCTGCAGGCCTTTGGCTGCTGAGCCGATAGCCAGGCAGATTGCCAGATCAGCGGCCGGCTCAGTGATCTTGATACCGCCGACAATGTTGATATAGATGTCCTGCTCAGCCAGCTTGAGCTTGGTGCGGCGCTCCAGCATGGCCACCAGCAAGTTGAGACGATTAAGGTCAAAGCCGCTGGCTGCCCGCTTGGGATAGCCGTAGCTGGTTTTATTAACCAGCGCCTGGACTTCGACGAGCAGCGGCCGGGTGCCCTCCAGGGTGGCCAGGACGATGGAACCGTCGCTTACTTGGCGTTCGGATAATAAGGCGGCTGAAGGGTTCAATACCGGCTTCAAGCCCTCCTCGACCATTTCAAAGATACCGGCCTCATTGGTCGAGCCAAAGCGGTTTTTGATGGCCCGCAGCAGTTTAAAACCGCCGTAGCGGTCGCCTTCCAGCTGCAGCACGACGTCCACGACGTGTTCCAGCACTTTCGGGCCGGCGATAGAGCCTTCTTTGGTGACATGGCCAACCAGGATAAGCGCCGTGTTGCTTTGTTTGGCAGCCAGAGTAAGCAGCTGGGTGGCGTTGGTAATCTGCGACACCGTACCGGCGGCTGAGGCGATGGCGCTGCAGCTGACAGTCTGGATGGAATCAACAATAACGAGCTTGTACCCGCCTGCGGCAATCGTAGCCGCGATGTCGTCGGCCGAAGTGCTGGTGGCCAGCTGCAGATCAGACCTCAGCGTACCCAGCCGCTCGGCCCGCAGGCCAATCTGATGGGCTGATTCTTCCCCGCTGACATACAAGACTGGCAAATTGGCAGCCACCAGATACGCAAGCTGCAGCAGCAGGGTGCTTTTGCCGATGCCTGGCTGGCCGGCAATCAGATTGACACTCCCAGCCACGATGCCGCCGCCAAAGACATCATCGACTTCGGCCATACCGCTCACCAGCCGGGGCTGGTCTTTGGCAACTGAAGTGGCAACAGATTGGGGGCTCAGTACCCTCCCGCTCTTGACAGCGGTGCTAATAGCACTGTCTGTCAACTGCTCCTGCAAAGTGTTCCACTCGCCGCATTGCGGGCACTTGCCGCTGTAGCTGCTGGCGATTGCCCCGCAGCTGCTGCAGACAAATCGGGTTGCTGGTTTTTTTGCCAAAATCCCTCCTAAAGTACACTTTTAGTGTACCATTCACGGATTAACTGCGCCTTAACTATGGCTGAATCGGCGCAGCATCGCTGGATAGCTCCTTGGTCAAGGAGGCCTGCTCGACCGCGATTGCATTGCGCGTGGCCACCAGCTGGTTGTACTGGGTGATCAAGCTTTTGATGGTTTCGACCTGCTGGTTGTAGCTGTCGACCAGACTGTTGTATGCTGGCACACCGGCGTTGTAGGCGGCGATATTGCCGCTAGTCCGCAGACTAACCAGGCTGCTCTGCTGGGCTTCGATGGCGCTGTGTTTGGTTTTGAGATCGGCTTCCGTGACAGCGATTTGGTCTTTGAGACTAGCTAGCTGGGTATCATAGCCGGCGATTGCCGCTTTGCGCGAGGTGAAGGCCGCCTGGTATTGGGCCGCGAAACCGGCAACCTTGGAGCGATCGGTAAAGTACTGCTTGTAATACTGCTCCAGGCCGGCTGGCAGCGTCGCCACTTCAGTACCAAATATAGAGTGCATTTCGTTAACCACGTCGCGGGGTTCAGATTTTTTGTAGGCATCAAGAGTGTCAAGAATCCGCTGGTCATGCAGCTGGTTTTTGTAATAGTCGGCAAGCATGGCGTCTACCCGATTGCGCTCTTTGGTGCTCAGCCGATCATAGGCGCCATGCAGCATCTCATGCGCGGCGGTCACTTGGACAATGCCATCCAGGCGCGAGTCACTGACTGCCAGCAGAAAAATGCCGGCCTGGTTGCCGATATAGCATCCCAAGACGATGGTCTGCTCGCCGCCATTATTAGGGCACTTGGTGTGAAAAGTGGCTTTGTCGTTAATCAGCGGATTATTGACATAAAATATCTTGCGGCCGTAATCCGTCATGGTATCCTGGTCGGCCAAGCGGCTGATCGACTGCGGCGCTTGGTAATTGCGCAGGCGCCACCAATCAATAATATCCTGACGGTGCACTGAGGCCAGCCACATTGCTGCGAGCCAGGCCAGCAGCAGCACGACAGCTGCGATGTGGCGCATGCGACCGGATTGATTTGCGGAGATTGAGGGGTATTTACTCATTGGCGATGACATAATCAAGCGCGCCCTTTTTGGCAGCTACCTGAATAATATCACCTTTTTCGTACTTTTCATCGAGAATATCGAGAGCCAGGTGGTCTTCGATAGTATCCTGGATCAGACGCCTGAGCGGACGGACGCCATTATGGGCGTCGTAGCCATGCTCCAAGAGGTACTGCTTGGCGCCGGTATTGAGTTCCAGGCCAACACCCTTGCGCTGCAGGCGCTCTTTGAGCTCATTGATCTGCAAGTCGATGATCTTGAAGATATCCTTTTGGGTCAGGGCGCGGAATACAATGGTTTTGTCGATGCGATTGAGCAGTTCCGGCCGCAGCAGCTTCTTGAGCTCATCCTGGACCCGGCTGGTGTTGGTCTCATGAAGCTGATCCAAATCCTTGAGCTCGCTGGACTTGGTGGCGTGGAAGCCAAGGTTGGCTTCTTTTTGCAGTTTGTCGGCGCCGACGTTGCTGGTCATGATGACAATAGTGTTGGTGAAATCGATCCGCCGGCCTTTAGCATCGGTCAGGTAGCCGTCTTCCAGCATCTGCAGCAGCATGTTGAAGACATCGGGATGGGCCTTTTCAATCTCGTCAAACAGCACTAGGCTGTAGGGCTGGCGGCGGATTTTATCGGTTAGCTGGCCGCCCTCATCGTAGCCGACATAGCCAGCCGGGGCGCCGACCAGCCGTGAGACATTGTGGTGCTCGCCGAATTCCGACATGTCGATTTTGACCAGGGCGTTTTCGCTGCCAAAGAACTCGCGGGCCAGTACCCGAGCCAGTTCGGTCTTGCCAACACCGGTGGGTCCGAGGAAGATAAACGAGCCGATTGGCCGCTTGTCGCTGCTGATACCACTGCGGTTGCGGCGGATGGCTTTGGCCACGGCCTCGACCGCCTCGGACTGGCCAATAATATATTTGCCAAGGGTTTTCTCGAGAGTCAGCAGATATTTAGCTTCTGAGCGAATGACTTTTTTAACCGGTACGCCGGTCATGCGCGCCACCACGTCAGCCAGGTCTTCACTGGTGACCACCAGCCGTTTGCTTTGCTTGTTGGTAGCGTGCAGTTTGGTTAATTCCTTGTTGATCTGGGAAGCTCGGGTTTTACTGCGGGCGGCCCGCTCGTAGTCTTCGGCGTCGACGGCTTCCTCGATCTGGGTATTGACCAGCTTTAGCTCTTTTTGGAGGGCACGCACTTCGGGACTGGTCTTGCCGCGGTCGATGCGCAGGTGGGCAGCGGTCTCGTCAATCAGGTCGATGGCCTTGTCGGGCATGAACCGGTCAGCAATGTAGCGTTTGGCCAGGGTGACGGCGTCCTCCAGCACCTCGTCGCTCATGGTCACGCCGTGGAAGTTTTCGTAATGCTTGCGCAAACCCTTGAGTATGGCCAGCGTCTCGCTGGGTGTGGTTTCCGGTACCTGGATCGGCTGGAAGCGGCGCTCCAGGGCGGCGTCCTTTTCGATATGCTTGGTGTATTCGACGGTGGTGGTGGCACCGATCAGCTGGATTTTGCCGCGGGCCAGTGCGGGCTTCAGGATATTGCCGGCGTCCATAGCGCCTTCGGCCGCGCCGGCCCCGACGATCAGGTGCAGCTCATCGATAAAGACGATGGTTTTTTTGTCTTTTTCGAGCTCGGCCATGACTTTTTTGAGCCGCTCCTCGAACTCGCCGCGGTATTTAGTCCCGGCGATCATTCCGGCCAAATCAAGGGTAATAATCCGCTTGTCGAGCAGGCTGTCCGGGACATCTTCGGAAATAATCCGCTGGGCGAGGCCCTCGACGATGGCGGTCTTGCCGACACCCGGCTCGCCAATCAGCACTGGGTTATTTTTGGTACGGCGATTGAGGATCGTCACCACTCGGCGAATCTGATTGTCGCGGCCGACGACCGGGTCGAGCTTGCCCTGGCGGGCCAGCAGTGTCATATCAGTACCAAAAAAGTCCAGCGCTGTCTTTTTGCCGGCCTTTTTGCCGCGCTTGCGGCCGCCCTCGCCGGTCTCCTGGTCTTCTTCGTACTGCTGCCGGGTCAAAAATTGTTCGATCTCAGTGGTCAGCCCGTCGACATTGACGTTCATATCGCGCAGCAAGATAGTTGCCCGGGCATTCTTTTGCGTCAGGATACTGTAGAGAATGTGCTCGGTGCCGCAGAATTCCTGGCTATAGTCCTGAGCCACGTCATAGGCCATTTTGAGCGTCAGCTTGGCAGTCTCGCTGAGACCTTTGGCCCCGACATTGACTACTAGCGTTTTGGGTGTCAGGTTTAGAGCCAGCCGGGCACGGTCCAGCGTCACGCCGGTACCTTCAAGAATCTTGGATCCAATACTGCCGTCCTGGGCTAAAATTCCTAATAACAAATGCTCAGTGCCAACGTAGGCACTGCCAAAACTGCGCGCGATAGCATCAGCGTGC
This sequence comes from uncultured Candidatus Saccharibacteria bacterium, assembly GCA_964640775.1. Classification (GTDB taxonomy): domain Bacteria; phylum Patescibacteriota; class Saccharimonadia; order Saccharimonadales; family UBA4665; genus CAYMUN01. The sequence goes on from CAZXIT010000007.1 coordinate 16,022, forward strand.
TTTAAACTCTGCAGGGCGTTATTAGTCAGATGATTTAAAAATTCTTGGAAATCTGGTGAATTGGGCATCATAGCTTTGCTGTGGCTCCTTTTTGCGGCGCGAGGTTCGTCTTACTAATTATGCGACGTTTTGCCTACATCCATAATACCACTTGGCACTCTCACGTCAAGAGTGCTAATTTACTGATCCCGGCTACTCTCCATGTTCCTCGATAGCTTCGAGGAGTGAAGATTCCAGTTCGTTTTTGCGCTTTAGTTTGGGCTGCTTGGGGAGTTCGGTGGTTTCGACTTTGCCTTCGGGGGCGTCATCGGTGGAAGCCTTGACAGGCTCGACGGCAGCTTCAGTAACGCTAACCTCAGGAACTGGAGTGGCGGCTGGAGTCTCAGCCGTGGGAGCTTCGGCAGGAGCAGCAACGCGGTCGGCTTCGATGTCGAGCTCGTAGCCGGTCAGCTTGCTGGCCAGACGTACGTTTTGGCCGCTTTTGCCGATGGCGATGCTGAGCTGGTCTTCGGGGACGATGACGCGGGCTTTTTGGTTCTTCTCGTCAATTACTACCTTGCTCACTTTAGTTGGGCTCAAGGCTTGAGTGATGTAGGCGACCGGTTCGTCGGCCCAGACGATGATGTCAATTTTTTCCTGTTCGCCGACCTCTGATACGACCGCGTTGACACGGGTGCCGTGGCCGCCGACAAAGGTGCCAACGGGGTCGACGCCGGGGACATTGCTGGCGACGGCGATCTTGGAGCGGACGCCGGCTTCGCGGGCAATGCCCTTGATCTCGACAGCGCCGGATTCCATCTCCGGGACCTCGCCGCGAAACAGCCATTCGATGAACTGGTTATTGCCGCGGGAAACGACCAGCTGGGGGCCGCGGAAGCCGCGCTCAACGTCTTTGAGAAAGACCTTGAGGCGCTGGCCGGGGTAGTAACGCTCGCCTTGGATCTGCTCGCTGCGCGGCATGATGCCCTGGGCTTTGCCGAGGTCGATGCGGACGATGTTGCCCTCGACGCGAGCCACGGTAGCGTTGATGACGGTGCCGATTTTATCCTCGTACTCGGCCATGACGATTTCACGCTCGGCTTCGCGCAGGCGTTGCAAGATGACTTGCTTGGCGGTCTGGGCGGCAACGCGGCCAAAGCTCTCGGCCTTTTCATGGACTTCGATGGTCTCGCCGATCGCGGCGTTTTTGCGGCGCACCTGAGCCTCTTTGAGGCTCATCTCAAAGGCTTCGTTTTCGACGGTCTCGACGATCTCTTTGGTGATATACGCGTCGACATCACCGGTGTTGAGATTCATGGTGACACGAATCTCTTGCTCTCGGTCGCCATAATCGCGGCGGTAAGCAGCGGCCAGGGCCTGCTCAACCACTTCTTTGACGGCCTCCTCGGGCAGGTTTTTTTCTTCGGCAATGGTCCGGATGGCCACGACCAGCTGTTTCATATCTAAATCCATACTGTTGTCCTCTCTGTTAAATATTCCGATGCAAGGTCTCTACAAGAAAAAAGCCGACCACTTCGGCCGGACATGCCCTTAAGTATAGGCAAGGGGCCCGCCAAAGTCAAACAGCGTGCTAAACTGGAGTGATATGGGAAAGAAAGTCACGCGCCTCTTCGAACAGTTTGTGCCGGAACAGTATAATTTGGCGTTGCATCCGGATAAGGATGCTATGACATTTAGCGGGACGGTGACTATAAGGGGTAGAAAGACGGGGCGGCCGGCGCAGCGGCTGACTTTTCATCAGAAGGATTTGAAGATCGTCAGCGCCACTATTACCAAGCACGACAAAAAAGGCAGCCAGGTGATGCCCGTCGTCCGGATTAATAACCAAAAAAGCGCTGATGAAGTGCGCCTGCATGCTGAGAGCATGATCTATCCCGGTGAGTACACCGTGGTATTGGAGTTTGAGGGCCTAATCAGCCGCCAGATGAATGGCATATACCCCTGTTATTTCAAGCATGGCGGCCAAGATAAAATGCTGATTGCTACCCAGTTTGAGAGCCACCATGCCCGGGAAGCCTTTCCCTGTATCGACGAGCCGGAGGCCAAAGCGACATTTGATTTGACGCTCACGACGCTGGCTGGTGAAACCGTCATCGCCAACACTCCCGTCAAGGAACAAAAAAAGTTTGCCAGCCAGGACGGCGGCCAGACCGCCCATACCGCCCAAGCCGGCAGGACAATTCCGATGTATCAGGTCACCACCTTTGAAACGACGCCCAAGATGTCGACCTATCTGCTGGCCTTTGTGTTCGGCGAGCTGGAATACTTGGAAGCCAAGACCAAGGACGGCGTGCTGGTGCGGACCTATGCCACGCCGGACAATGTCAAACACACTCAATTTGCTCTGGACTGCGCGCTCAAGACATTGGAATTTTATAACCAGTACTTCGATACGCCCTATCCGCTGGCCAAGTGCGACTTTGTGGCCCTGCCTGATTTTGCCAGCGGCGCCATGGAAAATTGGGGCTGTATCACCTTTCGAGAACAGGCCTTGCTGGTTGATCCCAAAAATACTTCATTGCACCTTAAGCAATACGTCGCCAATGTGGTAGCCCACGAGCTGACCCACCAGTGGTTTGGCAACTTGGTGACTATGCGCTGGTGGACTGACCTCTGGCTCAACGAAAGTTTTGCCAGCTGGATGAGCTACCTGGCGGTCGACGAGCTATTCCCGGACTGGAAGGTCTGGACCCAGTTTATCGTCGACGAGCAAAGCCTGGCATTTAAGCTCGATGCCCTGGAGCACACCCATCCGATCGAAGTCGAAGTCCGACACCCCGACGAAATCCGTACCATCTTTGACGCCATCAGCTACGAAAAGGGCGCCTCGGTGCTGCTGATGCTCCACGACTACCTCGGCGCTGGCGCTTTCCGCGATGGCCTGCGCCTCTACCTCAAGCGCCACAGCTACGGCAACACCGATACCATTGACCTCTGGGCGGCGCTGGAAGAAGTTTCCAAAAAACCAGTCACTGAGTTTATGAGCGCCTGGACTTCGCAGAGCGGCTACCCGATCGTCCAGGCCCGCATTGCGGCCGATAATCCCAGCCTCAAACAGGAACGATTCTATCTGAATCCAGCTGCCAAAAAAGAGCCGGCCATCTGGCCGATCCCCTTGCTGGCCTCCGATAAGCTTAATTTGAACACGCTTGAGAAGGCCGAACAAACTATTGCGGCTGACTCGCTTAAAACCGACTTTGTACTCAATCATGACCGGACCAGTTTTTTTAGGACCGTCTATGACCCGGCTCATTTAGAAGGCTTGGCCAAAGCCGTCAAAGCCGGCAAACTGAATGAGCTCGACCGCCTCGGCCTGCTGGGTGACGCCTTTGAGGCGGCCAAAGCCGGCTATGGCAGCACCGTTGCTGTTCTAAAACTGCTACCAGCCTACGCTAACGAAGACAGTTCCGTAGTCTGGGATGTGATTTCAGGCGGAGTCGGCAGTATCCGGGTAGTCATGGATGACGACGAGGTCCGCGAAGCCCTCAAGCCCTTTATCCGGCAGCTAGCTGCCAAACAGCTTGAACGTCTCGGCTGGGAAGAGCTGGACAGCGACAGTCATTTTGACCGTCTGCTGCGTCCCACCATCCTGGGGCTCAGCTCGTATGGCGAGGAGCATACGGTAGTTGCTGAAGCCAAGCGCCGCTTCGCGGCCATGACCAAACCCGAAGACCTGCATCCCGACTTGCGCGGTGTCGTCTATGGCACGGTGGCCCGCACCGGCAACGATGTTGACTTTGACAAACTGCTGGCAATGCACGATACCAGCACCAGCAGTGAAGAGCGGGTCACCCTGGCCAGCGCCCTGACCGGTTTTGAACAGCCAGAGCTGTACGAACGTGCTTTGCAGTATATTGCCTCCGACCAAGTCCGCCTGCAAGATGCGCCTTACTGGATTGCCTACAGTTTTATGAATCGCCACGCCCGCCGGGCGACATGGGAATGGATGACGACACACTGGGACTGGCTGGTCAAAAACTTGGGCACCGACCTGAGTTTTTTCCGGATGCCAATCTACGCCGGCCGCTGTTTTAGCGACGCATCGTTTTTGCCCGAATTCACTGCTTTTTTTGCATCCCACATGAGTCCGGCTTTTGAGCGGCCGGTCAACCAGGCAATTGAGACGATTCAGTGGCAAGCCGCTTGGCGCGACCGCGACCTCATTGCCATCAAAAAGCACCTCAGCAGCTAAAAGACATTTTCGATAAAGCCCATGATGATAAAGGTAGGGCCGGCAACTTCTACGGCCGAAAGGACATATTCACCGAGCCATTTGGACTCACTAACCCACATCCAAGCCGCGCGCTGCATCTGTTTTAGTTTGGTGGCGGTAATGGCGTCCAGGCCGCTGCCCTGGTCATCTTTAAACCGATATTTGACTTCCACAAAGTGCACCACACCATCTTTGACAGCTATGATATCAACCTCGCAGCGCGGCCGGCGCCAGTTTTGTTCGATAATAGTAAAGCCGCGCATTTCAAGGTAGACGCGAGCTGCGGTCTCTGCCTTGCGGCCGGTTTCAGTCGAGGTCATGCAGTACCATCCATGCTGATTATGCAGCTAGCAAAGCCTGGATCGGCTTAAAGCTCTGACGATGCAGGCTGGTGACACCGTGCAGCTTGAGCCGCTCCAGGTGCAGTGCCGTTCCATAGCCGACATGTTTTTCAAATCCATAGCCCGGATAGTTATCGGTCATCTCGGTCATGTAGCTGTCACGGGCGACTTTGGCGACAATACTAGCGGCACTAGCGGCCGGCACGCTGGCATCAGCTTTGATAACAGCCCGGGCTTTGGGATTATCCATCATAAAATTAAGATTGCCGTCAATAATAATTTCGTCGTAGTCGGCGCTGATTTGCTCGAGGGCCCGCTCCATGGCCCACTTGACAGCCGTAGTAATACCAACCCTGTCAATAGTCGCCGCGTCGACCCAGCCGATGCCGATCGCGACAGCTATCTGCCGAATCCCGGCGTCTGCCGTCTCACGCTGGCGCTTGTTTAAGACCTTGGAGTCGCCTAATTTCCAATGCACGAGCTTCGATATATCAAAATTGCCAGGTAAAATGACTGCGCCGGCCACCACTGGCCCCGCCCAGCATCCCCTGCCCACTTCATCGATACCTACAACTATCATTATCTCTATTCTAACAGCCGAGCTATTAAATAATCATTAAATCTATAGGCGAAGTTGTCTGCTATTTTTTGCGCCTATATCGTTTCCCTATAGAATCTGTATGGAAACGATATAGATTACGGATAGAAGGGATGTGGAACTACTATGGTGCTGTGGAAGCGGTTGCGCAGTATAAGTTTGGCACCGCTTCATGAAGCGGTGCCTATCCAGCAAGCGCAGACTGCAGATGACAGCTAGACGATAGACAGCTGCAGCTATTCAGCCTTGGGTTCGGCTGGTGCGCGGGCGGCAAGCGCAGCGTCGGCCTTGGCGGCGAGGGCTGCTTCCTCGGCGGCTTTTTCAGCGGCGCGGGCGGCAGCTTCGGCAGCGACTTGTTCGTGCAGTTTGGCTTCTTCTGCTTCAGCGGCTTCGTCGTGGATATCGTTGACGGCGGATGAGTCAAAGGCCATGCCAGTCATGCGGGCGGCCTTGCCGGTACGATTTCGCATGTAGCTGAGGTAGTTGCGGCGAACTTTGGAGCGCTTGGTAACCTCTACCTGCACCACCAGGGGGCTGTGCATCAGGAAACTTTTTTCGACGCCAACGCCGCTGGCGATACGGCGTACGGTGATACGGCTAGTGTGGCTGCCCTTCATATCGGTACGGATCACCAGCCCCTGGAAGATCTGGACACGCTCTTTGCTGCCCTCGCGGATCTTCTGGTGGACTTTGACGGTATCGCCGCTTTTAACATCGACGACAGCCTGCTTCTTGTAGCGGTCATTAATTTTCTGAATTACACCTTGCATAAGGGTAGATTGTACATGATTTCCTGCTCATATACAAGTATGGGCGGCTAGCTGCGAATTATTTTACAGCTCAGCTGGTATGGACAGCATTATTATTACGGTGATGAGTCGCAAGCAGGCCGCCCAGCAGATTGCTGCAGGAGATCATGTCTCTATATTTTACGACGCACCCGAGGAGCGCTGGCAGTTGCTGGCGGAGTATTTCAGGGAGGGCTTCGTCCAAGGCGAACTATGTATTTTTGTGACCCGCGATTCACCTGCTGCAGTTGCTCAGTCTTTGCTGGCCGCAGGCCTTAATATCAAGCGGCCGCTCGCCAATAATGACCTGCGTATTTTTGCCATGCAGGCCACATATTTGCCCGAGGGACGGTTTGTGGCTGACTACATGCTAAACAATGTCGCGAGCTTTATCGATGACGCAAGAGCACAAGGCTACAGCGGCCTGCGCACCGCCGGCGAGATGAATTGGCTGATGGATTGGCCTGATTATCACCAGGACGCCGCAGTCTACGAAAGTTCTATCAACAGCCTTAGCCAAGCCGAGCCGACCTTTACCGACATCTGTCTGTATGCGGTACAAAATGAGTCGACTGACTTGGTGCG
>CAZXIT010000008.1:0-22520 GCA_964640775.1 uncultured Candidatus Saccharibacteria bacterium
ACCGAGGGTTCGAATCCCTCCCTCTCCGCCAGATTTTGCTTGATTAGTATAACGATTGTTTACTGGATGAGGCGCGGCCGCTGGGGCGGTCGGGGTTTTTTGGGTTTTGGTGCCGGTGCCGGCGTACTGGATCCTGGGTTCTGGGCTTCTGGTTTGGGAAGTGCCGATAAGGGGCCGTCAGTTTGGGTGAGCGCGTCTTTGGCTGAAGTGTCCTGCTGGCGAGTTCGATACAGCAGGACAAAGCCGGCCAGCGCCAGCACGATAAAGGCTGCGCCAAACAGCAGGTCAATTTTGACGAGTGCTGATTCTACGCGATGGGCAAAATCGGTCAGCGAGTGCTGCAGTTCACCGTTATTAGCGGTGTTAAAGACCCGTTGTTCGACGCGGTGGAAACCAAAATCGGCAGCGAATTTAAGGGCTACCAGGATAATCCCGGATACGGTGAGCAAAATGGCGATACGCCGTATCCCAGCCCGTTTTCGAGGGGCGATATAGACGATGCCGAGCATGCTGATAAGCGCCATAGCACTAAATATCAGGGGCAGCTTGAGAGCCAGCTGGTAAGCGTCGGGCAAACGAGATAGTTTTTTGTAATACGGCGGCTGCCCGTGGGCATCAGGATTGATGGTCTCGGCCGTGATCACCGGGTTGCTCAGGAAATCGCCGCTGCTGCTGAGTTTCTGGGTTACGGCGGCCCCAGCGGCCTCCGGAGTGGTCGCCGGCGGCCTGCAGGTGGCTGCCAGCGGATCAGGCTGCTGGTTTTGGAGCGCGGCCAGCTGAGCGGCGGTACATACGGGCAGTCCGGCTGTGTAGACCCGGACGTACTGGCCGACCTGCTGAGCAAAGCTTTGCTTAGCTGCTGTCAGGTCAATTTTGAAATTAGGCGTGGCTGTCTTGCCTTCCATCCAAGCGTAATTGCTCTCCAAAAAGGTGTTAACGTTACCTTGAAGCAACTGAGGCGAGAAGGCCGACTTGGCAGCCTGCTGGACGGCGGCGTCATTGAGCGATACTGACCCGGATTGGTCGTCGCCCTTTGATTTGTCCGCCTCGTCGATGACTGTATTTACAAAATGATCATACAGCAGGCTTTGGGCCAGCCAGGCTTCAATTTTGGCAGGATGCGTCAGGTTGAGCCGGGCGCTGGCAGCTAGAGCGCCACCCAGCAGTGATACAAACAGCATCAGCGATAAAAACCCAACCAAGCTCCGACGCAGCCAAATCATTAACTCATTGTATTCCATAGCCTCCACTTTTGATACTCATTGGCGCTGGCTGCTCCTGCCGGACAGCCTGCCGCAAACAAACCCCCGCCAAAACAAGCAGCAGCCATGACACAGCCAGCAGCCACAGCAAGAACTTCCAGCTGATCACTGGTGGTGTGCCGAGTGGTCCACCCGCTCCCCTGTCTGCTAATTGCTGGCCCTGGATTAAATGCGGATTTTGCGCCCGGCGAGGTGTAACAGTCGCAACACCCAAGACAACTGGCTTTTGAGGGTCGACGTGGCGTGATGCATTACCAACCGGCAACTGTATTGCCGTCGCATTTTGCTGCACGGCAAATGAGGTGACAATAGTCGGTGTTGCCGGCATAAGGACACCCTCTGCCTTGCTTGTTTGGGGGCTGCCATTTCCTGTGCTGTTTCCGGTGGCAGAGCCGCCGCTGGCAGGCATCGGCGGCAGACCAATGAGCGGATCGCAGGTATCGTCAATACCATCCCTGTCTATGTCTTGCGTGCTGTTAAATACTCCGGGACAAGTATCGGTAACGTCGGGAGCATCATCGCCGTCACTATCAGCCTCGCTGCTTGGCACGATAATTGGCTGGGTAACGTCAACTGTTTCCCCGGCCTGGTTTTCACCCGTTATATCAATAGTATGCCCCCCTGGCAGCGTGCTTGCGGGGATGGTAACGCTGGCATCGATGTCTCCGAGCATGTCACTGGTGACGGTGCCCAAAACAGTCCCTCCCGGCCCGTCAAACCGTATGGTATATACCGTTTGGGATCGCAGGCCGGAATGAACGCCGGTGCTGCGCACAGCCAGGCTGCTTCCCGGCTTCCCTACCCTGTCTGTGAGCGCTGGATCAGGTACCCGGTTATTGACGATGCGGCCAGTCCGAGGAGCGTTAAGCAGAGCCGCGCTATTGGCAGCGGCAAGCTTGCTGGCGGCTATGTCAGTAAGGTTGTGGGTTTTTTCCAGAATAGCTTGTTCTATCAGTGCCTGGCCCAGCATGTTGGGGTGATAGCTCTCTTTGCCAAATAATTTGGTACCAAGCGGACCCCCGTCCCTGCCGGCCGTTAGACCATTGGCAGCGACATTGTAGCTAGCTGTCTCGCAGAGCCGATGTCCGGCTAGCGCCTGGCTGATATCAACGTAGACTGTCCCAGCTGCGTCGGCAGCTTTGTGAATATCCTGGTTGAGATAGTCTATGATGGAGGCCGCGAACTCCAGCTCGCTCTTATTGAGCTTCACATTGAGCGCGCAGCTGCCTGTATCGTCAAACAGCTGGGGGTATCCAATCGCGTAGAGCCGGCTGTCGGGAGCTTCCTGCTGCAGCTGACGGTACAGTGCGGTCCAGCGCGGGATAGTACGATCTATCAGCTTTTGCAGCTCCAGGCGGTCCTCGTAGGTATTAAAACAAGTGTGGTCGCTCAAGTGTCTGCCAAGATGCGGTTCGACACAGGTCTGTACCAAATCACCAAAACCAATGTCGTCGCCCCCAACCGAAACCGTAACAATTCTTGGCTGCCAGCGTTTTACGAAACGCTGCTGGGCGATATAGCCGGGCACAAAATTGGTCTCAACCGCTTCAAGCAATAGAGGTTGGTTTTGCTGCAGGTCGTGCAAATTGGCGACTCCGCGCACCTGTCCCCGGTAACTTTCAGCGGTACTGCCAACATCATTGATCACGGCACCCGAACAGGCCACCGAATGTCCGCCGGCCGCGCTGAAAAGCTGATCCGTTAGGAGCAGCGGGTACGATCGCCGCGACAGATGGCACAAGTTGTTCGTGCTATCAGTGCTCTCTAGGTAGTCAAAAGCGCCTTCCCCCGATGTATAGGAGTCGCCAAGTCCAATGTAGTCAGTCAGCGAATTAATCGCGGCTGCTGGAGCCAGCTCATACGTGCCAGTGGTGGTCTGGCTGGACGTAATGGCTTCAAAACTCATCAGCCCGTCGTTAATAAAGCGCAGATGCCGGATCGACTGCAAGCCGCTGATTTGACCATGGACAAAGGAGTTATAGTCGTACGATTGGCAATTCTGGGTGCGCAGATTATTGTCCGAGGCTTCGCAGGTCGCCAGGTCGTATACCTTAAAAGAAGCGGCATCGTTATTCATAATGGCCACGAAGCGTCCGTCGTCACTGGCCGCTACACGGGACTTGAGCAGGCCGGGGCTGCCATTTGTACCAAATGCCGGGGCAAAAGGCGTCATATCCAGGGTCGCTAGATTGACTCTGACAAATGAACCGGTCAGCGTTTCGACCACCATCCAGCTGCCCGTCGATGAAAATGCCAGCGTTTGGGGGTTAATCACCAAACGCTGCCCAGCGGGGTCTTTGAGCGGCAAATCCGGCGGTACTATCAGCTGTTTGGCCTGCAGCCCGCCTATCACGTTGCGCTGATCGCGTACCGCCAAGAGAGGATTTCGGTACAGGCTGATATAGCTGCCGCCGGTGCTGGCGGGATCCAGTGAAATCAAAGCCATTGTCCCTGGCCACGGTGCCAGCAGCTGATGCGGCGCAAACGGTATGAGCGGCAGGGCTTCATCGGTGCCACCGAAGATGATATTGCCGGTGTCGCTATCCATCAGCCCAAAAATAGTGCCGGCGTAGCAGCCGCTCTGCTGCATGTCACTATCCGGTACGCGGAAACTCAGCACGTCGCAGTCGAGGTTATTGAGCAGCGTTTGTTCGTGCTGAGAGCCCGTCAGCAGGCTGGAGCGCCGGATAGCCATGGCGTTGGGACGAGCCCAGGCCGGTGCACTGCTCTTGTCTGTAGCCGCCATCAAGGGAGTCATGATAAACAGTACATAGCTGCCCGCCGCGGCCGTCACAAACAGATACGCAAATCGTTTAGCAGATCCCAGCCAGAAATACCGTCGGTGCTCCATGCGGCTGACTATCGTCCGGTGCTCCCTTGCAGCCAAGCATAAGCGAGGAGATTTTGGGGGAAATTAAGGGAAATTTAATGTTGTCCCCTGCCCCGCTATATACTAAGGACTATGGAAGACAGTATTTTTACTAAGATTATTCGGGGAGAGATCCCCTGCCACAAGATATACGAGGACGACACTGCCCTGGCCTTTCTCGACATTCATCCCCAGAACCCCGGCCACACCCTGCTGGTGCCCAAGCAGCAGATTGACCAGCTGTGGGACCTGCCTGACGAACTGTATCATCACCTCTGGGAGGTGGCGCAGCAGCTGGAAGCCCGCATCAGAGACGTTATCAATCCTCCACGCGTTGGGATCGCGGTCGAAGGCTTCGGCGTGCCGCACGCCCACATTCACTTGATACCGCTCTATACGCTGGAAGATTTCAAAAAACCGCAGGATTTAGCCAGTGAGCCGGATCACCCCGCCTTGGCGGAAATTGCCAAAAAGCTTGCGGTTTAGGGTATACTATCGTTGATATGAGCATGAATGTGATTATCTCACTCACTTTTGCTGCCGGCGCCACTGCGTTTGGTTACTCAAAGTTTGGCCAGCGGGTCGGCTATGGCAATACCGGCAACATTTGGAAGCTTTTCAGCGTAGTATTTGTTATCGTCTTCTTGGTGTTTTACATCATGATGACCTACATCCTCCACATAGAGTAGCCGTTTAGTACTATTTACTTTGGTTTTTGAGCCAGAAATTGGTATTGTATGGCTATGGATGAGCAGAGTTTGGGACAGCAATTGCAGGCGGCGCGCCAGGCCGCCGGCCTGACGCAGCAGCAGCTCTGCCACCAGGCAAACCTCAGCTTCTCGACTCTGACTAAAATTGAGCGCGGGGCTATCAAATCTCCTTCAATTTTCACTATCCAATCAATCGCCAGCGCCCTCGGGCTGAGCCTCGATGAACTGATTGGCAATACCGCCAGTACCTCTGCTAGTGGCGGTCGAAACCTCAAGAAAACCAAGAGCGGTGTTAGTTTCGTCTACTTTGATGTCAACGGCTGCCTGGTGTACTTCTACCAGCGGGCCTTTGCCAAGCTGGCTGCCGATACCGGAGTCAGGTCGGACATCGTCGAGTCGGCCTTTTGGCATTACAACGACGATGTCTGCCGCGGCATCATCAGCCTCAGCGACTTCAACGCCAAACTGGCCGAGCGGATCGGCGTCGACGCTGTGGACTGGCAAAAATACTACCTGGAGACCGTCGAGCCGATCCTGGAAATGCAGGAACTGCTGAAGTGGGCCAGCGAACGCTACAAAGTCGGCTTGCTGACCAACATTATGCCTGGATTCTTGAGCTCCATGCGCCGCAGCGGCCAGGTGCCCAGCCTTCCCTTCGACGCTGTTATCGACTCCTCAGAGGTAGCAGCTATTAAGCCGGAATCTAAAATTTATGAAATTGCCCAGGAGCGTGCCGGCTGCCCTCCCGAGGAGATTCTGCTGATTGACGACTCGCGGGTCAATCTCATGGCTGCCGAACGTTTGGGATGGCACGTGCTGTGGTTTGATGATTCCCGCCCCCAGGAATCGGTCGATCGCGTCCGCGAAGCTCTCGAGCCCGCCGGCTAGGCGCCTAAGGGCAGATTAGTCAGGCTTGGAAGCGTTTAGCCTCTGCTTCAATTGTGCCAAGCAGTTCCTGGGCAGCTAAGAGCTGGTCCTTGGTTTGGCTGACTACCTGTTTGGGGGCGTTTTTAATATAGTCTTTGTTGGACAGTCGGGCTTCCAGCTGCTTGATAATGGCCTCCTGCTGAGCGCGCTTGCCTGCCAGCTCCGTAGCGTAGGCACGGGCCGTAGAGATATCGATATCTAGCCAGCAGCGCTGTTTGGTCGCTGTTAGATAGAGGCCGGTACCATTCTCGACTTCGGTGACAGCCTGCAAATGGGCCAAGCGTTTAATACTTTCGGCGTTATCCCGCAGGAAGGGCACGTCGGTGTAATACAGCGTCACGCCGGAGGCTTTAAGGGCATTCATGATGAAGCGCGACTCGGTGACGATCGCTCGGATTTCTTCAAAATCGGCCGCCTGCTTTTTATCACTCTTGATGATGGGGCTCAGCTGCCGGGCAGCCAGGATGGAGTCCTGCTCCCAAGCGAGTGTTTGCCAGATTGTTTCAGTCACAAAGGGTGCAAACGGATGGGTGAGGACCAGGACTGACTCCAGCAAATAAGCCAGCAGCGGGATATTGGGCGCAGCCTTGCTGGCTTCGATATACCAGTCAGCCAGATCGTCCCACACGAAGTGGTACAGCGTGTCATAGGCCTCGCTGAAGCGGAAGGTATCCAGATCCGATCCGATTTTCTCCTGTGATGTTCGTAATTTGTCTAGAATCCAATGGTCGGCCGCCACTTGCGGTTTTGCGCCTTCCCGGCTGACTTCATCACCAATGACACCCTCGATATAGCGGGCGATATTCCAGATCTTATTGGCGAAATTTCGATTGGCCACGATCTTGCTGCGGCCCAGGCGCTGATCGTTGCCGGCTGACATGCCCTGAATCAGGGCGAACCGCAAGGCGTCAGTGCCATACTCGGGGATGACTTCCATGGGGTCAATAATAGTTTCCGGGCTGCTTTTACTCATCTTTTTGCCGTGCTCAGTGCGCACCAGGCCGTGCAGGTAGACAGTTTTAAAAGGAATCTCACCGGTAGTATACGTGGTGGCCAGGATCATGCGGGCTACCCAGAAAAATAGGATATCCCAGCCGGTTTCCATGACGGTCGTCGGGTGGTAGGCCTGATAGTCAGGACTCTTTTTGAGCAGGTCTTCCAGCGACAGCGAGAAATCTTGGGCCAGCTTGGGGTCAATCAGCGTGCTCCAAGTCCACAGTGCTGAACTAAACCAGGTATCAAGGGTATCCGGGTCCTGCTCCCATTCGTGCCAGCCTTCGCTCTCATCGGTCGGCGGCTGGACTCCGGCGTAGGTCTCTTCCCTGCCGTCGGTGGCTGTCCGGTACCAAACCGGCACACGGTGTCCCCACCAGATCTGGCGCGAAACGCACCAGTCGCGCAAGTTATCAATCCAATGGAAGTAAATTTTCTCGAAACGTTCCGGGATGATGTCGATATCACCGTCATTGATAACCCGCTGCATGGTCTCCTTGAGGCTGAGTTTCTTGCCTTTCCACTCCACCACCGGTTTATTGACGTCGACGAACCACTGCAGGCGGATTTGGGGCTCGATGACTCCCTTGCCCCTGTCGTTCAGGGCAATATTGTGCACATAATTTTCGTCGGCACTGACCAGAAGCCCCTTCTCCTTTAGCTTGTCGACAATTTTGGGTCGGGCTTCATGAATCGGCAGGCCGGCGAATTCCTGAGCGATCGGCAGCAGTTTCCCGTGAAAGTCGATGATCTGTTCCTTATCTAGGCCGTGGCGCTCGGCAATTTCAAAATCCAGCTGGCTGTGCCAGGGAGTAATCGTCATAACGCCGGTGCCAAATTTCGGGTCAGCAGCCTCGTCTTTGATGACGGTAGCCGTCACCGTGCCGTTGATCCACTCCGCCTCAAAGGTATCACCATGCTTGTACTGAGCGTAGCGCTTGTCATCGGGGTGCATGACCACATACTTGTCGCCGAATTTCGTCTCTGGCCGGGCAGTACCAATCTGAAACGGCCCGTACTGAAACGTATAAAACTTGGCCTGCTCTTCTTTGTAGACGACCTCGTCATCAGATACGTTGGTTTCGAGATTCGGATCCCAATTGACGATACGGTGACCCCTGTAGATCAGACCATCGTTATACATCTTGACAAACACCTCGTTGACCGAGCGATTGAGGGCGTCGTCCAAGGTGTAGCGGGCCCGACTCCAGTCGACGCTGGCGCCCATAGCCCGTATCTGGGTATTGATGGTATCGCGGCTGCTGCCGACGAATTCCCGGGTACGCCGCATGAACTCCTCGCGCCCGATCTGATGTTTGTCAGTTCCCTCCTCTGACAGCTGTTTTTCAATGATGGCATTCACCGGCAGCGCGGCATGGTCGGTGCCGGGCAGCCAGAGCACGTCCTTTCCCTGCTGCCGGGCGTGCCGGGACATGATATCCTGCAAAGTAATAAACAAGGCGTGACCGATGTGTAGCGTGCCGGTCTCGTTGGGCGGGGGCATACTGATCGAGAAGTGTTCCTTCCCTGACGAGGGATCGGCTGTAAAGACCTGGCTCTTCTCCCAAAGCGCGTAGATATCCGATTCGTACTCGCCTGCCTCATAGACCTTCGGTAATTTCATCCCACCATCATACCACCTCTGTAAATCTTACGTAAATAAAAGACAGTCGCTTTTGACAAAACACTCATAAGGTACTATAGTTAAATAATTAATTTCAGGGAGATCTTGCATGGCCGCCGCCGCAGACGTTTTGAGGGGTGTTACCTTTAATGAAATATATGGTCATGTGCCGGAAGAAGCCCGGCTCGACGAGGCATTGGGCTTCATCACGCTGGGAGGTCTCACGTCCAGGAGTTTCGCCCCCTACGTAGCGCTGATTGGCTTCGGGGTACCAGGCTGGCAGCTTGGCACGGATGATGTGCCCGGCAGTGCCGATTCGATTACCGACCTCTATAAAATACCGGAAGGACTCAGAACTGTTGACCGGCAGGGCAAGGGGGTTGGTGTCCGTCTCTACAACACCCCTCAAGCTCTGGGCGGTACCGCCGAAAACCCGGAGCGGATCGGCGCCTATACTTTTGCCATTGATCCAAACAGGATCCACGATGCCCGCCGGCCGCACGACCGCACATTTCTGGGACAGGTTAGGCGCGGCGCCCAGCACGTATCAAAAATCCGGCTGGAGCGCCGAAAGGGCATAGATGCCGTAGTCCGGAGAGTACACGCTGAGCAGGGCTGGGTCGATGTCGCGCTCTATAATCAAACCCCGGACGCTGAACGGCAGCGAGCCCGCCGGGGACAGCCCGAATCGGTAATTCCCGAGGAATTCATGATCATCAGAGACTCGGCTATTGGGCTGCGAAAAGCCGGTGAATACCATCGCTCCAGCGCCTGATCACATACTGAGATTCGGCTCGATGGCCAGGGTGTAAGGGTCGGCCACTGACTGGCCAGCCAAAGCCTTGAAACCGGTCAGGGCGGCGACCATGGCGGCATTGTCAGTGCACAGCTGCGGATCGGGGCAGCTGAGGGGCAGGGGAATGGCCTCCGTTAATTGACGCCGCAGCTCCTGGCTGGCAGCCACGCCGCCGGCAATCACCACGCTGGCCGGCGAAAACTCATCATATGCTAGCTTGGCCTTGTCCACGATGGTCTCGATGGCTACACGCTGGAAGCTGGCCGCGATATCGGCCTTCTGGGCTTCAGAGAGCCGTCCAGCCAGCTTTACGGAGGGGAAGTCGTAACTTTCCCCGATTTGGGCCTGCGCCAAGCGCAGGACGGCTGTTTTGGGCCCGGAAAAACTAAAATCATACTTGCCCATCTTGGCTTTGGGCAGCGGGAAGGCCAGGGGATTGCCCTTCGCCGCGGCTTGGGCAACTGATGGACCGCCGGGGTAGGGCAGTCCCAGCATTTTGGCTACTTTATCAAAGGCCTCGCCGATGGCATCGTCCTGGGTTTGTCCTAGGAGAGTGTACTCAAAATGATCGCGAAACAGCACCAGCTGGCTATGTCCGCCGGAAACGATAACCGCCAGCATCGGAAACGCTGGCTGGCTGGAGGGCAAAACCAGGCCGGGCAGGGAAGTCTCGCTCAGGAAATTGGCGTAGACATGAGCTTCGACATGGTTAATGGCATACAGCGGCTTGTGCAGGGCAATCGCTAGCGTCCGGGCTGTCATGACGCCGATCAGCAGGCTGCCGCCCAGTCCCGCGCCGTACGTCACGCCGATACCGTCGATCTCGTCCCAGCTGCAGTTCGCTTCGTCGAGTGCCTGCTGGATGACCGGCATAATAGCTTCAATATGGCTGCGGGCGGCAATTTCTGGCACCACGCCGCCGTATTGGATATGCAGCTCCATGCTGGAAGCCACCGCGCTGCTCAGCAGGCGATAACCGTCTTCTACTACGGCGGCCGCGGTCTCGTCGCAGCTGGTTTCGATCCCCAATAACTTCATGGCTACCAGTGTAGCATCGACAGAGTCGCTACTGCTGGCCGCTCAGCCGCTTCATCACTTCAGCCTGGGTCGTCGTCACCTCGGCTCGTACTTGCTCGATTTCTTCAGCGACAATGGCGCTATACTGGGGCACAAACGTTTCCAGCAGCTCAAAGGCTTTGGGCTCATCGGTCTGCAGCATAGTCTCAAATTCGTGTACTTGCTCAGGGGTGAGCAGGCTTTCCAGTCGGTCGGCAACCCGATTCATGGCGACCCCGCCCAGGTCTTCTGAGAGATCCAGCTTTTCTTGGCGGCTGAGTTTTTTCAGCCCGAGCTGCTTAAATAAATCACCAGCTTTGGCTGCGGCAGGCTCGCCAGCCTGCGAACCGGGGGCATAGGCGAGTCTAATTTCAGCTTTGATCTTTTCGAGCTCTTCGGCTGCTAGTTCGTCATAATTCGGAAAGCTGGCCTTAATCCACGCCAGCACGCTGTCGCCGTCAGTTTGGGCGTCGGCCATGGCTTCAAAATTGTTCAGCTGGGCATCGGTCATCAGATCGGTCAGGCGGGTACCGATCCGCATTTCCAGCATCTCGTAGCAGTAATCGAGCAGCCTGGTCTTCTCGTCAGCCGGCAGGGAGCTGAGCCCGACTTCTTCTAGAAATTTTTCGTTGATGCTGTCCATGGCTTTCGTGTTTCCTTTTAGTTATTTGTTTTTATCGTAGCACGCTACTTGACGCCGAGGATAATCAGCTCGCGCTGAGCTTCGGCCCATTGCTCAGCGTTTAGGTGCTGCAGGTTTTGGTCATTTACCTGGCCGCCGACCATTTTCATGATAGTTTTAACCGATTCCTGGCTGCCGGGTTTTTTGCTGGCGGTTTCAAGTGAACGGTGGATGTAATCCTGGATAGCGGCTTTGTCGGCCGAAGGCAGGCTGGCATAGGTACCGCCGCCATTGGCCATGCTGCCTATGTCATGCTGGGCCTGGGCGATCATTTCTTTGCTGACAGTGCCAGCCGGGACGGCAGTGTCGCCTGCGCCGCTATTTTTGTTGAGCATATCGGTCAGGGCATCATGCTGGGGCGTGCCAGTCTGTGGCAAAGCTAGGGCGGGGTTTACGAGGTGGTCACCGCCGCTGGTTGGCAGAGGACCGATTGGGGTAGCACCACCGGTGACAGGAACAGTTGCCGGAGCGGTCGGAACCGGGATGGCATTAACCGCGGCAGTCTCGTCGGGAGCTGCTGCACCGCCGGTGATAGCGTCGGCTGCAGGAGCATCGGGGTTATGAGTACCAGTCGTGGTCTCGCCGCCGCCAGTGTGCGCGCCAGCGTGCTGGGCGTGGTGCAGGTGCTCGGACATGCGGTGCAGGGATTTTAGGTGAGCTTCCAGGTCAGCGCGAGCGGCCGGGGGAAGGTCGTAGTCACCAGGGGCAGAGATGCGGATGTCGCTGCCTTCCATGTAGGTGCCATGGGCGCCTTGGAGGTGGGCGTACATGTGGTGGTAAGCGGCCTCAGCCTGAGCCGGGCTTAGATTGTACTGT
This sequence comes from uncultured Candidatus Saccharibacteria bacterium, assembly GCA_964640775.1. GTDB lineage: Bacteria > Patescibacteriota > Saccharimonadia > Saccharimonadales > UBA4665 > CAYMUN01. Next base: position 11,736 of record CAZXIT010000008.1, read on the forward strand.
TCCTGAAGGGTGCTAATAAAGCCGCCGCCGGCTTTGACGTGCAGTTCGCTGGTAGAAATGCCGTGGAATGTCTCATGGGCGTGGCGGCCGGCGTGATTGGCAGCGGTGTGGTGGCCAGCGCCGGGGTGCGTACTGTTATGAGCGGCGTCGCCGAGTGAGTTGATACTAATCGTGTCGTTGCCTGGGCCGCCGTTGATAGTAATCTCAACCGCGGCACCGTTCGGGCCGTTCGGTACTGTTACGACTGAGTTGGCTCCGTGAGTTGAAACAGTTGCACCGCCAGTGTGGGCTTCAAGAGCTTTGGTGCTGGTACTGTGGCGTGCGTTATTATGTGAGCCATGCGAGCCGCCTTTGCCGTGGTGGCCGGCACCGTGGCCGCTATGGCTGCCATGGCCGGCAGCGGCGTGCGCAGCACTGTCGTGGCCAAAGATACCGCCAACGCCGCGAACAGCACCGCCAGCATCAATCAGGCCGAGCGGCCGAGCGATAGGCATAATAAGCATCAAGCCAGCGCCAGCCACGCCAGCGAGGTGGCGGCGGCGGGATTGCTGCTGGTCAGATCGGAGGCGCTCTTCTTGCAGCGGATTAATGTGGGTTTCGTGGAGGCTGCGTACCTGGTCTCTAATGGCAGTCCTGGTATGGCCGCCGGCGAAGTTAAGCTCACCGGTGTAGTGTTCGTGTACTAGGCCAGCGCCAAGGCGGCGGGCAAAGGCCCGGCGTTCGGCGTTGCTGCTGCCGGCACGGGCTTCAGCGCCATGGATTTTAACCAGCCGCTGGAAACCGGCCTCAGGACTGAGGCGGCCAGAGAGGTCGCCGTTGCTGGTGCTGACCATGCGAATATCAGTATGCACCCGATTCCTGGCGCTGCGGCCTTGCAGGGCATCATAGCCGGTCCGACCGAGCTCGTAGCCGCCGGTTCCAGCGAGTGCGCCGCGCAATGCCATGGCCGGCAGGGCAATTTCGACTTGACCCAGGCCGAGGCTGAGGACACTGAGACCGGATAAAAATAAGCCGGCAGCGATACGCGATTTTTTGTGGTTGCGGAAGAAATTCATTGCCCGGGCGCTGGATTTTTGCTCGGCAGCCATGCGCTCCAGGGTGCTCATCTGCTGCTGTTCTTGGATAACTGCCCGGGAAACGGCTTCAGTGACGGTAGCCTGGCTGTTTAGCCCAGCATGGCCGTCAACTTTTCGGGCGATGAAATCATACAGCTGGGTATTGTACTGTTCCTGCAGGCCATCTTGGCCGTCGTCATCGTGCAGGTTGTAACCGTGGCCGCCTTCGCCTTCACCGCGAGAACGCAGGAAACCAAAGTTAAAGCGCCGCGAGCCGCGAGACCGTTCGCGAGACTTGACGACTGCCAAACGGTTGCGGGCATCGACAAACTCTCGGTCAAGGCCGATAGGCTCACCATGCTCATTGGTATCTATTGATAAGTCGATGCGTGTACCGGGAGTCCCTGGTGCACCGCTGTGCAACTCAAAGCTGTAGCCATAGAGGGGCTCATTGGCGTGTTCCGGGATATGGGCTCGGTCGACGCGGCCAACTTGCTCCTGGAGACGGGTGAGCTGGCGGCTGGAAGCACGGGCGGCACGGCCGTCAAGGCGCCTGGCATCGGCAGGCAGCTGGGCTGGTCGCAATTCTGGAGGCTGGTGAGGTTGGTTGGGGTGCATAGGGTTTGTTACTGACTTTTTACTTGGGACATTTAAGCATAAATAGTTAAAATAGTCAATACTTTTTTGAACAAAATTGCTATTTTGGCAAATTAACTCTTTGTGTCAATTTATTGTGCTTGTGCTTTGCCTATTGGCTCGGCCGCATTGCCAGCTGCCACGGGCTTGCCTATACTTGGTTTGGCAATGAATATCAGGAAGATCGTCAAGCAATTCATACCGGCCGGTTTGTTTCCGGCGATTGAGCCGTATGGACACTTGGCGGAGGCCTTTTTGTTTAATCTGCTCAACGGTTTTCCGGCGCGTGGCATGAAGGTCATCGGCGTGACCGGGACCAACGGCAAGACATCGACATCGTTTATGATTCATCGGATGCTGCAGGAGGCTGGCTATAACACCGGGCTGATGACCACAGTGGCCTGGGGGGCAGGCAATGATATCAAGCCGCAGATACACCACATGACTACCGTGCCGTCACCGGAGCTAATGCGGCGCCTGAAACACCTGCGGGCCGAGAAGATTGACTGGCTGGTTATGGAAGTCACCAGCCAGGCGCTGGCCCAGAACCGGATTTGGGGCATCCCGTACTCCGTGGCGGTTATGACTAATGTCACCCACGAGCATCTGGATTATCATCGGACGTTTGAGCGCTACCGCGACGCCAAGCGGATGCTGTTTCAGCTGGCGAACCGAAATCGGCGCGGCCTGCGGACGGGCATTATTAACGCCGAAGATCCCAACGCCGAGCTGTTTGCCAGTGATGTAAAAAACCCGGTTTTATATGGGGTAAAGCATGGCGACTTGCAGGCCAGTGCCGTCAAGTTGTCGCCGAACGGCAGCAGCTATACAGCATCAATCGGCCAGGACAAATACAATATCAAGTGTCAGATGCCGGGCAGCTTTAACGTCTATAATTCGCTGGCGGCGGTGGCGGCGGGGCGAGCTGTAGGGCTGTCCCGCGAGCAGATCGAGCAGGGAATTGCTGCCCTGGAAGGCGTCGAGGGCCGCATGACCCGGATTGATGAAGGGCAGCCGTTTGACGTGATCGTTGATTTTGCCCATACGCCGGATAGTTTTGAGAAGTTATTTACCGATCTGAAGCCAGTAGTCAAAGGCAAGCTGGTTGTGATGTTTGGCTCGGCGGGGCGGCGCGACGAGGCTAAGCGGGCGGTGCAGGGCGAGCTGGCCGGACGCTACTGCGACGAAGTTGTTATCACCGAAGAGGATGACCGTGACATAGATGGCCTTAAGATCATGGATGAAATTGCCGCCGGCGCCGAGAAAGCCGGCAAGATTCGTAAAAAAGACCTGTTTTTGGTACATGACCGTTCCGAGGGTATTGCTTTTGCGCTTAAACAGGCCAAGACCGGTGATACCGTGCTTATCCTCGGCAAAGGCCACGAGAAAACCATTGAACGGGCCGATGGCGCCCATCCCTGGGACGAGATTGGCACCACCCGCCAGCACCTTCGCGCACTCGTGAAATAACGGCTTGACAGGGGAGTTGGCACTCGGGTATAGTGAGTGCTAGATACAGGTGTTTTTACGCGAGGAAACAGCTGTTACTAATCTAAAGTTTTGGAGGTTATTAGATGAGTGCACCTTTGCAGCCATTGGGTGATTACGTGGTAGCGCAGGCCGAAGCGGCCGATACAAAGACAGCCAGCGGGATCTACCTGCCGGGCAACGCCCAGGAAAAGCCAAAAACGGCTAAAGTGGTGGCGATTGGACCCCAGGCTAAGCAGGTGAAAGTCGGCGATCGGATCGTCTATAAAAGCTATAGCAACACCGATGTCAAAGTCGGCAAGGAAGAATACATTTTAGTGAAAGAAGAAGACGTCCTGGCGACGGTTAAATAAGAGGGGTTTTATACGATGGCTAAGAAAGTTTTTTATGATGATGACGCCCGCAAGCGGGTACTGGGCGGGGCTGAAGTTTTATATAACGCCGTAAAGACAACCATGGGGCCCAAAGGCCGCAATGTGGTTATCAGCAAGAGCTATGGCGCTCCGACGGTGACGCATGACGGCGTAACGGTAGCCAAAGGCGTCGAACTGGCAGATGTCGACGACGAAACCTTAGGCTACAAAGTCGGCGCTGAGCTGATCAAACAGGCGGCCAGCAAGATGAACGATGTAGCCGGTGACGGCACTACCACTGTGACCGTGCTAACTTACCACATCCTCAACGAGGCTAACAAACTGATTGCCGCCGGACACAACCCCATGCAGCTGCGCAAGGGCTTGGAGAGCGCCGCCCACGAAGTTATCAGCCAGCTTTCGACCCTGTCGGAAGATATCCAGGGCAAGAAATCCCGTGTCGCCGAGGTAGCTACTATTTCGGCCGGTGATGCCCAGATTGGCGCGCTGATCGCTGACGTCATCGACAAGGTCGGCAAAGACGGCGTCGTGACTGTCGAAGAAGGCCAGGGACTTTTACTAGAGGCCGAAGTCGTCGAAGGCTTTACCTTTGACCGCGGCTTTGTCAGCCCCTACATGGTGACCGATACGGCCCGCATGGAGGCGGTCTACAACAAGCCGGCTATCGTGATTACTGACAAAAAAATCTCCAGCATCCAGGAATTCCTGCCCTTGCTTGAGAAACTGGCCCAAGCCGGCAAAAAAGACCTGGTGCTGATCGCCGAAGATATCGAGGGCGAAGCTTTGGGAACGCTTATTTTGAACCGTCTCAAAGGTGTCTTTAATACTATCGCCATCAAAGCCCCGGCCTTTGGCGACCGCCGCAAAGACATCCTGAATGATATCGCCGTCCTGACCGGTGCGCAGGTCATCACTGATGACCGCGGCATGACCTTTGAAAACGTCGACCTCGATGTCGTCGGTACCGCCCGCAAGGTCATTGTTACCAAAGACGAGACTACTATCATCGAGGGCGGCGGCAGCTCTGCCGAGATCGCCGCTCGTGTCAAACAGATTGCTACCCAAGCCGATGCTGCTACCAGCGAATATGACAAAGAACACCTCGAGAAGCGCCACGCGGCGCTATCCGGCAAGGTCGCTGTCATTAAAGTCGGCGGTGCCACCGAAACTGAGATCGAAGAAAAGAAATTCCGCGTTGATGACGCCGTACATGCTGTCAAAGCCGCTTTGGCCGAGGGTATCGTACCTGGCGGCGGCGTGACGCTGATCAGTTTGATCTTTGCCATTACACCCGGTGCCTATGAAGACAGCTCAATTCTGGCCGGCAAAAGCCTCCTATTTCGTGCCTTTGAGCAGCCATTCCGCATTCTGCTTGAAAACGCTGGCCTGAATCCTGACGAATGGCTGCCGCAGGTACGCAAGGCCAAACCGGGGCAGGGCGTCGACGTCAGCAAGCCGGATAAGCTGGTCGACATGAAAGCCGCCGGCATAATTGACCCGGCTCGCGTCACCAAAGAAGCAATTCAAAACGCTGTTTCCATCGCCGGAACGGCCATGACCATGGGTGCCCTGGTGGTTGAAGTTCCTGAGCCGAAGTCCGCCGCACCTGATATGTCAGGCGCTATGGGCGGCATGATGTAACGATTGCCTGGAAGTCTGATCCTGCGAGGGGCTAGGCTTCGGGTTCGGCTGTTTCAGCTAAAGCAGCCGGGTGGTGCTGAGTAAAGTAGTTGATCTCGTTGATGATATCGAGCAGGGCTTGGGCGCGGATTTTTTCGTCGGTGATCTGGCCGGCGGCTTCATAGGCACCTTTGACCAGGCTCTGATCGTCGCTGGCCTGAATCATCATCATAGTGGTGCGAAATTTTTCTTCGGGGGTTTGGTCGAGATGACCAACCAGCGGGGTGAGCTGGGTAAGAGCCTGCTGTTTGATGTCGATAAGCTCGTTAGTATCACCACCGGTACCGGCAGCAGCCGGCAGTCCTGGTACGGTCAAAGCAGGCGGCGCTGCGGCAACAGGTACGCTGGTGGGCGCTGGCTCAGCGGCAGCTGCGGCGTTTTCGTCCAGAGGAGCACCGGGATGCTGCCAAGCTGGAGCGTCAGGGACAATAGCGGGCTGCTCAGTCGAGCCGTCATTGACCACATCATCGATGGCCTGGGCCGGGATTTGATTGTCATCTTGCTGCTGGCCGTTTTGATTACCGAACATTCCACCCCCTAAATAAGACTTGTTTGACTTAGGCTATACTATATACAATCAGCCACTAAAAGCACAAGGAGTTTCACTGATGCTAGACGATTTGAAAATGATCCACGAACATGATCCTCAGGATGCCATCGGCGTCGTGGAGAAGCAATGGCAGCAGCTAGCACATGAGTTTGGTGTGGACACCTCGGGCTTTGCTGACGTCGATAACATCGTACTTGCTGGTATGGGCGGCTCGGCCTGGCCAGCTATTTATCTCAATACTTGGGCCCGGCCGTCGGTACCGTTTGAAATCGTCCGTGATTACGAGCTGCCGGCTTACGTCGGCAAAAACACCTTGTTTATTTCATCGAGCTATTCCGGCAACACCGAAGAGAGCTTGTCAGCGCTAGCCGAGGCCGAAGCGCGCGGTGCCCAGATTGCCGTCCTGGCGGCTGGCGGCAAGCTGGCGGAGATCGCCAAGAGCAAACCCCACACCTTCTTTGAAATTCCCGGCGGCATCCAGCCGCGCATGTCATCGCTGTTTTTCCTGGTAGCTTTGACTGAGCTGCTTGAACCAATTGGCTTGATACCGGCCGGCAAACGGGCTGAACTGCAAGCCGCTGGCGATTGGCTGAAAGACCAGATCACCGAATGGGGCGCAACCACGCCAGCTGCCAAGAATACGGCCAAACAGCTGGCGCTGGAGCTGATTGGCAAATCAATCGTTGTCTACAGCGGTCCAAAACTCTTCCCAGCAGCCAATAAATTCAAAATCTGTCTCAATGAAAACTCCAAAAACGTTGCCTGGGTCAACCAGTATCCGGAGTTTAACCACAACGAATTCATTGGCTGGTCGAGCCATCCTGTCGATAAGCCCTACGCGGTGGTCGAAATTCGCTCCAATCTGGAACACCCGCGCGTGCAAAAGCGCTTCGTCGTCAGCGAGCGCCTGCTGTCGGGCAAACGTCCAGCTCCGGAAGTGATCGTGCCGCAGGGCGAAACCCATTTGCAGCAATTGCTCTGGACTTCCAATTTTTGCGATTATGTCAGCCTGTATGTCGCGCTGCTGAACGGCCTGAATCCTACGCCCGTGGACTTGGTCGAAAAGCTCAAAGTCATGCTCGACGAATAGCGCAATCCGCTGCTGCTTGCATCGAACCCGACGATTTTGCTATAAGTAGGCCATGAAGCTGTTGCTGGTACTGGGGGTTTTAGCAGGAGGCTACGCCTATGTCCTGCTGCATACGACGGACATTGTGCTGGCTCAAACCCAGCAGCTGCACGCCGCCTACCAGTATTCTGCCGACTACGCCGATCAGCTGGCCAATAGCCAGTAGCGGCTTATCAGCCGGGCTTGGTATAATTAAGGAGTTATGGAGAAGTGGCGCTCGCCGCGCGGACAGTTTATCATTGCGCTTGGTATCGCCAGTTTGGCAAGTACCGGGCTGTTCGCCTATGGGGCGTGGCGCGACCAGAGCATGGTTCATGTATATTTCCTGTGGAACTTGACGTTGGCTTGGCTGCCCCTGTTATTAGCTATTCGGCTGGCGGTCGTACTGCGCCACAAATTATGGTCTAGCTGGGAAGGCCTGGCAACCAGTTTTCTCTGGGTGATATTTTTACCAAATAGCTTTTACATGATCAGTGATTTTATCCATCTGCGAGAGGTACCGCGGGGCGATATACTGTACGACGCAGTGATGTTCACGGCCTTCATTTCTACTGGCGTTATACTCGGTTTTAGCAGTTTATATCTTATTCACTTGCGGCTCAGCAAGCGCTTTGGAAGCCGGGCTGCGGCGATCTGGATCGCTGCAACGCTGCTAATGTGCAGTATCGCCATATATATTGGCCGGGATCTGCACTGGAACAGCTGGGACATCCTGACAAATCCCGGCGGCCTGCTGTTTGACATTGCCGACCGCGTGCAGCACCCCAGCGCCTATCCGGAGATGCTGCTGACCATCGTCTCATTCTCGGTACTGCTGGCCGGCTTCTATAATCTCCTTTGGCGCAGTGCCCGCCTGCTGCAATCCAAAGGAGAGCTATAGCGCTTGCGTTTTTAGAAGAAGTATATTATGATAGTCGTATGAACGTCATTTCAACCAGTTTTGAAAGCCGCCGCAGCACCCGTATTTCCGGGGGTTGTCCTTGTAATTGTTAAAAACAAATAAATAGGCTCCAGACAGCTCCCCAGGCAAGGGAGCTTTTTTAATTAGGAGAATAGTAGAACGTTAGCGTTTGAAGAAGTAGTACATAATGTATTTTGAAGCATTTGACCCCAAAAATATAAATCATCACAGCGCTGCCTCAGGTGTGTACAGTATGTCGATACATGCTGGCACAATGCTGCCACTCAGGCCGGGAAAGCTGGCAGAGCTGCCGTATAGCCTGCTAGCGTTTAAGGAAGCGCGCAACGGTCCGATTTGGCTGGGCCATGCAGCATTAGTGAGCTGCGAGAACGGGCTAGGAACAGTCGGCGGTTTAGTCGTGGATGTGCATGCCCGACGGCAAGGTATAGGGCTGGCTGTTGTGACACACTTGCTGGAAACCGCCACGACTATTTTGCCGGAACTGCAAGAGTGCCAGGCTTTCGCTAATGAGGCAAGTTTGCCGGTGTTTTTAGCGGCTGGCGGCATCTACCTGGGCGAGCGGCAGCAACCATCGCCGACGGGATGCAACGCAGTGGTTGATCTAACCCCGGCTCTGCAAGGACCGATTCACGTCCCGCCGAAAACCATATAAAAGAGGTTGCTATAATGGAGAACAAATGAGAGACAAAATTGCCCAAACAATTGCTGGAGTATGCAAAGACCTGTTTGCTATTGATGTAAAAGTCGAACTGACCCGGCCGGAAGAGCAGTTCGGCGACTATGCAACCAATGCGGCCCTGCAGCTGGCTAAGCCGGTTGGTAAAAACCCGCGTGAGATTAGCGAGGCGCTGGCCGCGAAACTTCGTGAAACTTTGCCTGACGGGGTTTCGGAAGTCGCAGTGGCCGGACCGGGCTTCCTGAATCTCAAGCTGAGTGACACGGCGATGCTGGACACGCTCCAAGCCAAGCCGGCTCAAAGCCTGGCCGGGCAGGTCATCGTTACCGAGTATTCTGACCCGAATCCGTTTAAGGTCCTGCATGCCGGCCATCTGTACACCAGCGTGGTTGGCGATAGTATTTCCAATTTGCTGGAGCAGGCCGGTGCTGACGTCCATCGGGTCAACTTTGGCGGTGATGTCGGAATGCATGTCGGCAAGACTGTATGGGCAATTGTCCAAGAACTTGGCGGCGAGCATCCTGATAAGCTGGCAGACATACCCGAAGCCGGCCGCTCAGAATGGATGGCCAAAGCGTACGTCACGGGCACGCGGGCATACGAGGAAGACGAAGCTGCCAAAACCGAGATCACGGCATATAACAAGCGAGTATATGTGCTGCATGCTGACAATGACCATGAATCGCCCTTCGCGCAGATTTATTGGACCTGCCGGGAGTGGAGCTACGCTTATTTCGACGCCTTTTATGCTCGGATTGGCAGTCATTTTGAAAAATATTACCCCGAGAGCCAGACAGTCGCTATAGGAGTGGAGACCGTTCGCCAGCACACCGGCACGGTCTATGAGGAGAGCCACGGTGCTATTATTTTTGACGGTGAGAAATATGGCCTGCACACGCGGGTATTTATCAATTCCGAAGGCCTGCCAACCTATGAGGCTAAGGATGTCGGGCTGATCATGCTCAAGCAGCAGGATTATCATTTTGACCGCTCGGTCGTCATCACCGGCAATGAGCAGGAACAGTACATGGCGGTAGTGCTCAAGAGTATCGAGCAATTCGCGCCGGAGCTGGCTCGGGCCACCACGCATCTGACCCATGGCATCGTCAAGCTGCAAGGCGGTGTCAAAATGAGCAGCCGCAAGGGCAATTTCCTGCGGGCTGTCGACGTCCTCGACGAGGCGGCTGCGGCCAATAAGCTGCTCAGCGGCAAAGATGACGACCAGACGGTGCTTGGCGCGGTGAAATATGCCTTCCTCAAGAATCGCACGGGGGGTGATATCGTGTATGACCCCAATGAATCGGTCAGCCTAGAAGGCAACAGCGGCCCGTATCTGCAGTACGCTCATGCCCGGGCCTGCTCAATTTTAAAGAAGGCGGAAACTGTTTCCACCGAACACCCCGCCGGCCCGTTAGAGGCGGGCGAACGGTCGCTGGTACGTAAAATTGGCGAATACGCCGAAGTGGTCGACAAGGCTGTCGCTGAACTGATGCCGCACCTGATCGCGACCTATTTGTACGAATTAGCCCAGACCTTTAACCGTTTCTATGAAAATAACCGGGTAATCGGCGATGAGCGGCAGGCACTGCGTCTCAATCTGGTAAACTGCTACACGGAGACGCTTAAAAACGGACTGGAGCTCTTGGGCATCGAAGCCCCCGAAAGAATGTAGCATATGCGCACGGATGCCTGATACTATATACGTACTAGGAGGATCCAAGTGGCCGTAAAATCTCGCAAACGCAAAACAGTGAACCAAGCTCACGCTGTCACGACTGGCACCACTATGCGGATGGAAGCTGCCAGCAGCGACCGCAAGCCAAAGCCTCATGCTGCGGTAGTCATGGTACGCGAAATCAACCCAACCGGCGGCTTCGTCGGCTTTTTGCGCGAATATACTGTCGTCGGCCTGGCTATCGGTTTTGTCATCGGTACGCAGGCACAGACGCTGGTCAAACTGCTGGTTTCCAGCTTCATCGATCCGGCTTTCCAGCTGCTCTTCGGACAAGCGCTCAGCCAGCGCAATTTTGTGCTGCATTGGCACGACCGGGCGGCTAGTTTTGGCTGGGGCGGCTTCGCCTACGGCCTGCTGAACTTCTTGTTTGTCTTAGCGGCCATTTACGCGATTGTTAAATTTTTCAAACTCGACCGGCTGGCCAAGCCAAAGGATGTCGAAGAAGGAGAAAAAGCTTAGATGGCCATGGATCTATCAGATGACGAATGGAAAAAGAAACTTACCCCAACTCAATACGCAGTAACCTGTGAAGGATCCACT
>CAZXIT010000009.1:0-21945 GCA_964640775.1 uncultured Candidatus Saccharibacteria bacterium
ACCTGCCAATCCCAATTATCAATAAAGTGCCCAATCTGATCCTGCTGACAGGCTTCGCGATAGTTGGCGGCATCTACTTGCTGCGCTACATCCGGACAGACGCCGGCAAATATAAATTTCATGGACTGCTGCTGCGCATTCCAATCGTTAAGATAGTTATTCTTAAAATCGCCATCGCCCGTTTCTCGCGCACCTTTGCCTCGCTTATGGGTGCCGGGGTGAGCGTGCTGGACGCTCTGGAGGTTACCGGTGCAGCCCTCGGCAACAAAGTCATTGAAGCCGAGCTCAAAGCTGCCGGGGAAGAAGTACGAAATGGCAAGCCGCTGAGCGAGCCAATTAGCCGCAGCAAGCACTTTCCGCCAATTGTCTCGCAGATGCTGCTCGTAGGAGAAGAGACCGGTCAAATTGATACTGTCTTGACCAAGATTGCTGATTTTTACGAAGAAGAGGTCGCAGTCTTAATTGATGGACTGGCGGCCATTATTGAACCCATAATGATTATTTTCTTAGGGGCTGCGGTAGGCTTAATTGCAGCGAGTGTCATGGGCCCGATTGCCAATCTTAGCAAGACTGCCGGAGGCTAGAGATAAAAAATGCTTGACCTCAGTCCGCTTATGGCTATAATCATAGCCAGATACTTGTGGCTGGCTGGAGTGCCTGCCGCAAAGATCAATAAAAATATTTAATTATGGAGGGTGGGCTCTCATGATCTCCCTAAAGAAAAACAACCAAGGTTTCACGATTGTCGAGCTTTTGATCGTCATCGTCGTTATCGGTATTTTAGCTTTGCTTGTTATCACAACATACAGTGGTATCCAGGCAAAAGCTCGCAATAGCAAACGCTCAGCGGATGTCAGCACTATACAAACACAGCTCGAAGCTTGGTTTAGCCAAAACGGCTACTACCCTAGCCTGACTGATATGAAAAGTGATGCTTGGCTGACTACCAACATGAAGAGTTTGGACAAGGGCGCCTTGATTGACCCCTCAAACCCAACTCAGAGCAATGACATGGTTGCCGCGCCGGTTGCTAAGACCTACGCCTACGCCGTGACAAACGCCACCGACACCACGTGTGAAGCTGACGACACAACTTGCGCCAAGTACACCTTGACCGCTACCTACGAAGGTACCGTCAACGGCAATACTACGGCTGTCAAGACCAACTTAGACTGATACAGCTAGTCTTTTGGCAAGCTAAAACCCCGGGCATCACCCGGGGTTTTGCTTTATAATCAGATACACCGTTATGTCAAGCCAGCACTCACCTTTGCACCAATTGCTTCAGCAGCGGCTATTGGCTGGCCGCCAGCTGGACCAGCAAGCCAGCAAAGCCAACCAGAGCGGCATCATGATGGAGGTGCCAGACACTGGTAAAATCGTATCCAGCGCCTACGAACAGCTGCGCAATGCCGCTGAGTACGCCGAAGAGCATCTGCTGCTGCAGCGAGCGATCAAACGTTTCTGCAAGCGCAACCTATTTTTAAGCAGGCGCCGGTCCGGACCGCTCGGTCCGGAGCTGGTTGTTGAGCTCGTCCAAGCTGGCTACCTCCGAAACCGCAGCTTTAGCAAAGCTTCGTCAGTAAAATTAGACTTAATTATCGAAGCCTACATGGCGACCTTTGCGAGATTGCGCCAATCACGGGTTGAACGCGACACGGCCATGGACTGGGTGCTGGCCGTGATGTCCAGCGAAATTGAAAATATGCTGAACCCGCACCATACCCAGGCAGCCATGGTCTTTTTCACCTATCATTATTTCTTGCAAACTATCTCCAGGGATCAGTTTGCCGACCTGCCGAAGGCTACTAGCTATGAATTCTGCATGTATATCGCCACACATCAGGCACTGCTAAAATCTGATATTGATACGGTGCGGCGCGAGCTGCATGTGCTCTACAAGCAATCTTCGGAGGATATCGCTGGATTTAAACGGCTTAACCAGCAGATCGACGAGTTCTATGGCAATCAGCTGACACAGCGGCTGAAACGAGTTATTGGCCGGTACGGCGCACCATTTCGGGTGCTCAAGAGTTTAGCCGATGACCGTTCCGATGTCGTTGAGATCCTATCCGACAAAGAACTGTTCATGGATGCCTACAACCGGCAGATTAACCACGAATACCAGCAAGTAGAGCGGCGGCTTAACCGCGGCCTGCTCAAAAGCATTGCCTTTATATTTTTAACCAAGATACTTGTCGGTGTTGCCATTGAAGTACCCTACGACCTGCTAGCCCGCGGCACCGTAGCCTTCTTGCCGCTCGGGGTTAACTTGCTATTCCCTCCCGTCTATATGGGAAGCTTGAAGCTTGGCTTGAAGCTGCCCACTGCGTCCAACGCTCAGACGGTAGGCAATGCCATGGCAACCATACTGTACGGCAGTGATAGTTCGCAAATCCAGGTACCGCCGCAGCGCGTTTCTTCGCTCAGTGCTAAGCTGATCTATTCCCTGCTGTTTGCCGTACCGATCGCAATTACTGCACTGATTCTGCAGCGGATTGATTTCAGCGTCGTACAAATGGTCATCTTTTTTGTCTTTTTCTCAACTGCCAGTTTCTTGGGCTTCAGGCTGAGTTCCCTGACGCGCGAACTCGAACTGGCTAGCAGGCAGACCGGCTTGCTAGCCTCGATGCGAGATTTCTTTTATCTGCCATTTATCGTATTTGGGCAGTGGCTGTCACGCAAGTACAGCAAAATTAACGCCGTTGGCCGTTTTCTGGATGTCGCCATTGAGCTGCCGCTAAAAACGGTCCTGCGTCTCCTTAGACAATGGATACGATTCCTCAACGAAAAGCACGAAGAACTGTACTGATTTTCGTAGTATACTTAAGCATAAGTATGATCTTCCTTCGACGCTGGTTTCGTGGATACCCGCTGGAACTGAAAACACGAGGGTTCAGTATTGTAGAGCTATTGGTAGCCCTGGCTCTGCTGCCGCTTATGGTTGTCGGTATTTCTGAAGCCTACAATTCAATCCGGCACACCTATTCGCTGTCGCGCCAGCTCAACGAAATGTACTCCGTACTCAGTGCCTGTCCGGAGCTTGACCGCGCCCTGGAGTTCAGCTCCCTGAGCAGCAGCAACAACTGCTATCCCAACAACAGCTTTGCGACCGAGAATGGCAACAGCGGCACCATAACCTACGCACCGGTCCTAACCGTCACCGATACTGCCAGTTTAGCAGCGGCTGACCCCCTGAAATCTATCCCCGATTCCAAAGTAGTCTCCATCAGCGTTGCCTATCCGGCGCCAAACAGCGGCCGGCCGCCGCTGCAGCTGCGGATGCTGATCACTCGCAATGGAATTGGCCAGCAATGAGACTTGATATCCGGGGCGTTACCATCGTCGAGCTGTTAGTCGTTATAATCGTTAGCGTCATCGTCATGGGGGTTGTGACTTCGTTCAGCCTGCATTATTGGGCTAACAGCGCTACACTGCAGGCTGACCAGGAAACGCTGGTTTCACGGCTAAACAGCGGCGACTATCTGCGCCAGGCCATCAATTCCGCCTCTGGTTTGATCAATCAAAATGACCTGGCGGATTCACATACCGGCAAGGTTGATCCAGCCGACGGCACGGGCAACTACTGGCTGCCGATCCACGCCGTACCAGGTACAGTCTCCATGGGCGGCACCGCGACCATAACCCCGCTGGCTTACTTTAATCGTCCCAGCATCGACACCTCTAAAAACATTGTTATGAACGGCTCGATACCCTACCAGGATGACGTCATCTTGTACCTGAATGGTACGACCAAGCAATTGCTGGCTCGGACTGTCGCTAACACGTCCGCTTCCAATAACCGTGCCAAGACCAGCTGCCCAAAAGCACTGGCCACGACCAGCTGCCCGGCCGACACGGTTGTAGCCGATGACGTGGCAGCAGTAACCATGCGCTATTTTTCACGTTCCGGCAACACCATTGACTATACGTCTATCGTCGACCCGTCTACGGGCGCATACAGCGGACCGTATTTTCCTACGGTGTAAGTAGTGTAATTTATCCTGAAATAATCCGGCAAAGGCGGGGGGATACCCGGGGGAAAAACATGAACCAAACCGTCATTAGAGTGGCGCTGCGAAATTAAGGAATGACGATGAAATATTATTGCACAATACACCGGCTAAAGCCTCACTCCAAGCAGTACGGCTCCGAGGATGGCATGATTATGGTAGCTATTATTAGCATTATCATTTTCCTGGGCATTATCATGACAGGGATGTTTAGCCTGGCTGGCGCCAACTTAAACCGGGCTAAAGGACGCATTTACGGCCTAGAATCACAGTACGCCGCCGAGTCGGGAGCTGACACGGCAATTGCCGCCTTTAACGGCGGAAATGACACCTACACCGGCACCACCAGCGAAGTAGAAGTCTTAAACGCCAGCAACTATAAGGCCACTTACACCGTGGCGGTGACAGCCGGCAGTTCCTCTAAGGAAAAAATTCTGACTGCCGTCGGCCGCGTCTACACGCCCAAGACAGCCGCAACCGCTGCCTTTAAGCGAACTATCAGGGTCACTGCGCAGCGCAGCTCCACTGAGGTTGCATCCGGCATGACTGCGCGCAATATTATTTACATAGAAAGCGGTGTCAAAAATATTGAAGCCCGCGACGTCTATGCCAACGGCTTTATCCAAATGAACAAAAACACTACCAACTTAATTGCTGAAAATATTATCGTGGCTGGCAAAAACACCGGTGCCAGCAACTGTTCCATAGGCGGCACCGGCAATTTGGTTAAACCAAGCTCATTTAGTACGCCTGGGCAAACCAAGACAAACATTACGACAGCTTACAATAACTGTGTCAGCCCTCCCGGCAATACCAGCAATGCTAACTTTAACGTGCTGGCCAATCAGTCCAATGTGCCAACGATTGCCTCGGCCTATATACCCTGGTCACAATATATGGACAGCAGCTATCAAAATGCTGGCAACTGCAATGATTTAACTAGCGGTGCTTTTCCGCGTAATTTACCGAGCGTTAGCGGCTCCAAAAAAACACATTATCCTGACAGCGGCAGCAATATTAGCCTGGCTTGCGGATTAGTGGGTGACCTAGGTGACCTGGGACTTGGCAGCGGGCAGTACAATATCAACGACAATGTGCATATCAGGGGCAATCTATGCCTGCTTATAGCCTGCAACCTAACTTTGAACAACCCGACAGCGACTCTGAAGTGGATGTTCATTGAGGGCAGTGTTAACTTTAATAGCCTGCAAACCACGGCTGGCAGCGGGCCTATCGTCATGGTTGTTTACGGCAGCGACCCGCTGACCAAAGTTTTGTCCTGCCCGTATGGCGGAGCAGCGTATCTGGGTAATAGCGGCACTACCGACGCGCCCGCCTTGTACTTATTATCGATGAACGGCATCTGCATTGATAAAACCAAATTTAGCGACAGCCCGGCTTTGGGCGGCTTATCCGGCAAAAACATCTACGTTGCTTCCAACCCTGGAACGCCGTTTGATCTGAAATTAGATCCCTTGTTTCCTGTCGACCAAATCCCTCTCGACCTGGCCTGGCGGGCTGTCCGTTATCAAAGCTTTTAGCAATGCGCTCACGGCAGGTAGGTTATTTGATATACTAAATTGAACATACTTATGCCTAGGTGGGCGATACGCATGAAAACCGCAAAAATATCCAACTTCTTTCACGACAAGCCGCTTTTTGGTCTGGATATTGGCCATGGCTCGCTCAAGGTTATGCAATCAACAGAACCGGCTCCCGGGCCAGCCAAAAATCACCCGCCCCGGATTATTGGCTATGGTTTTACTAATTTTGACAAGGCCGCGCAGCAGGACGGTGTGGTAGTACAGCCGGAAATTATTGCCCAGGCTGCTTACAAGCTATTCCAGGAAAACTTGATTGGTGACATTACAACCCGCCGCTGTGCAATAGCGATCCCGGCTTATCGAACTTTTACGCGCTCTCTGCAGCTGCCGCGCCTGCAAGCCAAGGAGCTCAAAGAGGCTGTCGAGCTGGAAGCTGAACAGTATATCTCGCTGCCCTTGGAAGATCTGTATCTCGATTATGAGATCGTTCAACAGACCGCTGAAACGACCGAGCTGTTCGTGGTAGCAGTACCCCGCGTTATTGTTGATTCCTATCTGGACTTAGCACAGATCATTGGCCTGGAAACGGTATTAATTGAGCCGACACTCAGCTCATCCGGACGTTTGTTTGCTATGGACAGCAACAGCGATGAGCCGACATTCATTATTGATTTCGGTTCGTTATCCTCGGACATTAGTATCTTTGATAAACACATACTGGTCACTGGTACAGTCCAGGGGGGCGGTGAGATTTTTACCAATACGATCAAAAACCAGCTGAACGTCTCACTGGAAGCAGCGGGCATGATTAAAACTCGCTACGGACTGAGCAAAAGTAAAAAACAGGACGAAATCCGCAAGGCGCTGGAGCCGACACTGCAGCAAATTGTCAAAGAAATTCGCCGCATGATGCGCTATTACGAAGAACGCTACGGCTCCGAGCGGCCCATCAATCAAATTATCACGCTTGGCGGCGGCGCCAATATGCCCGGTCTAAGCGAGTACCTGACTGAGACCCTGCGCCTGGCTGTACGCCATACCGATCCCTGGCAGTATTTTAATTACAAGGGCTTGCAGCCGCCGTCAATGGCCGACAAGCCAATGTACGCTACGGTGGCCGGATTAAGCCTAGCCCACCCTCGGGAGGTCTTCCTCAATGATTAATCTGTTGCCGGCTGATCTGAAGACCGGCTATCGCTATGCCCGGCGCAATGTTGCTTTGCGGCAGTGGGTGCTATTTTTTATCATTGCCTTGGTTGGTCTGGGCGGTCTGGGCACCTACGGCTTGCTCAGCCTGCACCAGTCAGGCGTCCAATATAGCAAGGATATAGCTAGCAGCGAATCATTCTTTAAAAAAGAAGACTTCACCGGTACCCAGAAAACCATTCAGGACATCAGCGGCAGTTTTAAACTCGTTGTCCAAGTGCTGGGCCAGGAAGTACTGTTTTCGGAGCTTATCAAACAGATTGGTGCTTCCATTCCCGAAAAGGCTAATCTGGTCGGTTTGACGATTAGCCAGACTACCGGCGCTCTCGACATCAGCGCTGTTGCTACCGACTACACGACTGCTACGCAAGTCCAAGTCAACTTGGCAGATCCAGCCAATAAAATTTTTAGCAAAGCCGACATCATTTCAATCGTCTGTGACGGTGCGGTCAATCCCGCTTATCCTTGCGCTGTCAGTATTCGAGCCTTATTCGCCCCCAATAATCCATACCTGTTTATTAATAGCAAAGGCGCTGCCAAAAAATGAATAGCAAACGCCTGCACTTGATTTTAGCAGCCGCGATCTGCTTGCTGTTTATCGGATTGATCGGCGGAGCATATGGCATAAACCACTTGCTGGACGCTGAAGCCAGCAAGCTTTTGGCTCTCAAAGCTAAAAGTGCCGCCTTGCAGCAGCAGCGTATTAGTTTAAACAAAGCAAAAAAAGATATTGTCACCTATGCCGACTTGCAAAAAGTCACTCAGTCTATAGTGCCTGAAGACAAAAACCAGGCGTTAGCCGTCAGGGAAATTGTCAAATTGGCTGATAGCAACGGCATTAGCCTGCTATCAATTAGCTTTCCGGCTTCGACACTGGGCAGCACATCGTCGGGTGCTGCTGCCAAGACGCCGGCGGCAGCACCGGCTAATGGTCCTGCTGCCGCTGCTGCCAATAAAGCTGCCGGGCTTTCACAGCTGCTGGCTGTCAAAAATATACCTGGTGTCTACCAGCTGCCAATTACCGTTACCGCCGACCCGCACAAACCAGTTCCCTACTCCAAATTTATCGCATTCTTGAGCGACATGGAGCATAATCGGCGTACCGCCCAAGTCAGTATTATTTCTATCGCACCTGATACCCTCAACCCAAACCTGGTAAGTTTCGCTTTAACACTGAACGAGTATATCAAGCCATGAGCAAAAAGAACCCCGATCTCAAAATGAGCTTGGCGCAGGCCAAGACTGTATTAGTAAAACTGCGGCGCTACAGTTTTGTGGCTTTCTTGATATTTGTGGCTGGTATTTATGGCTTTATACTGCTGCGCATAAATGTCCTAAGCACTACGCCACCCTCTGACGGGGAAATTATTAATCAATCGGCAAATGCACGAGTACCCCGGGTTGATCCGGCGGTATTAAAACAGCTGCAGTCACTGCAGGACAACAGCGTCAGCGTTAAAACACTATTCGAAGATACTCGCAACAACCCGTTTCAAGAATAATTGGTCGGGTCTAGAGGCAGTGTCGCGGCAGCAGGTGCAGCTGGCGCTGCCGGCTCTGACATGTGATGTTCGACTTGAGCAAAAGCCTCGTGGGCAGCCAAGATCTGCTGGGCGTAATAGTTAGGATTCGGGCAGTACGGAAACACAAACTTGCTGTGGTGGCCAGCCGTTTCAGCTTTGAGAGTACCGTAGTTAAAAATATGTGGCAGGATACCATTCTGCTCAACCGTGACATCTTCTAAGCTCTCCAGCGACAGCTGGCTGGATTGCCGGCTAAACAGACTTATCTGTGCAACCTGCGTGATGCTGTCGCTGGTGACCACCCAGCTATTGCCCCAATATACTTTGGTCGCGATCAATGCAAAAATCAGGCAAACTGCCGAGACAATCACGAATCCCAGCGTCGCTGCCAGTGTGAATGAGCTGGTGCCATTGCTCAGGCTTGGCGCCACACTAAAAGCCAGGATAGCCATCACGACTATCGCAAAGCCATTGGCAGCATAGATACCAAAGATGCCAATTGGGTGGCGCTTCATGGAGCACAGCGTCTGCTCACCCGGCTGTGTGACTGACAATGTGTTGCTGACGCGCGTGGTAGGCGGCTGTTTGTATATATCTTTTGGATCCATTACCCCTATTATACCAGTCACGTCGCTGAGCTTGCAGAAGGGCCCGCTTACCTTAGAGGAGAGAGGGCTGATCGGTACCCGGCTTGGGCGAGCGGGCAAGATGTTTGTAGGCACGCGGGGTAACCTTGCGGCCGCGCGGTGTCCTCTCCAGCAAACCAATCTGCATCAGATAAGGCTCGTAGAAATCTTCGATAGTACCTCGTTCTTCAGCGGTGATCGCGGCCAGCGTCTCTAGCCCCACGGGTCCCCCATCATAGTTCTCGATGATGGCCGCCAGCAGCATGCGGTCAGCATTGTCCAAGCCTAATTCGTCGATATCCAGCAGCGCAAAGGCCTGATGGCTCAGCGCGGTATCAATGATTCCATCGCCGTTAACGTCGGCATAATCCCGAACGCGCTTGAGCAGTCGATTGGCGATCCGCGGCGTTAGCCGGGCCCGCTTGCCCAGTTCGACGGCAGCCGGCTTATCAATTGGCACCCTGAGGATTTTGGCAGATTGTTCAATAATTTGCCGGACCTCATCAGGCTGATAAAATTCCAGCCGGTGAATCATGCCGAAACGATCGCGCAGCGGTGCCGCCAGTGCTCCGGTCCGGGTTGTCGCACCAATAATAGTAAACTTCGGCAAGTCTAGGCGAAGTGAACGAGCTGAAGGCCCCTTGCCCAGCATAATATCAAGTTTAAAATCCTCCATAGCCGAATACAGCACTTCCTCGACTGTCCGGTTGAGCCGATGAATTTCATCGATGAATAAGATATCACCGTCTTGCAAATTAGTTAGCAGGCTGGCGAGATCACCTGCCCGCTCGATAGCTGGCCCGCTGGTAATTCTGATCTGGGCACCCATTTCATTGGCAATCACACTGGCCATAGTTGTCTTGCCAAGCCCCGGGGGTCCATGCAGCAGGATATGATCCAGCGGTTCACTGCGCTTTTTAGCGGCATCAATCGCCAGCTGGATATTTTGCTTGAGGCGCTCCTGGCCGATGTAGTGGGCAAAGTCGCGCGGCCGCAGCGTCACCTCCAGCTCAACCTCTCGGGGTTCTTCGATATCTGCACCTGGATTTACAATTCGATCAATCATGTAGCTACCTCATCTGTATTATACCTGCTGGCTGATTCAGGGGACATGAACTGGACTCCAGCAAGTACGCAGATCGCAGTCAAGCTGCCTTATGATGTCGCGATCGGCCGGATCGAGCTGAAAGTCAAAGATATCGATATTGTCACGAATGCGACTGGGGGTGACGGACTTTGGCAGCACGACGAAGCCTTGTTCAATGAGCCAGCGCAGCATAATTTGGGCTGGACTTTTGCCGTGTTTTTTAGCGATAGCCGCTAGCTGGATATTGTCGATGCCATGGCCGTGAGCCAGGGGTGAATAAGCCTCGATGAGGATATTGTTCTCTTGGCAATAGGCAGCAAGTTCAGGCTGCTGGAGGAAGACGTGCAGCTCTACTTGGTTGACGGCCGGTATCACTTTGGCGTAGTCTTTCATCTCCTCGAGGTGGCGAATTGTGTAATTGCTGACGCCGATGGTTTTGGCTCCGCCATCGGACTGAATTTCCTCAAGTGCCTGCCAGGCCTTTTTGCGCAGCACAGTTACCGGAAAGTGCAGGAGCAGCAAATCTACATAATCCGTCTGCAAATTTTTCAGCGAATCCTTAAAACTGCTTAGGGCTTTCTTGCGGCCAAAGTTGGACACGGCAATTTTAGTAGTCATGAAAAGCTCTTCGCGCTTGAATTCCGACCGCTTCCAAGCTGACCCAAGCAGCTGCTCATTGTCATAGGCCTGGGCGCTGTCAAAGTGCCGGTAGCCGGCTTGGACGGCACTTTCAAACGCCGTATCGAACTCATCCTGGTCTTTGACCTTCCAGAGCCCCAGACCGATCTGCGGAATCTTTTGCCCGGCTGCCAAAGGAATGCGCGGTATGCTCACGAGCCGCCCCGGCTGAGGGCCTGTTTGACGCGCGCCTCCGTCGGTAATGCCGGGTCGATGTTTTGCAAGGCCTTGGAAGCATCCTGAGCACTGTAACCCAGAGAAACAAGTGCCTCAACAGCTTCATCTTTTAGGAGGTCACTGTCGCCTTGCAGCAGTCCAGTCGATTCCAAATCCACGCCAACTAATCCAACTTTGTCTTTGAGTTCCACGATGACTCGCTCCGCTAGCCGCTTGCCAACACCGCTAGCCCTCTGAATGAATTTTACATCGCCGGAGGCAATTCCCTGTCTCACCGCTTGTCCTGAGCCAATGCTTAACATGTTAAGGGCCATCTTAGGGCCAACTCCATTGACATTTAACAGCTGCTCAAACAAACTTTGGCTATCCCGCGACAAAAAACCGAACAAATCATGGGCTTGCTCCCGGATATGCTCGTGGATATATAGCTTTGCTGGCTCGCCGACCATCAGCTGTCCATAATCCTCTGCTGAGACAAGCAAGCCGTAGCCTACGCCTTGCACCTCGAGGATAACGGCATCTGCCAATTTTTCATTCACCACCCCGTTTAGTGTCGCAATCATTCCCCCTATTATTGCACAGTTTATGGCAGCATCGGTCCATACTGCTTGTGGCAATAATCTAGCCCGTGTAGACTGCCTGTATGGACAATCAGCCGCTGCCACTGTCAAATTATCAAGCACCGCCTGCAGCTCCTCAGTCGCCAGCTCAGCTGCCGCCGCAACCAGCCAAATCAAGCTTCCAGCCCAGCACGCTTAAGGCCGCCATGCTGGCGTTCTATGTCGTGGTGCTCATTATCGGCATGCTGAGCGCCTATGGCGGGCAGCATAGCCAGCTCCAGTCCACCAAGCAGGAGCTCGCCGCTGCAAAAGCCCAGATTAGCAGGCAAGCTGACGAAGCGAATACCCTCACTGGCAGTGTCAACTCCGCAAAATACCAGGCCGTATTTCTGAGCAGCGGCCAGGTATATTTTGGCAAAGTGGCCTTTTTGGACCAGCATTACCTGACACTTACTAATATTTATTACTTGCAGTCAGCCAGCAAAGACATCCAGCAGGGTGCGGCCGTCAGCGGCAACACTTCGCTCATTAAGCTGGGCTGCGAACTGCACGCCCCCGATGACAAAATGACCATCAACCGCGACCGGATTGATTTCTGGGAAGACCTCAAAGACAACAGCCAGGTCGTGAAGGCCATCCAGACGTTTGCCAAAAGCAACCCGTCAGGCCAGCGCTGCGCCGCCGGCTAGCGCACGGTCATGCTATGGGTGATAGCCGCTGCCAGGGCATCGGCACAGTCGTCGGGCTTGGGGATCTCTTTGAGCTCGAGAATAACCCTGACCATCTCCTGTATCTGTTTCTTTTCGGCTCGACCATAGCCCGTGACTGCCTGCTTGATCTGCAAGGGCGTGTATTCATGGATATGCAGGCCAGCCTGCTTGCCGCAGAGCAAGACGACACCGCGGGCTTGTGATACGGTCATGGCCGTCGTGACGTTTTGGGCAAAAAACAGCTTTTCCACGGACATTTCGCTCGGTTTTGTGGTGATAATTATCTCTGTTAACTCATCAAAAATTGTCTGCAGCCGCACGGCATCGTCTTCGTGTACCGGCGTCCTAATCACACCGGCGTCTACCAGGCGTGCTTTTCCTCTGATTACATCTATAACTCCGAAACCCAGAATGCCGGTTCCCGGGTCAATGCCGATAATTCTCATAAGCAGCTAGCCAAGGAGCTCTTCAGGGATATCAAAGTTAACGTGCGTATTGGTGACATCATCACAGGCTTCGAGAGCATCCATCAGACGCATGATTTTACCAGCAGTAGCAGCGTCAGTGACTTCGACAGTATTGTTAGGGACGTAGGTGAGCTCGGCTTCCGTAATTTCCAGACCCAAAGCCCTTAGGGCATCGCGGACTTTGGCCAGCTCTTTGGCATCGGTGTAAATGACCGACTCACCCTGCTCCTCTTGGACATCATCAGCCCCAGCCTCTAAGGCCTGCATGAGCAGTTCGTCGCCGGCAGCTTTTACCCGAATCATACCCTTGTGGTCAAACTGGAAAGCCACGGCGCCTTTTTCGGCGATGTTGCCGCCGTGTTTGGAAAAGGCCAGCTTGACCTCCGGATAGGTACGGTTGAGGTTGTCAGAAGCGCATTCTGCCAAAATAGCCACACCGCCGGGACCGTAGCCTTCATAGAGCACTTCCTGCAGCTGGGCGGCTTCTTTATCCTTGGCACGGTCAATTGAGCGCTGGATATTGGCTGAGGGCATATTGGCGGCTTTGGCGCGGTCAACTGCCAGGCGCAGGGCAAAATTCATCTCTGGATCGGTCCCGCTCCGGGCAGCGATAGCGATAGCACTGCCAAGCTTCGTAAATACGGCGCCGCGAGCCGCGTCTTTGGCGCCTTTTTGGCGTTTAATCGTTGACCACTTGCTATGGCCGCTCATGCCAGTAAGCCTCGGCTTTTTGGTTGCTTCATATCTGTTATTATATCACCCCTAGCCGGCTTTGTCTTACGCCAGAGCAGAACTGTTAAAAAGATAATAACTCCATACATGCCGAGCATACCGGCCAGCGATAAACCGCGGTTTTCTATGAATATGTGTGGCAGGTGCGCCATAAAATGGGCAATATCCAGCATGTAGTTCAGCAGTACCGCGGCCGGAAATGCCAGCCAGCTTGCCACCGGTGCCGCCAGCATCCCGGCCAAGCCGGCGACCAGCCCGAGCAGCATAGCCAGCGGCACCATGGTCACTACCAGCACATTAGCCGGCAAACCAACCAGCGACATTTGACCAAAGATATGCAGGACAAATGGCAGGCTCATGATTTCGGCGCAGATACTTTCCAGGGCTACACTCATGACGAGCGAATCGTGCCAGCGTCCTGGCCAGCGCCGCTGCAACAGCGGCACCAAAACCATCACGCCGTAAAACGCCAAAAAACTTAAGTACCAGCTGAGGTCGCTCCAGAGGTAGACAGGATTGGCCCAAGCGGTAATTGCCGCTGCTAACATAATAATATTGAGCGGCTGAAAGACCCTGCCATAGTAGCCAGCCATAATACTTAACAAGCTAACTATTGCTGCTCTGACAATCGAAGCACTGGCCCCCGCAATCAGCAGAAAGACACCTATCAAACTCAGTGATAGCAGTGTTGAAATCCGCTTGGAACGCTTGCCAAACAGCCGCTGGCTGGCATGCAGGATAATAGTTAAATTATAGCCCGAAACGGCGATAATGTGCGTCAAGCCGACCATGAGCAAGTCCTGTTTGACTGTATCCGGCAGCGTTGCCCGCTGGCCGACCAGCAAACCCATGGCAAACGGTGCCAGCGGCTCAGGCAGAGCTGTCTGCATACCGGCTATAAAACGGCGGCGAATTTCTGACACGAGAGTCGGATGATGTGCCGCAACGCGGATCGCGGCAAAACTCATGCGTCCTTGGTAGGCTCCAAAGCCTGGATATAACTTTCCAGTGGCCGCCACCTCGTCTCCCTGAAATACGGCATTCACTCCAAAACCACTGAGCTGGATCTTGCCAGGCAGCCGCCGGCCACTATCCAGCATTACGCCATGCGCCGCAAACGCCAGCTGCTTGGTTTTGCCATAGATCGCGTCCTCGCTGGCAATCGCTATGATAGTAATCTTTTGGCTCTGGTACTGATGATAGGCCGCTAGCTGCTGCATTGAAATCGAGCCTCGCTGGCAACCGCACATCAAACCAAAAACGCCTATTGCAGCCAAGGCTTTCAGGCTGCGCTTTGACTTCACTGCAAGAACACATACTCCAGCCCCGCAGCACCAAATTCCCGCCGCTTGACAGCCAATTCGAGCCACCCCAATACCGCTCAAAACCCCCAGTAGAAATACCAGCCAAAGCGTACTTCTCCGAAACCTGTGGCGCCATATCTGCCGCATGTGCCGGATTTTAGCAAACCAAAGCGCTCATGCTGGCCAAAGTTAATAATTCAAGCTGGCTCTTTTGGGCACGCCGGGCTGCGACAGCAAGATTTTACTTGCTTATGCCTATTCGCCGTAGTAGAATTAACCGGTCATAATGCAGTCGATAAGCTGCAAAAAATTAAAAAGGATTCTCACAAAATGAAGAAAAAAACAGCTAAAACTAAGGCCAGCTTCCAGCAAAGCCAGATGTTAATCGTAGTAGCGTCATTCGTCCTCATAGGAGTCGGCGCGCTGGGTATTTCACGCGCCCAGCATGGAGCCGGCAGCGGCCTTTCTGGCAACGCCTTTATTGGCGGCGTCAGTGACTGCGTCAATGGCATTTGGACAATACATGCTAGTGCCTATTCAACTACCAGCAGGCTGGGCGAGGTTGACGTCTACGAGACGTTGAATGCCAGCCAGGTTATAAAAGTCCAAAACGAGCTTAGCCTGTCCCTCACCGTACCTACAACCTTTGATACCACACCGCAGCCAGGCGTTACCGACGACGTACTATACGTTACTCCGTTTAGCTCAGGCGGACCAATCGGTTCTGTCTCACCCACTCCAACGCAGCCTGTCGCCGAATCGGCTACATTGCACAATGCCTGCAACCCGCCAGCACCCAGCGGCAAAGGCAGGCACGGCCTCTAGACCAGCACCTGGTATCTAATTGAGATGCGGCCACCAGATAGCAGCTTGTGCTCGATTAGTTTGAGCCTCAGTTCAAAGTCCCCAAAAGCCAAAAACGGCCGGCCCTGGCCGATAATATAAGGATTGATGGTAAGCTGGATTACGCTGACTAGCTTGCGCCTGATAAATTCAGCATTTAGCTTGCCGCCGCCGATCAGAAACAACTCCTTAAAATCCTGTCCCTCCAAAAGGCTGATAGCCTCTTCCGGACTGTGAACTACGCTATAGCCAGTCGGAACAGTGAAGTCTGGGTTGCGTGTCACGATGACCTTGCAAGCCGCGTCGACATTATCAAAATTGTAGTCTTTGTAGCGCCTGGTAATCTGCTCATACGTTTCGCGCCCCATAACAATATTGTTGAACCGCTTAGCTTCAACCAGAAAGTCATCCCAGCCGTCGGCCGGCAGCCAGTCCTCACTACCATCTTCTCGGGCGATAAAGCCGTTGGGCGAAATCGCCATATCAAGAACTACATCCATTGCTTCATGATATCAGATCAGAAAAATTGTAGATTCAGCTCCAATTTCACCAAGTGCTCCGTACCTTTTTGGCAATACCCCGCTACCTGGCGTCATTGATCGATGGCAAAGACTTTTGCGATTGTCTGCGCTTCGTGGTTAAATATTTATAATGAATGCTTTACGCCCTGTTTGGGGAGCGGCCGGAGATGTTGTGGCAGCTGCTGCTGAGCTGCAGGTCAGGACGCAAGCCGCCATACGAATTGCTGGCAGGATACTGATCAGCGGTGTAGAGCCGACTGACGAGCAGACAGTGTTAGAAGCCGAGAGTCGAGCATCTAACGATTTCAAACTCAGGTCCTTAGTGCCTGAAGCGGAACTGTTTGAGCTGGGTCCTAAAACGACAGCATTCTTTACCGTGCAAGAGGGACCAAAGCTCCGCGACGAAATAATCACTATTGTTGGTGAAGATAAATTGCTGCCCGGTTCACAAACCATCCTCATGTAGGCAATGGCTATCTTGCTAGGCAGCTAGCTTCACATATTCCTGCTGGTGGACGCTGCGCTGCAGTTCAACTAGTTCTTCAAATATTGGCGCCCCCAGCCTGACCGCCGTTTTATATTTGTCGGGTATGTCAAGCTCAGCAAAGTCCTCTCTTGGGACCCAGGCAAAGCCCAAGTGCTCAGGACCAAGCACTACACCCTCGGGTGGGAACTCTGCCGTGGCGGCAAAAAAGCGGCTGACAACGGGTACTCCGTACTTTCTGCTGGAATGTTCGTACAGCAAGGTTATATTGTCAAGTTCAGCGCCGAGCAGTTCCTCGCCCGTTTCTCGACGCACGACATGCGCAGGATTAGTTTCTCCGGGGTCATGTGTGCCGCCAAACAAGTCAGGCTTTAATCTGCGGGTGTCCTCTTCCCAGCTCCTGATCGGTACTAATATCCTGTCCCGGGCATCAACAATCGCAACTTTTGCTTTTTCTATCCCCATTACTCACAATCATACCAGAAAATTACACAAATCAATGTGATACGTATCAACTAGTTATTTTTTTGGATATTTGGGTTCTTCAAATAGCCTGGCACGGAATAAGACATCGAAACTCAGCATAATAAAGAAGACATAATCGAGAGCCGGATTACCGATTAAGCTTGTTCTTGCGTAAGCACAAGTAGTGTAGTATCATTACGCCATTATTATGTAATTGTTACATCAAAGAATAAAAGGATACATTATGGCAAAAAAAGCTAGTAAAACCAGCGGCAAGTTTCAACAAAATCGGCTTCAAATGCTTATCATGGTAGCGATCTTCGCAGTTATTGGCGTTGGCGCCGTCGTTATAACTCAAGCCAAGCAGGGTAATGTCGGGGGCGGCAACGCTTCGATTGGCGGCTTCAGTTCCTGTGCCGGCAGCGTATGGACTATTACTGCCCGGGCGCAAGCCAGCGCCAACATAATGCCGGTTGACATCCTCGACGATAGTACGGTTAGTGGCACGGGATACAGAGTAATCGCCAGCAATATAACGCTCCCTACTCTCAGTCCTACTGGCGGCAACTTCTATAACTTCGTTGTCACACCGCAGCCCGGCGCTAAAAAAGTAACCATGCTCGTCATTTTACACGGCGCGCTGAGTGCTAATAACACGCTTACCAATGAAGCGATTCTGGCTTCAAACCGCCTCGTTAACCCCTGCATTTAGTCTGCAAAACCAGTCGTTTGCCTCGTTGTGCATAGTGGGCGAATATAGCGAGTCAAGACGGAGCTATAGAAAAAGCCCCGGGAGGGGCTAGGAAATCGATACTGGAGGGTCCAGTGGGACTCGAACCCACGACACCCTGCTTAAAAGGCAGGTGCTCTAACCGGCTGAGCTATGGACCCATTAACTCCTTACATTATCCGGAAATCGGGCGAAAAGTCAATGAGCCTACCCCTTGTGGTGCTTGCCATGCTTGCCGTCATGGCCGGCTTTGGGACGCTGCAGCCAGAGGACTAGCAGACAAACCAGGGCGCTGCTGCCAACGATCAGGTCTTGGGCGCGCTGGACTTCCGACCACAAAGTGGAGTCTACAATGTTGTGGCTAAGGCCGGGCGCCAGCAGCGGCACCACGAGCAGCGCGCCTAGCAAGCCAACGCCTAAAGATGGCAGCATGTTGAGCAGCAGCCGTCCATGGCCGCGTACGGTACGAATCATAAATATCGCCGTTAAGACTGCCGGCAGCAGGAGCAGGGTGATAGTAATCATGTTGCTGCTCGGCTGCGCCGTATGCACGGTGCTTGTATTAAATAATCCGAACAGATCCTGCGCATCGCCAGCCACAAATTGCACCAGCACATCACCCAGGCAAAGACTTAAAAACACCAAAGTGGCATTGATACGCAAGACCATCAGGATTATGACCGGCAGAAGCATGATGGCGGCTAGGATAATGACGGGGGTCATACGCACATAATAGCATGAGCGGTGTCTAGATTAGGCGCCGACTTTATCCTTGCGGCGCCCGGCTTTGGCGGCTAGTTCGACGTAGTCGATAATTTTTTCAGCAACATTGTCGCCGGTGATTTTTTCGATAGCAAATCCAGGGCTGGAATTAACTTCCAGCACCAGGGGCCCGCGGGCAGAACGCATCATGTCGACACCGCAGACATTGAGGCCCATAATTTTGGCAGCCTTTTGGGCCGTCAGACGCTCCTGCTTGGTTAGCTCGACTGGTATGCCTTCGCCGCCTTGGTGGATATTGGAGCGGAAGTCATCGTCCAGGCTCTGGCGCAGCATGCTGGAGACGACCTTGCCGTCCACCACAAAGGCTCGGATATCGACACCGGCGCTTTCGGCGACAAATTCCTGGACCACAAAGCTTACACCCTCCACATAAAAGGCCTGCATTACCGCTTTGGCAGCTTTGCGGGTCTCAGCCAGCACCACGCCGTTGCCATGGGTGCCGCGAGCTACTTTAATGATGACCGGCGCACCGCCAACTTGATCCAAGACATCATCAAAATCAGTCACCTCGCGGGCGAAGACAGTCTTGGGGATGCCGACGCCGGCTTTGGCCAGCAGCTGGGTGCTGCGCAGTTTGTCACGGGAGCGGACAATAGCCATTGAACTGGCGATTGTTATGACGTTTTGCATCTCAAACTGCCGCACGATCGAGGTGCCGTACTTGGTCAGGCTGGCTGCAATCCGGGGAATAATAACATCGACGTCGCGCAGTTCACGGCCCTTGTAGTGTACGACAGGCTTGCTGCTCTCTACCGTCACGTAGCACTTGGCGTAGCTGATAACCCGCACATGGTGGCCGCGCTGCTCAGCTTCGGCTTTGAGCCGTTTCGTCGAGTAGTTGCCGGAGCCTTTGGACAGAATGATAATATTCACGGCTATGCCAGCTTCTTTCCCGAGGCGCTGTAGCGCCTGGAAACGTCAACGATAAATTTATTAGTCCGCAAAAAGCGCCGGCCAAGCAGCATGTCATGGCTCATCTGCGACCGGTCAGCGAGTGAAGCCTTGATATCGTAGCGATTGTCGCCGATGCGCACCTTTATCACTACCATGTAGCGCTCCTGATACTGGCCATTGGAAGATTTTACCTTTTTTTTCGAAAAATTGTCTGTATGAAAATCCTGTTTGCCAATTTTAAATTGCAATTCTCCGCCGCGAAGCTCGATCGCCTCGGCATGAATACTTGAGCTGTCAGCACCAGTATCAACTTTAGCAATTACTTTTTCCTCGCTGCCATCTTGGCCGCAGATGTAGACAGCTTCGTAGCGGCCCATATGAGCCGCCTCGTTCATCGCTGGCTGGTTGACCGGTTCGTGGGTGGCAATTGACTCGTCGATGGCCTCTAGCAGCCAGGCAGCTTTTTCGGTTTCAAAACTGGATCCCTCAATTTGGGGAGCCCGATTTACTTCCAAGAAGTATGGCTGGCCATTGCGATCATCGAGCATCACGTCAACTCCCGCGCAATCACGCCGAAAAATATGCGCCGCTTCGACTGCTTGGTTGATGAGGCCACGGTCAAAGTCTGCCAGCGGAGCAAGCGTGGCGCTGGCACCTTGTGACGTGTTATTGAGATGGCTCCCCGGATCAGCCTGTCGATGGATGACACCGCGTACTTGGCCAGCCGCTACAAAGAAACGGTAGTCGCCGCTATTTGGGATGAATTCCTGGATTATAAAGTGCCGCTTGCTGGTCCTAGCGAGTGTTTCCAGCTCGGCAAGCGTCTGGATTAAATAATTGGCGTCGCCCCGTGTGCCGCCTGTAGCTTTAGCAATGATCGGAAACTTGAACGTCTCGGCGTATGTCGTGCCTACCAGCCGCAGCAGCCGGCGCTTGTTTCTGCAAAACAGCGTGGCCGGGATTGATAGCTGCTGGCGCTGCAGAGCAGCCATCTGGCTCAGTTTATTTCGCGAATTAGCTCTCAGTATCTCCTGGTCAAAAAACGGCACATTATGATCGTGCAAATAGTAGGCGCAGGCTTGCATTTGCTGCATGCTGGCGCCAGCTTTGCGCAGATAGACAAAATCATACTCATCCAAATCGAAGTGATTGCGGTGGTCGCGTACAGTAAACCCGTCGTTAGTGATGAGGTATGACAAACTGCGGGCGTAACTGGTGTAGACTTCGCAGGCTGCACCTGAATCATCAGCCGCTCGCTGCAGGAGCGCTTGCAAAGCAGCAGGGTCAGCCCTGCCATCGCGGACGCTGCTGTTGGCAAATAAAAGTAGGAGCTTTTTGGGTGAGGACATCTACTTATTATAGCACAAATTAGCGATATATGTCAACATTCTACCCCTGTTTAGTGCTGGGCATGAACGACACGGCTATAGATAAGATAGATAGCGGCGGCAACAACAGCCAAGATGGTTAGCAAGAGCGGAATAAAGCCAGCTTGATTCAGGGGGCGAGGTTTCACTGTGCTCTATTATTAAAGCATTCGTACAATAAGCGCAAGCGAGATAGCGCGATTATGCCGTGTATAGCTCATTTGGTTTTTGGCGGCGGGCTGGCAGGCGGTCCGGCGGGCGGCTGCGGCTCATTGTAGAGGTCGCTGCCAAAACTTTTGGGATAACGCTTGGCCATTTCAAACATATCGAGCGGTGCGTCAGATGCAGTCTGCTCGTGGGCTTTGGCTTTCGATGACGCCAGCTGGGCTGCCTCCAAGGGATAGAAGGCTTCGTTAATTTTGGCTTCCAAAACATTTTGGGGGGCAGGATGAGTGGTTGTGGAATACGGTGTTGGTGGCAGGGCGAGTGGCAGGGTTTCTAGTTTTGGCAGCTGAATATCCCCGAGAGGCACCAGCTCAGGCGCCGGCGGCTTGGCCGATGGCTGCTGCTGGGCAGGTGCCACTTGCTGAACCGGTATAGATGGCGGCGTGACCACTATGGTCGGGGTTGACTTCGCTGGTGCCACTACCCCCGGCTGCTCGAGCGGCACCAGTTCAGGAATAGTAGGCGGCAGTACTACGGACGGCGCCATCACCGTTGGCGGCGCCACGCTGGTAAGTGCTGGGAATTCTGCTGCAGTTGGGGCGTAGTTTTTGTCAGGCGGTGGTGTATGCAAGGGGTTCGTGGGCTGGGGAGCCGAGATCGTTCTGCGGGATTTAGCCCAGGCATCCTGGATAGTAGAACTTTCGGCTGTTGCCGGTGGCGGCTTAAAAGCTTGTCGACGGCGAGAGGCAGCCAGGGCCAAGGCAATCATCAGCACGGCACCAATGCCCCCGGCAATAGCCAGCCAAGGGAGCTTTTTGGCACTGCCAGTTTCGCTTAAACTAGTACTGCCTTTTTTATCGGTGCTGGTATTGCCGCTCGTATCTGGTGACTTTTTGAGCAGCGGCAAGACATCTGTTTTGGTACTTTTAATCGGTCCTGGGTCGCTCGATGGGGCGGGCGCAGGGGTTGCGATCGGATTGGGGGTTGGAGTAGTGCTCGTCGATGGGGCAGGCTTCGACGGCGCCGCTGGCGGCTTTGACACCGGAGCCGGTGTGGGGGTTGGGGT
>CAZXIT010000010.1:0-21813 GCA_964640775.1 uncultured Candidatus Saccharibacteria bacterium
AATTTAAATATAGAGAGTGCGGGGAGAGATCTAGCTCGTTGAACCGCCGGCAACCTGTAGTGATATAAGGTGCTCCATCTAGCCTGCTTAGCCAAGCGGGGAAGATATAGACTTCGTCGTATCCTTTCTCGCTTGCCATATTCAAGAAAGGATATTTTTATGTCAGATACTACTGCAGTCACCCAGTATTTTACCAGCGAGTCAGTCTGCGCTGGACATCCCGATAAGATTTGCGACGCTATCAGCGACGCTATCGTTGATGCCGCCTTGGCACAGGATCCTAACAGCCGTACCGGTATCGAGACTGTGGCCGGAGCTAATAAAATTGCCCTGTTTGGTGAAATTAAAACCACCGCCGAGTTGAATTTTGAGCATATCGCTCGCGAAAAAGTCATCGAGCTTGGGTATATCGTGCCGGAGTGGTTTTTTGGCCCTGACTCTGAGTTCAGCAATGACGTGCACCAGCAGTCACCGGAAATTGCCCTCGGGGTCGACCAGGATGGTGCCGGCGACCAAGGTATGATGTTTGGTTTTGCCTGCGATGAAACACCGGAACTGATGCCGCTGCCAATTGCCATCGCCCACGCCCTGGCTCGGCGAATTGATGAAGCTCGGCAGACCCATGTCCTCCGCTGGCTGCGGCCGGACGGCAAGGCGCAGGTTACGGTGCGCTACGAAAACGGCAAGCCCGCAGGTATTGAGAAACTAGTATTGGCTGTCGCTCACGACGAGGAAACCGGCGCTATTCAAGTCCGCAAAGAAGCTGTAGAGCAGATCATTAGCCCCGTCCTCGAGCATTACAAATTTAGTTTGCCGGAAGACCAAAACATCATCATCAACGGCACGGGTTTATGGCATATCCCTGGCCCGGAATCCGATGCCGGCCTCACCGGCCGCAAAATTGTGGTCGATACTTACGGCGGCTACGCCCGCGTGGGCGGCGGCGCCTTTAGCGGCAAAGATCCCTCCAAAGTTGACCGCAGCGGCGCCTATGCTGCCCGCTACATTGCTAAAAACATCGTGGCAGCCGGCCTGGCCACCAAGTGCGAGGTCGGCCTGGCCTATGTCATCGGCCAGCCGCGGCCGCTGATGCAGACCATTGATTGCTTTGGCACCGCGACGATCAGCGAGGCCGAATTGCACGCCTTTAAAGAAAAGCTGATCGACTGCTCGGTCAAAGGCATCTGCGATACTCTGGACCTCAAACGCCCGATTTACTCGGCTACCAGCGCCTACGGCCACTTTGGCAAAGCCGACCTGCCGTGGGAACAGATTGCCAGCCTCTAGCCGATATCGCGGCGTCGGAACCCCATAAAAGCCAGTGACAATATAATCAGCGTGGCGATAATCATGCCGGCGGCGTTCCACCAGTTGTAGGTCCCATTTAAAATAGCGGTCGGGTCGTAGTAGTTGTAGGGCAGCAGCCGGGCTGGCCATTCCAGCCAGCTGGCAAAGCCCTCGAGCGAGCTAAATAGATAGCTGGCCAGGGCAATCACCCCGGCGCCGGCCGAACTGGCGATTTTGCCAAAGCGGCCGATAGCGGCCAGCGCCCAGGCAATTGAGCCAAACAGCAAGCTGAGCAGCACCGTCATGCCGGTGGCCTCGGCCAGCCGTACCCAGGAAATGCCAAAATGGCTGGCGCTAGCGCAGACGATCGTCACCAGCAGCGTGGCCAGTCCGACACTAAACAGCACTATGAGGCCGCTGACAAGCTTAGCCAGCAGCAATCGGCTGCGTGAAATTGGGCGGGCCAGCAGCAGCTCCAGCGTGCCGCTGTCTTCTTCGCGCACCAGCAGGTGGCGGACCAGGCTGACGGACAGCATGATAAACAGCAGGGGCAGGATGAGATAGTATAATTTGGAATTCAAGTAGCCGACCGGCGACAGGAAATCACCGCTGCCGCCAAACAGGGCTTTAGCCCCGGCTGGCAGGTTGTCGAGGGCCTGGTTGAGGGCTTTGGCCTGGCTGCTGATACTGCTGTAGACCAGGACATTGATGGCGATATAGGCGCTAATGCCAGCCGACCAGCCGACTATCCCGCCGCGGCGTTCCCAGAGGCTCCAGCGGATAATCGGCTTCATATTTTTGGCTCCGGCTGGTCTTCGTAGAGGTGCAGGAACTCTTCTTCGAGATTGACGTCATGTTTGTCAAGGGCTGTCACAGGGTGTTTGGCCAGCAGGGCAAACAGCGGCTGCAAGTTGCCCTGCAGCTGGACGGTGACGGTGTGAGTACTCAGGGTCTGGACTGCAGCATTGGGTATTTTGTGCAGCTGGGTGAGCGGCGGCTTGTCAGCAAAGGTGATGTCAAAACGATGGGCCGCCAGGCTCTGAATATCGGCGATGGTGCGCTCAGCAACCAGTTTTCCGGCCCGAATAAAACCGACGCGGTCGCACATTTTGTGTACTTCGGCCAGGTCGTGGCTGCTCAAAAAGATAGCCGCGCCGCGCCGCTTGGCTGTCTCAATAACCTCGTAAAAGGCGGCCTGCATCAAGGGGTCGAGGCCGCTGGTCGGTTCGTCGAGAATTAAGACGGCTGGCTCGTGCATCAAGGCCTGGATGACGCCGATTTTTTGACGGTTGCCTTTTGATAAGCTATGCAGCGGCTTCTGCAAGTCGGCGCCAAAGATATCAACTAGTTCTGCGAGGTACGGGCGATGCTTCAAGGGCTGCAGGCTGCTCAGGTAGTCCAGGAATTGCTGTCCGGTCATCCGTCCGTAGAGCATGACTTCGCCTGCGAGATAGCCCAGTTCACGTTTGATGGCTACGCTGTCACGCACGATATCCAGTCCCAAGATGGCAGCCTGGCCGCTGCTGGGCTGGATAAAATTCAGCAGCGTACGGATGGTTGTGCTCTTGCCAGCGCCATTCGGCCCCAGGAAACCGTAGATTTCACCGGACTGGACTGCCAAGCTCAAATCCTGCAGGGCATAGGCCGGGCTGCGGCCGTAGCGCTTGCTCAATTTTTGGCAGTCAATAACAGTTTGGTTCGGCATATTCATAAGTATAGCAGTTGTGGAAAAGCGCTTGTGCATAGCTGATGGCTTACCTACAATGAAGCGTGAGTATCAATAAGTAAGCAGCAAGGAATATTTCTTATGTTAAAAATTAACAAAACGAGCATCGGCCTGTCGCTGCTGGTAGCCACCATTCTGGCTGTCGGTTCGGTATCAGCCAGTGCAGAGGGCGCTAATAGCGGCAGCTCCGGATCAGGGGGCGGTACAACAGAGACCACTCATAAGAGCGGCGGTACCGAGACAACATCCGGCGGCGGGACCGCTAAGCCTGTCACCAAGACCGAAACAGAGACCGAAACCAATGACCAGCCCGGTGTCCACGAAGCCAACGAGCCCAGCGAGGTTAGTTCTTCGACTGAACTTCACCACCGCGGCGACACTATCCTGGCCGACATGAAAACCAAGCATGACGAAGCCAAGACCAGGACTCCCGAACAGCGCACCAAAGCCTGCGAATCCCACAAAAAAGGCCTGACAAATAAATTCAGCCACATCGTCACCAATGCCCAAAAGACCCAGACCCGCATCGACGGCATCTACACCAAAGCTCTGGCCTTCCAGACCTCCACCAATGCCCAGCCAGCTGGCATTGAGAGCTTAATCTCGATTGCTGATGGCGCCAAAGCCAATTCGGCCGCTTCAATCGCTGCGCTCAAGGCCATTACCCCAACGATTGACTGCAACAGCACCAGCGTGGCCTCCGATGTCGCTACCTTTAAGGCAGCCGCCCAGCAGACCCGCGACAACCTCAAAGCCTACCGCACCGCCGTCAAAGCAGTCATTAAAGCGCTTGAGACCACTAAAACCAGCGAAGGGAGCACCAACTAATGAGTCTTCATCGTAACCAAATAGGCAGCATGCACTTGTTTGTCGTTGTGGCAGTCGGCGTCATCCTGGCAGTCGGCGTGATCGGCTACCGCATCAGCCAAAGCGATACCCACCTGGCTGGCAATGCACCAGTTAATTCCAGCAAAGGACCAGCTAAGATCAAAACCACGGCTGACCTTAAAAAAGCTGACAAAGCCCTAGACGCCACGCCAATCGATGGCGACGTCAACCCCAACCAGCTCGACACTGATTTGAACGCCGTCCTCTAGCGACCTAGAAAAATTCAGTATCCTTGAGCTCATCAGGCAGAAAGCCTTTGGGGTGCTTGAAACCGGCCTCCCATTTGGTGCCTTTGCCGTAGCCGAGGTCTTTCATGAGCCTGGTGGGCGCATTGCGCAGCTGCAGCGGCACCGGGAGTTCAGGATAGTCACGGGCTGTCGACAAGGCTTGGCTCATAGCGTCGGCCACGGCACGCGACTTGGGAGCCTTGGCCAGCACTGTGGCACAGTGAAACAGGTTGTACTGGGCTTCCGGCAGGCCGATACGCTCGACCGCCAAAAACGTCGAAACTGCCAGGTTGAGGGCCGCCGGCGCGGCCATGCCGATATCCTCGGAAGCAAATATCACCATTCGCCGGGCCACAAACTTGGGATCTTCGCCGGCTTGGAGCATTCTGGCCAAGTAGTACAGGGCAGCAGTGGCATCGCTGCCGCGCATCGATTTGATAAAGGCGCTGATGACATTGTAGTGATATTCGCCCTTTTTGTCGTAGCCCGGCAGGCGGGTCTGAGCGGCTGTCTCGACGACGGCCTGGGTAATCGGCTTGCTGCCAGCCAATTGCAGGGCTAACTCCAGGTTGCCCAAGGCTACGCGGGCATCGCCGCCGGATAATTCAGCCAGCAGATCAATTGATGCTGCCGGCAGTTTTTTGGCTGATATTTTTTCGGCCTTGGCCGCTTTGGTTAGAATGCTGACAACTTCGTCCTTGGTCAGCGGCTCCAGCACCAGTACTCGTGAGCGGCTGAGCAGCGGATTAATCACTTCAAAACTGGGATTCTCAGTGGTCGCACCGATCAGCACGATAGTGCCGTCTTCGACGTGGGGCAGGAAGGCGTCCTGCTGGGCCTTGTTGAAGCGGTGAATTTCATCGACAAAGAGAATTGTCTGCAGGCCCAGCCGCTGGTTTTGACTGGCCAGCTCAATGACCTTGACGACATCGGCCTTGCCAGCGGTCACGGCTGACAATTCGACGAATTCCGCCCCGGTGCCGCGGGCGATGATTCGGGCCAGCGTCGTCTTGCCGCTGCCCGGCGGTCCCCAGAGGATTAAACTGGTTGGCTGCTGCTGCTCGATGATCTCATGGATAATTTTACCGGCGCTCACCAAATGCGCCTGGCCGACAATGTCGTCCAGGTTCTCCGGCCTGAGCCGCTCCGCCAAAGGTCTGCTGTCCATAGCTCTAGTATACAGCCGGACAGCAATCCGAATTGACACTCACGCTATATCGTGCTAATGTAAAGGTAATTGTTTAAATGAATCCGGGTCTTTTGTGTGTCAGACAGATAAGATAGATAACTCGATTTTCATTCTAGCAATCGAGCTATCAATCTAAGTACCGCCTATAAAAGGTGGCACAGAAAACAGGGTTCATTTTTTAATGGCTTCATACAAATATTCAGTGTACAATTCCGCAAAACAGGGCGGGCGCCGCGGTTCAAGCGGCCAGCGCTCCGGCGGTGGCAACAAGCGCCGCGGCGAATACATCGACCCGTCACGCTTCGTGGCTGTCGCTAAGCCGACCCAAGCAGTCGACTATCAGCCTAAGCATAATTTTGAAGACTTCAAAGTTGAGCAGCTGATCCTCGACAACCTGAGGGCCAAGGGCTACGTTGTGCCTTCGCCCATCCAGGACCAGACTATCCCGCTGGGGCTGGAAGGCAAGGACATTATCGGCCTGGCCAACACCGGTACCGGCAAGACGGCGGCTTTTTCCGTGCCAATGCTGCACTCGCTAATGAGCCGCCAGCAGACCAAAGCGCTGATTATCGCTCCGACCCGCGAACTGGCCCAGCAAATCGAAGACGAGTGCCGCAGTATCGCCAAAGGCAGCGGCCTGACCGGCGCTGTCCTGATCGGCGGCACCAGCATGGGTCCTCAATT
Organism: uncultured Candidatus Saccharibacteria bacterium; assembly: GCA_964640775.1. Lineage (GTDB taxonomy): Bacteria > Patescibacteriota > Saccharimonadia > Saccharimonadales > UBA4665 > CAYMUN01. The sequence goes on from CAZXIT010000010.1 coordinate 6,002, forward strand.
GCGCGACCTGCGCGGCAACCCGCGAATTGTCATCGGCACTCCGGGACGCATCAAAGACCATGTCGAACGCCGCACGCTTGACCTCCAGCATTTCAACATCGTGGTGCTTGACGAGGTTGACCGCATGCTGGACATGGGTTTTTTGCCTGACGTCAGCTTCATCCTCAAAGAATTAGCTCCGGTGCGCCAGTCATTCTTTTTCTCAGCCACCATGGACGCCAAAGTCCGCAGCCTGATCCAGAACTTTTCCAATGACCCCGAGACTGTATCCGTCAAAAGCGACGACAGCAGCGACCACGTCAACCAAGACGTCGTCCGCTACGCCGGCACCCACGACAAACTGGACAAGCTGCACGATATCCTGCTCAAAGACGAAGTTACCAAAGTGATTGTCTTTGACGAAACCCAGCGCAGCGTCGAACGCCTCAGCAATGAGCTGGTGGCTCGCGGTTTCAAAGCCGACGCCATTCATGGCGGCAAGACCCAGGGCCAGCGCCAGCGCGCCCTCGACAGCTTCAAAGCCAGCAAAACTACCGTGCTGGTAGCCACTGACGTGGCTGCTCGCGGCATTGACGTCTCGGACATCACCCACGTCATCAACTTCAGCCAGCCCCAATCCTACCAGGACTACGTCCACCGCATCGGCCGCGCTGGCCGTGCTGGCCGCGTCGGCTACGCCTTGACCTTCGTGACACACTAGATAATGAATGTTGCCGCCGATCACTACCCGTATGATTTGGAGCATCCCACACCAAAACAGATCACAGTGTTCGGATCACGCCGCCTGGAAGCGACGCTGGCGGACCTGGCTACAGCTGGTACAACTGAGATGCTGACCAACACTGTCGTAGCTCTTTGTACCCAGTACGGTAATGACACCATTGATACCGCCGTAGGTATGCGCGCCCTAAGTCTGCCAGCAAAGCGCTTTCGGGCACCTGTCGAGGATCTCCTGATTGGTCATAACCGGCAGCTCGCTGAAGACCGGCACGTCTACCGGGCTGACAAGGCGCTGGCTGCCGTCTTCCCCCATGATCGCGGCTCAGCTTGGTTGCGGCCGCAAGGCCGGGCCGCCGGTCTATACCTTTTCGGGGAGCACTTATTTGTCCATGGTCATACCGGGCGGGCCTTTGTCGAGCGGTACATCTTGTCGGACAGTGTGCTGGGTCGGGCCAATGCTGCCAGTGCTGTTATGCCAGCTTCAGAAACTGAAACAGCCGCGACACTCGACAGAGTGTATGCTTACATGGCAGGGGATGACACGGTGAGACTTCAGCAGGCTGCCAAGGCACTGCAGCCCCGCCCGTGGTGGCGCCGTTCTCGATGATTGCCAACCCCTTGCTTTTGCCGCAAGGCTTGTGAGGCCGAAAGCAGGGGAGATCGGCAGGCGGTGTCATGTGATTAGCTTGTCCAACAGGGAAGCTTATGCTATAATTACAGATAGAAAGCCGGGCGCTTTTAGATAGGGCGCCTTTTTTATTGGATGAAAACCACCCAGGACCCGGCCAAGATCAGGAATATCGCGATTATCGCGCATGTCGACCATGGCAAGACCACGCTGGTCGACGGCCTGCTCAAGCAGTCGCAGACCTTCCGCGACAACCAGGCCGAGATGAGCCAGGACCTGATCATGGACAGCGGCGACCAGGAAAAAGAGCGGGGGATTACTATCACCGCCAAAGTTACTGCCGTCCAGCACAATGATTACCGTATCAATATCATCGATACTCCCGGGCACGCCGATTTCTCCGGCGAAGTTGAGCGGACACTCAACCTGGCCGATGGCTGCCTGCTGATCGTCGACGCCCAGGAGGGCCCGATGCCCCAGACCAAATTTGTGCTCGGCAAAGCTCTGGCTGCCGAACTGCAGCCGATTGTGATTATCAATAAAATCGACAAAGACGGCCGGCGCATCAAAGAAGTCGAAGATGAATTAGCCGACCTATTTCTGGAACTAGCCGTCCACGAGGACCAGCTGCACTACCCGGTCTACTACGCCATCGGTCGGGCTGGCAAAGCCTGGCCAAAACCTCCGGAGCATCCTGAGGAGGACGGTGATCTGGAGACGATCTTTGAGGCTATTACCGAGCACGTCCCGGCGCCCAAAGTCGAGCTCGACAAGCCTTTCCAGATGCTGGTGACTGCTCTGGCTCACGACACCTTTAAAGGCAAATATTCGATTGGCCGGATCACCCGCGGCCGTGTCAAGCCCGGCGACCAGGTAACCTTGTGCAAAAAAGACGGCACCATGGCCAAAGCCAAAATCGATCTGGTGTTTATGAGCCACGGCGTCAGCAAATTTGAAGTCGACGAGGGCATCGCCGGCGATATTGTCCAGCTGACCGGCATCGCTGACGCCCAGATCGGCGAAACCATCGCCGACGCCGATCAGCCCGAAGCCCTGCCAACTATCGAGGTCGAAGCCCCAACACTGCGTATCTACCTCGGCCCCAATACCAGCCCCTTCAAGGGCCAGGAGGGCGAATTTAATACCTCCCGGCAGATTGCCGAGCGTCTGCACCGCGAGACCGAAACCAATGTCGGCCTGCGCGTCGAAGACGACGGTATCGGCTTCACTGTCGCCGGCCGCGGCGAACTCCACCTCGGCGTACTGATCGAAACCATGCGCCGCGAAGGCTACGAGTTCGAAGTTGGCCGCCCGCAAGTTGTCACCCATGAGGAAAAGGGCGCGACCGTCGAACCGGTCGAAGAAGTTATTATCGAAGTCCCCGCCGAGCACGTCGGCACCGTCCAGATGGAACTCGGCCAGCGCCGGGCTACCCTCAAAGAGCAGTTCGCCAGTCCCAAAGGCGTCACCAAGCTCATCTACGAAATGCCCACCCGCTCGCTGCTTGGCATGCGCAATATCCTGCTTACCAACACCAAGGGTACTATCGTCATGAACAGTCTAGTAATCAATTTCCAGCCCCAGACTGCCGCCCTGCAGCAGCTGCGCAGCGGCGTCCTAATTGCCTACGAGCAAGGCATTACCACGCCGTACTCCCTAGAAACTGCCGAAGCCAGGGGCACGATTTTTGTCGGTCCCGCCGAAAAAGTCTATGCTGGGCAGATCATTGGCCTCAACACCCGCCAGGAAGATCTGGAGATGAACGTCTGCAAGGCCAAGCACCTGACCAATATGCGCAGCAGCTCCAGCGACGGCGTCGTTCAGCTGACTCCGCCGACGATTTTTAGCCTCGAGCAATGCCTTGATTTCATCGAAAATGATGAACTCCTAGAAGTCACCCCAAAAAGCCTCCGGCTCCGCAAAAAAGAACTTGACCAAAAGAAGCGCAAACGCTAACTTTAGAACATTAGGAGCTAATCCATGACTGAACCCGATAATTTTGCCAGCAAAGTTGACCGGCGAGTCGGCGGCCAGCGGCAGGATGCCCAGCAGATCCAGCAGCTGCTGCAGCTTCAGCGGCAGCGAACAGCAGAGCAGGCGGCCCAGGAAACGGCCCGCCAAGCGGCCTATGCCGGCCACCGCGCTGAAGTCCGCCGCGCCAAGGAGCAGCGCGATCGCGACCATGTCGGCACCAGACCAGAAGTCGTCTGGGGGCCCGAAGCCCAGGAGCTGTGCGATACCTTTTTGACCTACGTCTCGGAGCGAAACTTTCGGGGGGCTTTGCGCCTCAGACATACGGACGGCGACCAGGCAGCCTGGTCAATTCGCGGCTACGGCATCGGCGGCATCGAAGTCGGCGGCCATCAGCGCCGCAAACACCTCGATCAAGTCAAAGGCCACCGCTTTGAGCTGCTGCTGGGTACCAACCTGCCGCACAATGTCTTTCTATGCGAAGACGGCCAGCTGCGCCTCTACGGCAATTCCACGATCAACAGCACTGACGTCCAGCAGCGCACCAACGCGGCTCCTAGCCAGCTGTCTGACCTGCCGATTGACGAAGACGGCCGGGTTATAGTGCCGCTGATTGGCAGTTTTGACCTGAGCCACAAGCCCGCCGCGCTGATTAAAGCCGCTACCCAAGGCTCGCTCGAGGTCGACAACCCCGACGGCCCCTACATCGTCCAGGCCGGCATGTTTCGCCCCCAGTACCTGGAGGATATGTTTGTCGACTATGCCGCCGTGGCCACCGCCGCCTGAGGGCTTTTGTATAAATAACCAATATATGATATAATCAAATCCTAATAGATGTAGGATACTGTCACGATGCTCGCCCCAGCGCTTGAACGCCCCAGATTAGTTATCGCCACTCCGCCGGTGCCGGACTTTGTCGCTGAACTTTGGCGGGCTGAAGCCGCAGCTGCTGAGGCCTACGCCGGGTATGTCATGCCCGAACGGCGCCGCGAAGAACTGCTCTACGCTGCCCAGGGCCAAAAAGTCTACGAAACAGCCGAGGAGCGGTTTTATTCCTATTCGGGTATTCGCTCGCTCCGGCACCGGGCCATCAGAGATGTCGGCGCCCGCTGCGTGGCTCAGGCCTACAACCGGGCAGTCCTGGCTGGCATTTACGAAGTCGAACCCCGCGACGATCTCGCGGCCGAGCTGAGCGAACTGGAACTTGTGGACCTAGCACTAGGGGCTATCGGTCTTACCAACACGCAGATATATGACGCCCAGCCGCAGACGAGCGAAGCCGATATCAAAGAGGCCCGCACCACTATGAAAGCCAAGCTTGGCGGCGCCCAAAACGTTGCCCACGCAGTCTACAACGCCCACGCTGCCGGTATCCTGCCGCTCGCCGTCTAAATAATACTGTAACGGAAAATTGTTGTTACCGCACATAGTTGGTATAATGTATAAAAATCAGGAGCACCATGATCGAGACTCTCAGAAACTTCGGACGTCCGCAACCGCCGTCACTGGCCGAGCGTGAGCCGCAGGTCGAGCTTGGCCATCGCCAGGACTTTTTGTGGGGCCAGCTAAAAGTCAGCCAGGCCGCCATGGACGCCTATGGTCTGGTGCCTCTGCAGCAGCCAGAGGAACAAACCTCGCCGCGAGATGCCGTCCGAGCGAGAGAGGATCTCTTAGACCTGACCGTCTGGCTGATTTCACCAGATGAGAGCGCCGAGTATCACAAAGATACGTTTGACGGCGACCCGCTGCCGACGACTGGCGCCTCGCTGTCCGAAGCCGACCACGATGTCTTGATTGTCAGCGCCCTGCAGGAAAACCGCTACGCTGCCACCCAAAACATCCTGGATGAAATGGTCCAGGAGCTCGGCATGCCGGACGAGGTGATTAGGGAGCATATGGAAGTATCGCTGCCTAGCGGCAGACTGCCGGTTGAAGCCGCTATCGATCATGCCATGCCGGCCGCCATGCTCGGCCGATTAGTCGAAAACATCGAACCAGCGGCTGCTAGGACCTATACTGTCCATGCCCGGGCCTACTATGACCGCCTGCTGCTAAACGCCGTTACCCGTATTGGCTCGCTTGGTCTGGCGAGCGCTGGCGTAGTGCTAGCTCCGAGCCTGATTGAGCATGGACAAGCTGGTCCGCTGTCAGTAGGGCTAGCCACGGGCGCGGTCGCCACTACTATGCATTTGGTGCGCGGGGTGCTCAAAACCCATGCCCGCAAGCGATCGGCAGTCGAAAAAGCGATGGACATACGAAGCCGCCAGACAGCAGCCAGGATTTGCAGTGATATCGTCCGGGCTCACCACATACCTGGCTTTGAAGTACTCAAGCCAGAGACAGAAAAATAATCTAGCAGGTACGTGGAGTATGTTTTACGCCGCGGCGAGGCGGTTTCTGTCGAGTCTGCCAATGGTGCCGGTCTTCGCCGCAGGCTGAGACGACTTTGCGGCGCACGGCCATGGCTATCGGGCTAATGTGAGTCACCCGCAGTATATCATTTTCGTCACTCTCTGGATCAGTTGTTTTGTGCTCCCAGGTTTCCCCCGGCGCGAGCGTCTCTATCTCTTTGGTTATCCTGAACTCCAAGTGGCCTGGCCGGCTGCTCGGTACTTCTATGGCAGCGAGAATTCTCATAACTCCCGCCTGGGCTATGACAAAGATGCCTTCCTCGTCCCGCTCGCCTATGCCGGTATGCGTCAGCCACTCCTCGCCGCTGCACACCTCAAAGCCATTGGGGCGAACAAATTCCTCGCCTTGCATCGTATGATGCGACACTCGAGCATGCAGTTTCGGAGCCTTCATAAGTGTATATTATACAATTACTATCTCTATAAAGCAATGCCTCGCAACAACTAGTAACAAGCTATCTGGCTTAGCACTGAAGCTGTGCTGGTACCGCAGTCGCTTGCTGCCGCAGAAACCCATTGTTCTTCTCGCTCATAATCGTCCTCCCGCGAGGTTTTTGTAAGTGCGAGCATGATGAGTTGTAGGCAAGGAAAGTTGATTATAAATATGCACAGTCATTTTTATTGCGTTAATTTAGAATTTGGCGCTAAGAAAAGATAGAAAATCGTTCCAAAACAGATACAAAAATGCTAAACTGTCTCTAGAATTGAGGGGTTTTCGTGGATATTCATGACATTGAACAGAAACTGTGGCAGACGGCCGATAAGCTCCGAAACAACATGGATGCAGCGGAGTACAAGCACGTCGTGCTTGGTCTGATTTTCTTGAAATATATTTCTGATGCCTTTGACGAACAATATAAAAAAGCCGAGGCTGAGAAATATGATCCCGAGGATCGAGATTACTACGCCAAAGACAATGTCTTTTGGGTTCCCCAAGAGGCTCGATGGGCTAATCTGCGTGATAATGCCAAGCAGCCAAATATCGGTGTCCTAGTTGATGAGGCTATGGATCATGTGGAGCGCGACAATCCTGTGCTAAAAGGTGTGCTGCCTAAGAACTATGCCCGCGAAGCACTCGACAAACGTCGCCTTGGCGAGCTAATCGATGTCTTTACCAATATCACCTTTGGTGCTGACAACGCTAAGGACCTGCTCGGAAATGTGTACGAATATTTCATGGGCATGTTCGCCGATGCCGAAGGCAAGCGCGGCGGCCAATTCTACACACCACGCAGCATTGTACGCCTCTTAGTAGCTATGCTGGAGCCATATAAAGGGCGTATCTATGACCCTTGCTGCGGTAGTGGCGGCATGTTTGTGCAGTCTGAGAAATTTGTCGAAGAACATAAGGGCCGACTCGGTGATGTTGCCATTTATGGTCAGGAATCAAACCAGACCACCTGGAAGCTCGCTAAAATGAACATGGCCATCCGCGGTATCGATGCCGATATCAAGTACGGCGACACCCTGCACAGCGATCAACTTAAAGATCTCAAAGCCGACTTCATCCTCGCTAATCCACCGTTCAACGTCAGCGATTGGAGCGGCGAGCAGCTAAAAGACGACATCCGCTGGAAGTTCGGCGTTCCGCCAGCTGGCAACGCTAACTTTGCCTGGGTGCAGCACTTCATTCATCACCTCAGCCCCGCTGGTACTGCTGGTTTTGTTTTGGCCAATGGCTCGATGAGCTCGCAAAGCTCTGGCGAGGGTGAGATTCGCAAAAATATCGTCGAAGCCGACTTAGTAGACTGCATTGTCACCCTGCCAGCCCAGCTATTTTTCAACACCGGCATCCCGGCCTGTCTCTGGTTCGTCACACGTGACAAGTCAAATCGAAAGGGCCAAACCCTCTTCATCGACGCCCGCAACCTCGGTACCATGATCAACCGCCGTAACAAAGAGCTAACCGCCGAACATATCGCCCAAGTTGCCGACACTTATCACAACTGGAAAACCAACAATGGAAAATATGAAAATGTACCAGGCTTTGCCAAAGCCGCAAAACTGGAAGAGATCAAAGAGCTTAACTTTGCTTTAACCCCTGGTGGCTACGTCGGCAGCAAAGCCATGGAAGAGGACAATGAAGCTTTTGAAACCAAAATGAAACGCCTAACCGCCGATCTCAACAACCAGTTCGCCCAAAGTCGCGAGCTAGAGGAGCAGATTAAAGAAGATTTAAAGAAGATCGGCTATGATAGTTGAGGAAAACTTATTATGAGTGAGGCAGTGTTGCTCGGTGATGTTGTTCAGATAAATCCCTCCACAATCCTTGAAAAAGGCGCTGAGAGTGTATTTATTTCAATGGATAAGCTCGATCCATTTAGTCGAAAAATTACGGCTTTTGAAAGACGAGCGTACAAAAGTGGGCCCAAGTTTATAAATGGCGATACGCTATTAGCCAGAATTACACCATGTCTTGAAAATGGCAAAACAGCTTATGTTGACATTTTAAAAAAGGATGAAGTGGGTGCTGGCTCAACAGAATTTATTGTGTTGCGTGAAAAGAAAAATATAACGAATTCAGACTACATATACTATCTTTCTATTTCGCCCAAATTTCGGGATTATGCAATCCAGGCGATGGCTGGTACTTCTGGTCGTCAGCGAGTGCAGAACGAGGCTCTTAGCAGGTATCCTCTTGACCTTCCATCGATCGAAGAACAGGGCAATATTGGAAGGCACCTTCGTCACCTTGATGAGAAGATCGAATTGAACCGACAGATGAATGAAACACTGGAGCGGATGGGCCGAGCTCTCTTCAAACGTAACTTTATAGATAATTCTGAAGTCAAAACCTGGAAAACTAGAACACTTGGGGAATTTTTCCCTGTTAAGACCGGAAAAAAAGATGCTAATTTTGGCACATCTGACGGTGAATATGCTTTCTTTACATGTTCGCAGTCAGTCTCTAAAGCACCAGATTATTCTTTTGAAGGGCATGCTCTTTTACTTGCCGGTAATGGCGATTTTAATCTCAAGCTTTACAGAGGTAAATTTGAAGCATACCAACGGACGTATGTTTTGATCCCAAAAGAGGAGGACTTATTAGGTTATCTGTATTTCTTGATGAGTAGATTCCTTGGAGAAATTACTGAAGGATCCCGGGGTTCGGTGATCAAATTTATAACTAAAGGCATGATTGAAAATTATAAGATAACCGCGCCAAATAATGAAAAATTGTTAAAACTCTCCAAGCCGCTTAACCAGATCACTTTAAACATTGAAAAAAACAAGGAACAGATATCAATACTTGAAGCTCTGCGAGACACACTGGTACCACGCCTAATATCTGGAACGATAAAAGTATGAGCTGTTTGCCTAAACTTAGTAATATCACCTTGATACATCCGCAGCGCTGGAGAAGCTTGGAGACCGAAGTAAGAAGAGTTGATTTAGTACTCTCTACAGCACCCGAAGAAATAAGAGATAAATGTAAAACCTTATGCGAAACGGTCATGAAAACAATAATCATTTCGACCGAAACAGCAACTGAACAGCAATGTGAGGCGATGAACATGGACGGCTTAAAGGCGCTGGTCTGCACGACTCTACAACTCGAGGATGAAGATCTTCTTGTAACCAAGGCTGAAATATCATTTTTAACAAGAGCACGTAATCGAAGCGGGGTGGCAGGTCACGGGCGAAGCCTACAAAGACAAAATGAGTTGCGTGATGCAGTGGATAAGAGAGAAAACGAACGACTACTCGGGATGACAGATATCTTACTGGGAAATTTAATCCACCAGTTTGAAAGGAAATTTCCTTTGAGTAAAAATAATTTAGTTAGAAATTCTGAATACGATACTTACCTGGACACGGCATTCGGCAGGCTAGTTATTAGTGACACTGAATATGTAGCAAGTGATATTCTTTATGAATTTGATCCAATTGCATATGAAGATGGATTAAGACAATTTGGAGACATCCAAAATGATGAATGAAGATAAGATAGAAAAGTTTGTTTTAGAAACTCTAAGCGAGATAGGGTGGCAAGTTTTACATGGACCGGACATTGGACCAGAGGGATCGAGAGAACGAGAGTATATTCAGCCTGTGTTGGATCGACGATTGGTTGAAGCGGTGAGACGGATTAACCCCGAGTTCTCAGAAGATGACTGGGATAAGGTGCGGACGCTTGTCACTCGATCAACAGCACCGACTATGTACGAGGACAACAAAATCTTTCATGAGCTGCTGGTTAATGGGTTAGATGTTGAGTACAGGGGTGGTGATGGCGAGGTTCGGACCAGGAAAGTCTGGCTAGTAGATTTTGATAATGCCGAGAATAATGAATTTCTGGCAGTAAACCAGCTGACGGTCATGCAAGACGATCATAATCGACGCCCGGATGTTGTGTTGTACGTGAACGGATTGCCATTGGCGGTGATTGAGCTCAAAAACGCTGGCGATGCTAAGGCTGATGTGCGGGCGGCGTATCGCCAGATTCAGACGTATAAAGATCAGATTAGCGCGCTATTTCGGTTTAATGAGCTGTGCATCATCAGTGATGGTTTGGATGCTCGGATGGGGACGATTAGTTCGGACTTTGGGCGCTTTATGTCCTGGAAGACGATTGATGGTGAAAAAGAAGCTGGTAATGTGCCGATGCTAGAAATACTGCTGCGAGGTGTGTGTGATAAGGCACGACTGCTTGATCTAATCAGGAGTTTTATTGTTTTTGAAAAGAGCACTACTGACGAGACATATATCAAAAAGGTTGCTGCCTACCACCAGTATTGGGCGGTGATCAAAGCTCTGCACTCGACTCTAAATGCTCGCGTACAAGATCATCGGGCGGGTGTGGTGTGGCATACCCAAGGATCCGGCAAGTCATTGTCGATGGTCTTTTATGCCGGTGCCTTGATACTCAGTGATGAGCTCAAAAATCCTACCATTGTAGTGGTGACTGATCGCAATGATTTAGACGGACAGCTGTTTGACACCTTTGTGGCATGTAAAGATCTACTGCGCCAAGATCCGCAGCAAGCTACCAGCCGGAGTGAGCTTCGAAAACTACTGACCCGAGAAGCTGGCGGCGTGATCTTTACGACTATCCAAAAATTCTCACCGGAAGATGAAGAAGACACACTGCCTGAGCTGAGCGGTCGCACCAACATTATTGTCATGGCTGACGAAGCCCATCGCAGCCAGTACGGCTTAAAAGCCCATGTCCGAGACAAAGATTCTAAGTTGATCTATGGCCATGCCAAATACATGCGTGACGCCCTACCCAACGCCAGTTACATTGGCTTTACCGGCACGCCAATTGAGACTGATGATAGGTCCACGCCGGCAGTATTTGGCGAGTATGTAGATGTCTATGACATCCAGCAAGCAGTCGAGGACAAGGCGACCGTGCCGATTTACTATGAAAGTCGTTTGATCGATCTAGGGATGGACGAATCGACCAAACAATGGCTGGACAGCGAGGTCGAGAGTTTACTTGAGGGTGAGGAAGTCTCGCGACAAGACAAGCTCAAGGCCGAGTGGGCTCAAAAAGAAGCCATCGTCGGTAATAGTAAACGGCTGGAGTTAGTGGCCAAAGATATTGTCGACCACTTTGAGAATCGGCTGACAGCCATAGACGGTAAAGGCATGATTGTGACTATGAGCCGACGGATTGCTGCCGATCTATACGAGGCTATCACGGCGCTACGGCCCGATTGGCATGATATTGCCGACGATAAAGGCTTCATCAAAGTCATCATCACTGGATCGGCTTCGGATGATGTTCAGTTGCAGCAACATATTCGGAGTAAAGAGCGCATTCGGGCGATAGCGGCGCGTATGAAGCAGGCTGATTCTGACCTGAAACTCGTGATTGTCTGTGATATGTGGTTGACCGGTTTTGATGTGCCCAATATGCACACTATGTATCTCGACAAGCCGCTTAAAGATCATAATCTCATGCAGGCGATTGCCAGAGTAAATCGTGTCTATCCTGGTAAAGAGGGCGGTTTGGTGGTTGATTATTTGGGTGTAGCTGCAGCACTTCGCGATGCTCTGAGCAATTACACACACAGCGGTGGAGAGGGCAAGCCAACTCTCAATATCACTGAGGCAGTAGCTGAAATGAAGCGACGATTTGAGATCGTCCAGGATCTGTTCCACGGCTTTGACTACATGCGCTACTTTACAGCTGCCACCGGCCAGCAACTACAAATTATCCTTGATGCCGAGGAGCACATACTGGCGCAGCAAGATGGCAGAAAGCATTTAAAACAGCACGTCTTGGAACTCAGCAAAGGTTTTGCACTGGCTATGCCACATCCTGAGGCTCTGGTTTTACGCGAACAAGTAGCGTTTTTCCAAGCTGTCAAGGCTCGCTTAGAAAAGATGGATGGCCAAGGTGGCGGACCTACTGATGAAGACTATCGCATGGCACTTCGACAAATTGTCGATAAAGCCATTGCCCCTGTTGGCGTTGTTGATATCTTTGAGGCTGCTGGACTCATGAAGCCTGAACTTTCCATTCTGTCTGATGAATTCTTGGCAGAAGTCCGCGGCATGGATCGCAAAAACTTAGCTATTGAAGCACTGCAAAAACTGCTCAATGACGAAGTAAAAGCACGATTCCAACGCAATGCGCTCAAGACACAAAAATTTTCTGAGCTGCTGTCGGACGCCCTTAATCGCTATAAGAATGGCACCATAGAAGCGGCGCAAGTAGTTGAAGAACTAATAGCCATCGCCAAGAAACTGCGTGATGAAGAAAATGAAGCCGAAGCATTGGGATTAACAGAGCAGGAAAAAGCTTTTTACGATGCGTTGATCGAAAACGGCAGCGCAAAAAATGTCATCGGTGACGAGAAGCTACGAAACCTAGCACGATTGCTGGTAGAGCGAGTCCGAAACAATGTATCACTCGACTGGACACACCGAACCAATGCGCAAGCCAAACTACGTGTTGAAGTTAAAAAACTTCTCAATGAATATGGCTATCCCCCGGACCAGCAAGCTATTGCTACGCAGTTAGTTTTGGAACAGGCCACCTTGTTTGGAAATGAGATCGGCAGGTAACTAGGCTTAAAGCGCGTCGTATTGCCATAACTCTCAGCAAGTGTGTTAAAAACCACTACATGTAGCGTTAATATTGCACTTGATTACGCTATATAGAGGGCCTATACTGCTATTGGCTAATCGCTTAAAATCATAAAAAGGAGAGAATTATGGCGGACAAAAACGAGGATAAAGACAAGAAAACTACCACCATCTATGTTAACAATAACCCAGTCGCTTTCACAGATAATAAGGTGACTGGTATGCAGATCAAAGAAGCGGCCATCAACCAAGGCGTGAGTATTGAACTTGATTTTAACCTGTTTGAGATTAAAGAGGGCAAACTAAAGCCCGTAGCCGATGGGGCCACCATCACCATTCACAAAGATCAAAAGTTTCGTGCCGTAACGCCCGACGATAACTCCTAGCACATTCTATGATTCCAGAAGTTGAAAAAGCGATTGAAGAGATCCGGGCTGCCTTTAGTGGTCATGAGATCGAGGTAGAGTCGGTGGCCGACGGCGGTGCCCGGGTCATTATCCGCGATATCGAGCTGAATGAAAAATACATCCCAAGTGTAACGTGGGTGGGATTTATTATTGGGTTTCAGTATCCCCGGGCTGATGTTTACCCCCACCATATTGATCCTGGAATCAAACGAAAAGACGGCGAGAAACTGGGTGATGGGTTTTCTGCAGATCCAATTAAATGGCAGGATATTGACTGTATTCAGGTGTCGCGGCGATCTAACAAGCTCGATCCGAGTATAGATACAGCAGCTACGAAGCTAGTTAAAGTTATCGAGTGGATAAAATCGCGATGACCAAACCAGTAACTCTGACTATAGATGGACAGCTGTTTAAGGAGCTATATCAGCACCTGTTTCCGGGAGACGGTGATGAACACGGTGCGGTAATAACTGCCGGCATATCCGAATCTTCAACCGGCACGCGACTCTTAGCTCGCGAGGTCTTTTTGGCCCAGGACGGTGTGGAATATGTGCCGGGCCAGCGTGGCTACCGAGCCCTGACCGCGCAATTTGTGGCTGAGACCTCTGAGTACTGTTCTCAGGAGAAATTATGTTATCTGGCAGTGCATTGCCATAGGGGCACAGATAGTGTGGAATTTTCCGGAGACGATATGGCATCCCACGAAAGGGGCTATCCTGCCTTACTTGACATAACAGAGGGCGGGCCGGTCGGCGCCCTCGTCTTTGCAAAAAATGCGATTGCCGGAGATATATGGACACAAGGGGGACGTTTCGCTCTCGCGCATACTAAGGTTGTCGGGCTGCATACGTACAAGCTATATCCCAAGGCAAAGCGAAAATCCAGCCGAGCCGACGTCATTTACGATCGCAATACCAGATTGTTCGGTGATTTGGGCCAAGAAATACTGTCGGATCTCAAAGTGGGCATTATTGGTTTAGGAGGGGGAGGCTCATTATTAAATGAATGGCTTTCGCGTTTAGGCGTTGGCAAAATAATTGCTGTGGATTTCGACAGGATCGATCTCACAAATTTACCCCGAGTAGTTGGGGCTACTCGCTGGGAAGCCAGAACCTTGCTTACAAAAAGCAGGATACCATTACTCCAAAAACTAGGGAAGAGATCTGCGCGGCACAAAGTTAAAATTTCTCAAAAAGTAGCCAAGCAAGCTAATGCAAAGATTCAGTACTACCCGGTTGTCGGCAGTATCCTCGATGAGCCCACTGCCAAATTACTAAAAGATGTCGATTTTTTGTTTCTCGCTACCGATAATATCCAGAGTCGTCTGGTGTTCAATGCCTTAGTTCATCAATATTTGATTCCAGGAGTACAGATCGGTATAAAGATACCCAAAGATAAAAATACCGAAAAGATAGGTGATATTACGGCAAATACTAGGCCGGTATTTCCTCAGGCCCAGGCCGGCTGCCTTGAGTGTCACGATTTAATACCAGCCTCTAGGCTTCAAGAGGAGTCGCTTACAGAAGCCCAACTCAAAGCCCAGCGCTATGTAGATGATGTTATGGTTTCTGAGCCCAGTGTCATCACGCTTAATGTTCTTTCTGCGGCTCAAGCGGCTAATGACCTAATGATGATTTTTACTGGTTTATACGAAAAGGGGACACTGTTAGAGCATCAAATGAATTTCGCTAGCAGAAGAGAGTTAAGTAATGTAGAGTTTACTGCTCACTCAAAATGCCCTGATTGCAGCAACGCAAGTTTTAGCAGACGGGCTCGGGGTGACAGAACTAGACTGCCCTGCCGTGTTAATAAATAATCCTTTTACTTGTTAAACTTAAATAGTATGACCGGCCGCACCCACGATCTAGCAGCGTTTACCCTCCTTGGCGTGGTGGTGTTGAGCCAGCCGGTGCGGACGGTTAGTTTGGCTACGGCGATTGTGGCGGTGCTGGCGAATCTGATTGGTGGGGTGACGCCGGATGTCGATCAGCCAACGGCGCCGCTGTGGCGGAATTTGCCGGTGGGGAAATACTTTGGGAGAGTGTTTGGGATGCTCAATGGCGGGCATCGGTTTTTGACGCATTCTTTGATTGGCTTGGCGCTGTTTGGTTTCTCGGCGCACTGGCTGCTAATCGTGCTGCATCCTATCATGAGTTCAGTCGATATCGGACTGGTGTGGTGGGCGTTTATGATCGGTATGGTCAGCCATCTGGTGATGGATACGCTCACCAAAGAGGGCGTGCCGTGGCTGCTGCCGATTCCGCTCAAATTCGGCTTTCCGCCGATCAAGAAGCTGCGGGTGACCACCGGCAAGTTCGAGGAGCAGTTTATAGTCTTTCCGGGACTGCTAGCCTGCAACGCGGCGCTGTATTTTGCCAATTACGACAAATTGCTGGCAATTTTGCATCACCACCTGGTGTAGCTGCCATCAAGCTGCGCGTCTCTGTCTCGCTGCTGGTCGCCTGCTCGTACCTGGTCATTCGCAGAGTCGCGGTAGGGCAGGCTGTAAGTGGCCAGCCTGCCGAGCGATTCGGGACGATAGCGGATGAGGACAGCCAGGGCTCTATGGGCCAGCCAGTCGGTGCCCTCGGGCCAGGCTCGATGCTGCAGTTCGCCGCGGGTAATTGGTATATG